>NZ_JBEZYU010000045.1:0-48705 GCF_040638875.1 Nocardia sp. NPDC024068 | reverse complement strand
GCGGACTCATTGGCTGCGGGCCCCGTCGACAATCTGCTCCCGCAGCTCGTCGAACATCTGCGCCAGAACCGCACCGCGCTCCGGGAGGAGTGGGCCCGGCGTATCACCGAGGCGCGCCTGCTCACCGCGATGACCCCGGAAGAGGTCTTCTCCGAGGCGACATCGGTCTACGACAACTACGTCGAGGTCCTCGAGACCGGTAGCGTCGAAGCCCTGCAGGCCTACGCCCGCGACCTGTCCGAACGCATTATTCCGCGAGGCGTCGAGACCGACGAGGTGCTCGGCATGGTGCTGTTGCTGCGCGACGTGCTGGCCCGCTCGCTGTTCGAGAAATATCAGGCCGATTTCAATCTGCTCAACGCGGTGCTCGACGCCTACGAACCGGCGGCCAACCGGATCGCCAACACGGTGGGCGTCTCGTTCGTCCAGGAGCGCGAACGCGTTATCCGCCAGCAGCAGGAAGCCATTCGCGAGCTGTCCACCCCGGTGCTCCAGGTGCGTGAGCAGCTGCTGATCCTGCCGATAATCGGCGTGCTCGACAGCCAGCGCGCCCGCCAGCTCACCGAACAGCTGCTGCGGGCCATCCGCAACAATCGCGCCAAGGTCGTGGTCATCGATATCACCGGCGTGCCGGATATCGACTCCACCGTCGCCAACCACCTGGTGCAGACCGTGGACGCCTCCGGGCTGATGGGTGCCAGCGTCATCATGACCGGCCTGTCCTCGGAGATCGCGCTGACCCTGGTGACCATCGGGCTGGACCTGTCGAAGATGAACGCGGTCGGCGATCTGCAGGGCGGTATCGAGGAGGCGGAACGGTTACTGGGCTATGAGGTGTCCAGAGTGACCGAGCGCAGCGAACGCGATACGCGCTGACGGAATCGATATGCCAGTACCCATCCTGAAACAGGGCACATATCTCATCGCGTCGGTGCAGTCCGCGTTGACCGATGCCGATACCGAGCGACTACAGGACGACCTGATGAAACAGGTCAGCAAGTACCGCGCCCAGGGCATCATCGTCGATGTGACGGCCATCGATGTGATGGACTCCTTCGCCGCCAGATCATTGCGCACCATCGCGCATATGACCCAGTTGCGCGGTGCCGAGACCGTGATCGTCGGCTTACAGCCCGAAGTCGCCTTCGCCATGGTGCAACTCGGCCTGACCTTCGAGGACATGCACACCGCATTGGATCTCGAGGAGGGCCTGGCTTGGCTGAACCGCAAGGCCTCGGCCCGCCACCAGCATCGAGATGGTCGTGACAGTGGCCGCTGAGCAGGTGGTAATCGCGGTGAAGATGTCCAACGACATCGTGACCGCACGTCAGGCCGGGCGGGAGCTGGCCGAAGAACTCGGCTTCACGCTCACCGATCGGACGATGATCTCCACAGCGATCTCCGAGGTCGCGCGGAATATCACCAGTTACGCCGGCAGCGGCGAGATCCGGCTGCAGGTGGACGAACGCGACGGCCGCCGGGCGCTGGTGGTGCAGGCCAAGGATCAGGGGCCCGGAATCATCGATATCGCCCGCGCCATGGAGGACGGATATTCGACCGGACTGGGCCTGGGGCTGGGCCTACCCGGCGCGAAACGGCTGATGGACGGTATGGCCATCGACTCCGCACCCGGACAGGGCACGTTGGTGGAGATGTGGAAGTGGGTACCCCACGGTGCATGAGGACGGGTTCATCGGCCGGATCGAATGGGCCATGGCCGGCCGCGCCCTTCCCGGACAGGATGTCTCCGGTGACCGTTGCGTCGTGCTGGACACCGGTACCGGCACCGTGCTGTTCGCGGTACTCGACGGTCTCGGGCACGGCGCCGCGGCGGCGGCCGCCGTGGACCGCGCCACCCGGGTGCTCGCGGAGAACCGCGCCGAACCACTGGATGTGCTGATGGTGCTGTGTCATCGAGCGATGTCCGATACCCGGGGGGCGGCGGTGTCGCTGGCCCTGTTCGGCGCCGAGGAGACACAGTGGCTGGGGGTGGGCAATGTGGAGTCCCGCATGGTTTCCGTCGGCCCGACCGGGCCCCAGATCAGCGCGACGGTACTGCAGAGCGGCGGGATCGTGGGATACCGGCTGCCTTCCACCTTGCAGCCGCAGACCGTGCCGGTACGTCCGGGCGATCTGCTGCTCATGTCCACCGACGGCGTGGAGGTCGACCCGGACCCGGGAGTCGATCTCGCGAAGTCGACCGCCGATATCGCCCAGGATCTGCTGAACCGGCACGCCAAGGACAGCGACGACGCCCTGGTGCTGGCGGCACGGGTCCGCGGCGCCTCCAACGGCGCGGGCCCCCGAGAGATGCCGTGATGCACCGGAGGGGTCGATGAGCGCGGTATTGGCGGCCTTCCTGGACGCCTACGCCGACGCACTGCGCCGCCACCTCGCCGATCCCGAGGGTGAGGGTCTCGCCGAGGGACACGAACTGGGGCGGCGGGCACTGGTGGAGGGCATCAGCCTGCTCGATCTCACCGAACACCATTTCCGGGTGGTGAAACAGGTTCAGGCCGAAGCCGCCGCGCCCGCCCCCACCGCCGCGCCGACCACATCCACACCGGCCACGTCCACGCGTAGTCCGGCGGGCTCCGACGGCCCACTCCCCGAACATGCCCTGGAATTCCTGCTGCAGACTCTGATCACCCTGGATGTGGCGACCCGCGGCTACCTCGACGGCACCCGCCGGTACGAGCAGCAACGGTCCCGCGCCGATGATCTCGCCGGCCGCGACGAGTTCCGGACCGCGCTGGTCGAATCACTCCAGGATGGATTCTTCGTCGCCGACGCCCGCGGCACCATCATCGAGGTCAACAAGGCATTCGGCGAGCTCACCGGCTACGGCGCGACAGGCGTGCCCTACCCGCTACCGCATCCCTGGGCGATCCCGGAAGGCCCCCGGTACCCGGATCTCGGCACCGAGGCGTCCCGTTTCGTGGTGCCCATCCAGCACCGGGACGGCCGCCGCCGCTGGATCGGGGTGAGTACCAGCGCCCTGGTGCAACCGGACGGCGAGGAACACATCTTCGTGGGCACGGTCCGCGATGTCACCGCCGAACACGACGCCCAGGCCCGGGATCAGGCCGCCAACCGGCTGGCGACCGCGCTGGCCGCCGCGACCACCGTGGCCGAAGTGCTCGAGGTCGGTCTGGACGAACTGCGGCGCACGGTGGCCGCGGAAACCGCCGTGGTGGCGGTATGGCCGGGCCACGGAGCGCCCGATGTGTACATCTCCGGAGCCCCGCCGACCGGCACGCCGGACACCGATCCGGACGCGCACCGGCTCGAACCGGCCACCGAGGCCATCCTGAAACGCGCCCGGCTGCGACCCGGCCGCACCCTGCTCGCCGTCCCGGAGGGCGGTGCGGACAGCGCCGAGGGCATCGTCGCGCCCCTGGGTGAGACCGGCGATACCGCGCTGTGGCTGCGGTTCCCGGTGCCGCGGGTGGTCGACGCCGCCGATTGGACCCTGTTCTCGCTGCTCATAGGCCATCTGAGCCTGGCCGTGCAGCGCGCCCGCAACTTCGATCAGGCCCGGTCCACCTCACTGACTCTGCAGCGGGCGATGCTCGGCCCCATCGAACTGCCGCCCCGGTTCTCGGTGCACTACGAGCCCGCGCTGCCGCCGCTGGAGATCGGCGGCGACTGGTACGACGTGGTCCCGCTCCCGGACGGCACCATCGGCGTCGTGGTCGGCGACTGTGTGGGTCGCGGACTGTCGGCGGCTGTGGTGATGGGCCAGTTGCGGACAGCCGCCCGCGCTCTGCTGCTGCGCGGCGCCGGGCCGGCGCAGCTGCTCACCGAACTCGACCCGGTGGCGGCCCGTATCCCCGGCGCGCTGTGCACCACGGTCTGCGCGGCGGTTCTGGATCCGGTGCGTGGGCTGGTGCGCTACAGCAACGCCGGTCATATGCCGCCCATCCTGGCCGATGTCGACAAGACCGGGCGGTTGCTCGAGGGCGGCCGATCGGTGCCGCTGGCGACCTTCGAGACACCGCGGCGGCCCGAGGCCACCACCCCACTGCCGCCGGGCTCCACCCTGGTCCTGTTCACCGACGGTCTGGTGGAACGCCGCGGTGAGGATATCGACGAGGGGTTCGCGAAAATCGCGGCCATCCTGGCCGATACCGCCGAGAAACTACCGCGCGAGGTCGCCGATTCGGTGCTGTCGGCGCTACGCCCCGACGGCGGCTACGACGACGATATCGCCATGGTCGTGTACCGGCAGCCGCCCGCCCCGCTGCGCCTGGATGTCCCGGCCCGGCCGGATCGGCTGGCCATGCTGCGCCGTACTCTGACAGCGTGGCTGTCCGCCGCGGCGGTCCCGCACAACCTCACCTCGGACCTGGTCGCGGCGACCAACGAGGCGTGCAGCAACAGTATCGAACACGCGTATCAACAGGGCGGCGGCCGGGCCGAACGGGTCGTACTCACCGCCGAATGCGTCGGTGACCAGGTGGTCATCGAAACAACCGATACCGGAACGTGGCGCCCCCGTCCGGCCGATCCGGGCCCACGCGGCCGGGGGATCGATATGATGCGGGCACTCACCGAAGAACTCGAGATAGACCATCCCGGGCCCGGAACCCGGGTACGGATGTCGGTGACCCTTCCGGCGATCACGTTCCCGGTGGCCAGCGCCCTGCGCGGGACGAACAATCGCGCCGGCGGGAATACGATGCAGCGAGATCGAGGGACTCATGGCAGATTGTGAAGACGTGACCAATACTCCTCCAGACGCGAACCCGCTCACGGATACGATGACGACCTCGGTCGCCGACCACGACGGCGTCACGGTGCTCACGGTTACCGGGGAGGTCGATCTCGCCACGGCCCCCGCCCTGGAGACCGCGATCGACGCCGCGCTCGATGCCGGCCCGGCCGGGCTGGTCGTGGATCTGGCGGCCGTGAGCTTCCTGGCCTCGGCCGGGATGGCGGCGCTGGTCTCCGCGCACCAACGCGCCGGAGACAAGACCACCATCGCGCTCGTCGCCGAGGGCCCGGCCACCAGCCGTCAGCTCAAGATGACGGCTTTGGATCAGGTCTTCGCCCTGCACACCACCCTGGACGCCGCACTGGCGAGTTTCCGGGGCGAATAGCCGCCGGCTTATGACACGGAACGGGCCCGGCAGCGATTCGCTGCCGGGCCCGTTCCGTGTCGTGCGCGGGGATCAATCGCAGATCGCCCGGAACTGCTCGATCAGTTTCACCCGGTCGGCGGCGGTGGCGGCCAGCGGCGCGACATTGAGCACCGTGACCCCGGCCTCGGCAAAGGCGGCGACTCGTTCTTTGACATAACCGGCCGGGCCGATCAGCGAGATATCGCGGACCAGGGCGTCGGGGACCACCTTGGTGGCCTCGTCTTTCTTTCCGGCCAGGTAGAGCTCCTGGATCCGGTCGGCTTCGGCGCCGTAGCCGTACCGGGTGGCCAGGGTGTGGTAGAAGTTCTTGCCCTTCGCGCCCATTCCGCCGATGTAGAGCGCCAGCATGGGTTTGACGAAATCGAGCAGCGGTTCCACGTCTTCGCCGATGGCCAGCGCCGGACCGGCGTAGACGTCGAGGGTCCCCAGTGCCGGATCGCGTTGCTGCTTCCCGGCGCGCAGTGCCTCCCCGAACACCTCGTCGGCGCGTTCGGGCAGGAAGAAGATCGGCTGCCAGCCCTCGGCGATCTCTGCGGCCAGCTGCACGTTCTTGGGACCCAGCGCGGCGAGTAGCACCGGGACGCGTTCCCGTACCGGGTGATTGATGAGCTTGAGGGGTTTACCCAGGCCGGTGCCCTCGCCCTCGGGCAGCGGGATCCGGTAGTACTTGCCCTGGTATTCCAGCCGCTCTCGGCGCCACACTTTCCGGCAGATCTCCACGAGTTCGCGGGTCCGACCGATGGGCGCGTCGTAGGGCACACCGTGGAAACCCTCGATGACCTGCGGGCCCGACGCACCCAGACCCAGCACGAACCGGCCGTCGGAGACGAAATCCAGACCGGCGGCGGTCATCGCGGTCAAGGTGGGTGTCCGGGTGTACAGCTGCATGATTCCCGACGCCAGTTGCAGCCGGGTGGTCTTGGCCGCCAGATAGCCCAGGGCGCTCACCGCGTCGAACGAGTACGCCTCGGGCACGAACACGATATCCAGGCCCGCCCGCTCCAAATCGGCCACTTCGGCCGCCGCCTCGGTGAAGCCGCCCGAATAGTTGATACTCAATCCGATCCGCATGCCCTCAACATAATCCCGGCTACGGGGTGGCCCGGCACCGGCCACGCCGGGCGACGGGGTAGGTTGAGAGCGAAAGCTCCGCCGGTAGTGCAGCTAACTTTGAGCTATTGTGATCGAGAAAGGCCGAATCGTGTCGCAGCCCACCCAATCGCCACAGCACACCGCCCCCGGTTTCGGCGGGTCACCGATCGGCGACTACCTGGGCGAACTCGCGGCGAAGGTCCCCGCGCCGGGCGGCGGCGCCGTCGCGGCGCTACACGCCGCGCAGGGCGCGGCGCTGGTCGCGATGGTCGCGCGATACACCACCCGCGCCAAGGATGCCGAGCACCGGCCGGTGATCGACCGGATCATCGAAGCGGCCGATATCGCCCGGGACCGCGCACTGGCCCTCGCCGACGCGGACGCGGCCGCGTTCACCGCGGTCGGCGCGGCCTACAAACTGCCCAGGGAGACCGACGACGAGTCGGCGCGCCGCTCGGAAGCCATCGAGGAGGCCCTGATGGAGGCCGCCCGGGTCCCGGCCGCGGTGGTCGACGAGGCCGACGGAATCCTGATCCTGGCAACCGAACTGCTCCCGATCGGAAATACGAATGTAGTCACCGATATCGGCGCCGCGGGTGCGGCCGCCCGGGCCGCCGCGGTGACCTCCCAGCTCAATATAGAGATCAATCTGGCCTCACTTCCGGTGGAGCAGGGCGCCGTATTCACCGGGACGCTGGGCCGGATCGAGGAAATCACCGCACGCGCGGATTCCCTGCATCAAGAGGTATTACGCGCCGTCCGCGGTTGATTCCGATGCACATATCAGCAGGTACGAATTAACCAGTTATATGCCGAACTGCGATTATTCGAGATCAGACGGACAACGGAGCACGCGTAGAATGATGGGCGTTCCTGATATTCGCACTGCTCCACCGCTCGACCCAGGCACAATCGGCTAGACCGGCCGGCGGGGCACCGACGGCCGGGCAACTGTTTGCTCCAGCTCGACGAGTGCAGGAGGTAACGGTGAGGATCGGGTACACATCGGCGCCGGCAGCGGCGGAAGTCCCTGAGCCGGGTATCGATGTCATCACCGAACACGGAGTCGTATCGAATATCGCCGACTGTTCGGCTGATCCCGGTGCGCTGACCCAAGGTCAGGCCAGACGCGCCCTCGATATCCACTGGCTCTGTTCTCCCGAATGTCTGGTGCGCAGACGCGCCGGATTCACCTTGGCGATAGCCGCACCCCCGGGTCGTCCCGCGTTCGGTATTTCGCCGGGCCGGACGGCTCTACGCGGCGATTGATTCCCGCACGGCAGGCACGTTCTGCCCTTCGTCCGTGCATCTTTTCTCCCTGCCGGAGTTTTCCGGCGCACTTCTGATAGCACCACGCCTTCGACGAATGGCTTCTTGATCGGCTCCACCCCTTGGCCGGGCGGCGGTAGTCGCACGTTCGCGCGGTCACTAATCGAGGAGGAAGAGTTGAGCACAATATTCACGAATACCGAAGTCGAATCCGATACCCCGGCGCGAAAACCCCGGCACGCCCGGTTCGGCGGAGCCGGACGCAACCACCCCCTCAACATCGTTCTGGTCGCGCCGCCGTACTTCGACGTGCCCCCGGCCGGTTACGGCGGTGTCGAGGCCGTGGTGGCCGAACTGGCCGACACCCTGGTCGCGCGGGGACATCGGGTGACGCTACTGGGTGCCGGAAAGCCCGGTACCCAGGCGGAATTCGTACCGGTCTGGGAGACCACCCAGGCCGACCGGCTGGGCGATCCGTTCCCGGAGGTCGTCAACGCGCTCAAGGTGCGGCGCATGGTCGAGAAACTGGCCCGCTCCCGGCATATCGACATCATCCACGACCATACTTTCGCCGGTCCCCTGAACGCGCCGGCCTACGAGAATCTGGGCATCCCCACCGCGGTCACCGTGCACGGGCCGGTCGACAACGATATGTGGGAGTACTACGGGTCCCTCGATGAGCACACCCGCCTGGTCGCGATCAGCGACCGGCAGCGCGAACTCGCGCCGAGCTTCAACTGGATCGGTCGCGTACACAATGCGCTGCGACCCAGTGAATGGCCGTTCCGCACCGAGAAGCAGGACTACGCACTGTTCCTCGGCCGGTATGCCTCCTACAAGGGACCCCAGCTCGCACTGCGTGCCGCTCATGAAGCCGGTATCAAACTGATCCTGGCCGGTAAATGCAACGAACCGCCGGAGAAGGCGTTCTTCGCGCAGGAGATCGAGCCCCTGCTCACCGATACCGACCACGTCTTCGGGGAAGCGGACGCGGTGGCGAAACGAGAGCTGCTCGCGGGCGCACGCTGCCTGCTCTTCCCGATCCAGTGGGAGGAGCCGTTCGGCATCGTGATGATCGAGGCCATGGCCTGCGGCACCCCGGTGGTGGCGCTGCGCGGCGGTGCGGTCGAGGAGGTGATCGAAGACGGTGTCACCGGCATCATCTGCGACCATCCGGATGAACTGCCGGCCGCCATCGCCCGCGCGAGCGCACTCGACCCGCATGCCTGCCGTCGGCGTGTCGAGGATTATTTCGGCGTGGATCAGCTCGGCGCCGGGTACGAGGCCGCGTATTACCGCATACTCGATGCGTGGGACGAATCCCACAGCAGGGGCCAGATATCGACCGCCGCCGGTATCCGCCGCACCGCGGTACCCGCGATCCGCAGCGACGCCGGCACGACACCGGTATGGAGCAGGGCATGAGCGTACCGCCGCCGAGAATTCTCAACTCCGGCCAGCCCGCCGCCGTCAACGGCGGCGGCGGGACGGTCACTCTGGTCGAGGCGAGCACATTCTGCTTGTCCGACCCCCTCGGCGATATCCATTCCGGCACTTCGCAGGGCCTGTTCTATCGCGATTCCCGGGTGATCTCCCGCTGGGAACTGCGGTTGGACGGCCAGCCCGCCGAACATCTCACGGTACTCACCCCGGAGGCGTTCAAGGGCCGGTTCATCCTGCGTAAGCCGCCGCGGGCCGGTGTCGCGGACAGCACCGTACTGGTGGTGCGGCGCCGGCTCATCGGCAACGGCCTCAAAGAGGGAATCACCGTGCACAACCTCGGTCACGAGGACACGGCGATGACCATCACCCTCTTCGTCGACTCCGATTTCGCGGATCTGTTCGCGGTCAAGGAGGGCCGGAACCACGGCGGCGGTGCGGAGCACAATGCCGTGGACGGCGATCTGCATCTGACCGATCACAACGAACCCGGCCGCGGCCTCACCATCAGCGCCACGGCCGGGGCGGTCATGCTGCCCGGCACCATCACCTGGCAGGTGGTGGTGCCGGCCCGCGGCCGCTGGGATACCGAGGTACTGGCCCAGCCGGTGCTCTCGCACCGGCGGGTGCAGATGGCCTTCGGCGACGACGAGGACAGCCCGATCAGCCGCCTCAAGGCGTGGCGGGCCACCGCCACCGATCTGACCGCCACCGATCCGGCACTCTCGGAGGTGCTGCAGCGCACCGAAAGCGATCTGGGCGCGCTGCGCATCGACGGCAGCGTCGACGGCGCCCCCGCCTATGTAGCCGCCGGGGCACCCTGGTTCATGGCCCTGTTCGGCCGCGACAGTCTGCTCACCTCGTGGATGGCGCTGCCGCTGGATTCCGCGCTGGCCGTGGGCACCCTGCGGCGCCTGGCGGATCTCCAGGGCACCAAGGTCAATCCGATCACCGAGGAGGAGCCGGGCCGCATCATGCACGAGATGCGGCACGGCCCGGCCAGCGGGCAGGTCCTCGGCGGCACCGTGTACTACGGATCGGTCGACGCGACTCCGCTGTTCGTCATGCTGCTGGCCGAATGCTGGCGCTGGGGCGCCGGGGATGCGGTGGTGCGCGAACTGCTTCCGGCCGCGGACGCGGCGCTGGCCTGGATCGACGAATACGGCGACGCCGACGGCGACGGATTCGTCGAATATCGACGGAAAACCGATCGTGGACTGGCCAACCAGGGCTGGAAAGACAGTTTCGACGCGATCAACGATGTCACCGGTCATCTGGCCGAACCCTCGATCGCGTTGTGCGAGGTCCAGGGTTACGTGTATGCGGCCCGTCAGGCCCGGGCCCAGCTGGCCGAACATTTCGGCGACGCCGGTACCGCGGCCCGGCTGCGGGAACAGGCCGAGAACCTCAAGGCCCGTTTCGACGAGGCGTTCTGGGTGGAGAAGAACGGCTGGTACGCGGTGGCCCTGGACGGCCAGAAGAACCAGGTGGACTCGCTGACCAGCAACGCCGCCCAATGTCTGTGGACCGGGATCGTCTCCGACGAACGCGCGGCCGAACTGATCGAACGCCTCGCCGATATCGCCATGGACAGCGGGTTCGGTTTACGCACCCTGGCCGCCACGATGGGCGCGTTCAACCCGATGAGTTACCACAACGGGTCGATCTGGCCGCACGACACCGCCATCGCGGTCGCGGGGCTGCTGCGCTATCGCCATATCCCGGGCGCGAGCGAACTGGCCGAACGGCTCACGACCGGCCTGCTCGACGCCGCCGGTGAATTCGGTGGCCGCCTGCCGGAGCTCTTCTGCGGATTCGCCCGCACCGAATTCCGGTCCCCGGTCCCCTACCCGACCTCGTGTTCGCCGCAGGCCTGGGCCAGCGCGGCGCCGCTGCTGCTGGTGCGCTCGTTCCTGGGGTTGTCGCCCTGCGCACCGCACCGCGTCCTGCGCGTGACCCCGCAACTGCCGCGGGAATGGGGCAAGGTGGGCCTCACCGATCTGCGGCTCGGCCCGGCGACGGTGAGTATCCACGCGGAGGGCACAACCATGCACGTCCACGGTCTGCCCGACGATTGGAAACTTGTCACCGAATAGCAATCCCCGGTGTGTCAACATCGCGAAGCGGTGCCGGGACGATATCTTGGGTGGTTGAGTTGATCATGGCCCCTTAGGATGGACGTCTGTCCACCAGTCGTCCTTAAGGGGTGGAACCATGAATATTGTTGCCCGGCATCTGTTTCTGGCGATCGCGATCGCCCTCTCGCTCGTGGTCGTCCCCGCCGGGGCGAACGCGATGACCCTCGGGGAACCCCGTTCCGCACCCGTTTCCGCCGTGACGCCCTCCGACGGCGCGGTGGTCGGTATCGCCCATCCCGTTACCCTCCGGTTCTCGTCCGCGGTAGCCGACCGGGAACGTGCCGAGCGGTCGCTCTCGGTCACCGCCGGCGATCCGCTGCCCGGTACCTACTCCTGGCGCGGGGATCGGGAGCTGACCTGGACGCCGAGCGGATTCCTGCCGGCGAACACCACCTTCACGGTGAATTTCGGTGAGCACCGCACCCAGTTCCAGACCAACGGCGGCGTGGTCGCCGACGCGAATATGTCCACGCATACGTTCACGGTCAGTATGGGCGGTCAGGTGGTCCGCACCATGCCGGCCTCGATGGGCAAGCCCGGCTGGGAAACCCCGGTCGGCACGTTCCCGGTGCTGGAGAAGTTCCGCAACATCATCTTCGATTCGCGCACCATCGGTATTCCGCTGGACTCCGCGGAGGGATACCTGATCGACGGCGAATGGGCGGAACGGCTCACCTGGGGCGGCGTCTTCATACACTCCGCGCCCTGGTCGGTGGATGCCCAGGGCAATTCCAACGTGAGCCACGGATGCATCAATCTCGCTCCCGCCGACGCGTCCTGGTACTACGAGAACGTCGGGATCGGCGACCCGGTCACCGTCCACTGGTGACCGGTCCCGGACCTCGCACTGCGTAGTTTTCCGTGATCCACTAGAACGGTGGAGAACGAGCGCGCGTAGCGAACGACGAAGGGGGCCGCGCCATGGATCGACCACCGTCGAACCCGGGCGCCGGTGCGGACCGGTTTCCCACGGACCCCGTCCGCCCGCCGCCCGGCGCTCCCCGTCCCGGCGACCCGGATCCGCAATCGTGGCGACCGGAGCTGTACCTGCCGTCGCACGGCGGGCCCGGAACGGGCGACGAGTCGATGCCCACCGAACCCATTCCGGTGCTGCGGCCACCGCACCCGCCGGTCGGCGCCCCCGAGCACTACGAGGGCGATTGGGCGGACTGGGTGGCGCACGGGCACCCGGACGGGCCCGGCGGCGAGTATCCGGCGGGTCCGGATCGGACGCACGGCCCGGCGGCCGATCCCGCCGGACATCCACCGGCCCACGCCCCCTCCGGCGAGCCCGCTGAGCCGCGGGATACGGCACCCGGCATCCCGGCGGCCGAGGAACCGACCACGGCGCAGCAGCGGCTGCGAGCCCGGCTGACCACCTCGAACCGCACCGATCCCGCCCCGGCACCGAAAACCGCCACCTCGGGCGGGGGTATCCACTGGATTCCGGTACTCCTCGGTATCGCGGGCGCGGCGGCGCTGGCCGCCGCCGTATACGTCCAGTTCGCGGTGGTCGGCGGTGGCGATCCCCCCGCCCCGGCCAGGGCCGCGCCGAGCGCCACCGCACCCGCGACCGCCGCCGCCGATCCCCAGTGTCCCGCCGGACGCACCGGCAACTCCGTGCAGGGCAACAGCCCGGGCAGTGACGATTCCGGGACCGACGCCATTTTCGGGTTCCAGCACGCCTACTACGTCGCCCGGTCCGGGGAGCAGGCCCGGGCCCTGGTCGCGCCGGACGCCGCGGTGCCGTCCGCCCCGGATATCCAGCAAGGGATCGACAGCATTCCGGCCGGGACCACGTATTGCGTGCAGATCGCTCCGGGCGCCTTCGTCGGCCAGTACACCGTGACAGTCACCGAGTACCGGCCCGGTTCGGCACCCCTGGCCTACAACCCGCAGCTGGTGACAACGATGCGAATCGGTGACAAGACCTTGATCACCGGTATCGGCCCCATGCCGTGACCGCCACGATTCGATCCGCACCGCCGGGACGGGTGGTGGGCGACCGCGGCGGGGAGCAGACTCGGAAGATGGACGCCATCGGCACGGTCCGGGTCCCCGACCACCCCACGGTGCAGGCCGCGTTGTCGCTGGCCCGCCGCGCGCCCTCGGTCCACAACACCCAGCCGTGGCGCTGGGTCTTCGACGGGCACCGGCTCCAGCTGTACCGGGACAGCAGCCGCCGGCTCGCCTCCGCCGATCCGCAGAGCCGCCAGCTGACCATCAGCTGCGGCGCCATGCTCGACCACGTCCGGACGGCGTTCGCCGCGGCCGGCTGGGATACCGAGGTGACCCGCCTGCCCGATACCTCCCCCGACCATCTCGCCGGAATCGACTTCGCGCCCGCGCACGCCGTCTCCGACAGCATGCGCGAACGCGCGGCCGCCATCGATCGCCGCTACACCGACCGGCTGCCGATGCTGCCGCCCCGAGACTGGGAGCGGGTGGCGCCCGCGCTCACGACGACGGCCACCGCGCACGACATCGTGCTGGAGGTGCTCGCCGATTCGGCCCGGCTCCGGCTGGCGGCGGCGTCGGCGCAATCCGCGGCGCTGCGTGAATACGACCCGCAATATCTGAACGAACTGCACTGGTGGGCGGGTAACGACTCCCCCGCCGACGGCGTACCGCTCTCCGCACTGGTTTCGGAGGCCGAACTGGCACAGGTCGGCGTGGGCCGGGCCTTCCCGGCCGCTCCGCCCTCGCTGCGGCGCGGCGAACTCACCGACGCGTCCCGGCTGCTGGTACTGGGGTCGGCCGCCGATAGTCCCCTGGATTGGCTGCGCACCGGCGAGACCCTGTCCGCGGTCCTGCTGGCGTGTACGGCGGCCGGGCTGGCGACCTGTCCGCTCACCCATATCACCGAGGTCCCGGTGAGCCGGCGCACCATCACCAACCTGCTGACCGTCCCCGCGCTGCCGCAGGTGGTGATCCGGGTGGGCACCGCGCCCACGTCGTCCGCGCAACCGCCGACCCCGCGCCGGCCGGTCGGCGATTTCCTGGATCTGCACCGCGAACGCTGAACATCCCGTCGCGGGCGCCGCAGCGGACCAGCACGGGAACGGCCCCGGAGCAACCGGAATCGGATTACTGTTCCCCCATGACTGCCGCGATCGATATCTCCGGTCTGGTGAAGACTTTCGGCCGCACCCGCGCTCTGGACGGGCTCGATCTCGAGGTGGCCGCCGGTGAGGTGCACGGTTTCCTGGGACCCAACGGCTCCGGTAAGTCCACCACCATCCGGGTACTGCTGGGTCTGCTCCGAGCCGACGCGGGCGCGGTCCGGTTGCTCGGCGGCGATCCGTGGTCCGGCGCCGCCGAACTGCACCGCAGACTCGCCTACGTACCGGGGGACGTCAGCCTGTGGCCCGGTCTCACCGGTGGGGAGGTGATCGACCTGCTCGGGCGGCTACGTGGTGGCCTGGATGAGACCAAACGTGCCGATCTACTGGAACGCTTCGACCTGGATCCGACGAAGAAGGGCCGCACCTACTCCAAGGGCAACCGGCAGAAGGTCGCGCTGGTGGCGGCGCTGGCCTCCGATGTGGAACTGCTGCTGTTCGACGAACCCACCTCCGGGCTGGATCCGTTGATGGAGGCGGTTTTCCAGGAATGCGTGGAGGAGATACGCCGCGACGGCCGCACCGTCCTGCTGTCCAGCCATATCCTCGCGCAGGTGGAGGCGCTGTGCGACCGGCTGACCATCATCCGGCACGGGCGCGCGGTCGAAACCGGGACGCTGGCCGATCTGCGGCATCTCACGCGGACCTCGATAGACGCCGAAACACATAATCCGGCAACAGGTATGGACGAACTGAAGGGCGTCCACGATCTGGTGGCCGACGGCACCCGGGTCCGATTCCAGGTCGACACCGTCGACCTGGGCGCGGCCATGACGCATCTGACCGCCTTCGGTATCCGCACCCTCACCAGTCAGCCGCCGACCCTGGAGGAACTGTTCCTCCGGCACTACGGCGACGAACTCGCCGCCGCGGGGGTGCCGGAATCGTGACCACACTGCGACCGCGCACTCCGGGCGGCCGGTATGCGGGCACATTCACCGGTACCGGCGCCCTCACCCGGTTCGCGCTGCGCCGCGAACGTTTCCCTCTGGTGGCCTGGATCGTGGGCGGCACCATGATCTATTGGTCGCAGGCGGTCGCACTAGACGCGGCCTATCCGCAGCAGGCCGATCTGGACGCACTCGCCCGCAGTATGTCCGGCAACGCCGCAATGATCGCCATGGCCGGTCCGCCGCGGGTACTCGACACCGTGGCCGGTCAGGTCGCGTTCCAGTCCAGCGCGTTCGGCATGGTGGTGGCCGGGCTGATGAGTATGTTCCTCATCGGCCGGCACACCCGCGCGAACGAGGAATCCGGACGCGACGAACTCATCCGGTCGGCGGTGGTGGGCCGCTACGCACCGCCCATGGCGGCGGCCGTGGTCACGGTGATCGCGAATATCCTCCTCGGGCTGGCCATCGCGTTCAGCCTGATCGGATACGGTCTGCCCGGCGCCGGATCCATCGCGCTCGGGGTGGGGGCCGGCTGCGCCGGGCTGGTATTCGGCGCGATCGCGCTGCTGGCCGCGCAGATCACCTCGGGTACCCGGAGTTGTTACGCGATCACCGGCGCCGCGCTGGCCGTGTCCTATCTGCTGCGCGCGGTCGGCGATGTCGGCAACGGTGTGCTGTCGTGGTTCTCACCGCTGGGCTGGGGGCAGGCGATGCGTCCCTACGATCACGAGATCTGGTGGCCGGCCCTGTTGTCGCTGGCGGTGGCCGCCGCAATCGGGTTGCTCGCGGCCCAGGTTCTGGACCGGCGGGATTTCGGCGCCGGACTGGTCCCGCCGCGGCCGGGCCCCGCGCGCGCCGCCGAATCCCTGCACGGCGCCTTCGGATTGGCGTGGCGCCTGCAGCGGGGCCTGCTGATCGGGTGGGCACTCGGAATGTTCTTCGGCGGACTGTCCTTCGGCACGATCGGCAACGATGTGGAGGATCTGCTCGGCGAGATCGATCTCGATCAGGTACTCGGCCAGAACATGGGCAGCATGGTGGACGCGTTCTACGCGATGGCGGTCGCGATCCTGGCGATCATCACCTGCGCCTATACGATTTCCGCGGGACTGCGCCCCCGCGCCGAGGAATCCGCCGGACACGCGGAGCCACTGCTTTCGACCCGGCTGCCACGGCTGCGCTGGTTATCCGGGCACGCGGTGATCATGCTGGCCGGATCGGCCGTGGTGCTGGCGCTGAGCGGGTTCGGGATGGGTATCACCTACGGCCTGATCACGGGTGACCTCTCGCAGCTGATCACCCTGACCGGCGCCGCCCTGGCCTACCTGCCGGCGGTCTGGGTACTGGGCGCTGTGACGCTCCTCCTGTTCGGCTTCGCGCCACAGGCCACCTCGGCGGCGTGGCTGGGGATGGTCTTCTGCGTGGTGGTGCTGATGTTCGGTGCGACACTGAAATTCCCGGGTTGGCTGATGAGCCTGTCACCGTTCGACAACCTCCCCCTGGTACCGGCGCAACCCTTCGACGCCGTTCCCCTACTCGTCACCACCGGTGTGGCGCTGCTGCTCGGCGCGGCCGGTGCTTTCGGTTTCCGCCGACGCGATCTGGAGACCAGCTGAACGACGCCGCAGCGGCGGCGCCGAGGCGCCGCCGCCGAATATCAGCGACCGCCGCGGATGGGACGGCTCTCCGGGAAGGTCACCGGCAGCGATACCAGGGCACGGTGAAAGGGTCCGGGCCGCCAGCGCAATTCCGAGGCCGGTACCGCCAATTCCATTTCCGGAATCGCGTCCAGCAACTGATCGAGGGCGTCCTGCACGATCAGCAGCGCGACCGGGCGAGCGGGGCAGCCGTGCGGACCGACACCGAACGCCAGATGGGATCGATTATCGGTCAGACCTCCGGATTTGATGGCGGGGTCGTTGTTGCAGGCCGCCATGCTGATCACGACGGGCTGATGTGCCGGCAACCAGATACCGTCGATGAGCATGGGCTGGCGGGGGTAGCTGATGCAGTAGTTGGCCAGCGGTGGATCGCTGAACAGCACCTCGTCCAGCGCGTCCCGGGTCGACAGACTGCCGTCGAGCACGGTGGCCGCGAACCGCTCGTCGGTCAGCATCAGCAGCAGGGTGTTGGCGATCAGATTCTGCGGTGGTTCGGTGCCCGCGCCGTACAGCAGCGCCAGCTGCTGCCGGGTCTCCTCGTCGGTGAGCTGCGCATGATGGCGGACCAGGCGGCTGGTGATATCGGAACCCGGCTGGACTCGTTTGAGCCGGGCCAGCTCGAGCAGCGCATCGGCCTGCGCGGCGTTTCCCTCCGCGGCGCCCACGGTATCGAACATGGCCGCCAGTCCGCGGGCCGCCCGGTGGCCCAGTTCGGGCGGGCACCCGAGCATGGAGTTGAGCACCGCGAAGATGAGCGGTGAGGCGTACTGGCCCACCACATCACAGTGGCCGTCCACGCAGAAGGAGTTGATCAGCGAGATCGAGATCTCCTCGATCACGGCATGTAGTTCGTGCATATCGACTCCGCCGATGGCCGAGACCGCCGCCGACCGGTAACGCAGACGGTCGTTACCCACGGTTCGCAGCGGGTTGGGGCGGTACTCCATCATCGGCAATACCGGGCAGTCGTCGGGGATACCGCGCTGCCACATTCGGGGGTCGGCGGGGAAATGCTCCGGATCGTTGAGGATCCGCACCGCGGTGTGGTAGCCGATCACCAGGGTCGCCGGTACACCGGGCGAAAGCTCCACCGGCGCCAGGGAACCGAAACGCCGGCGCATATCGCGGTACACCCGGTGCGGATCGGCCGCGAAATCCTCGGTGTACAAGGGGATATGCGGACCCGATGCGTCCACCGGCGAGCCGTGGACCATGACCCGCTGGTCGGGCAGTTCGAGCTGATCAGGTTGCGCTGTGGTCAAGACATCACACTCCGAGGTTCGTATGAATCGGCGAATAGTGCGTTCTCGCAGACCTATCCGCCGACCCATACATCCCGCTCAGCGACGTCCGCGACGAGCCATCAGCAATGAAGTTGTAGTAGACCGGAATTGCTCAGAGTATCGGGTTCAGCCCAGGTACACAGGCAATTCCCGATGCCCGTTGGAAACGAAGCTCACCACCGGCCGTAGCTCGCTCACCTCGACCGCCAGCCGCATCTCCGGGAACCGCGCGAAGAGGGCGGGCAGGGCGATCTCACCCTCCATCCGCGCCAGCGGAGCGCCGATGCAGTGATGCGCGCCGTGCCCGAAGGAGATGTGGTCCTTGTTCGGACGGGTGATATCGAAGGTATCGGTGGTCGCGCCGTGGACCTTCGGGTCCCGGCCGGCGGCGGCGTAGGAGGCCAGAATCGCCTCACCCTTGCCGATTCGCGGGCCACCCTCGATATCGATGTCCTCCACCGCGTACCGCAGCGGAATATGGGCGACCGGCGCTTCGTAGCGCAGCGTCTCCTCCACCACCTCGGACCAGCTCACCTGGCCCGCCAAAGCAGCCGACCGCTGCTGTGGATGGGTGAGCAGCGCGACGATCGCCTGGTCCAGGAGATTGACCGTCGTCTCGTGTCCGGCGTTGATGGTGAGCATCAACGTATTGACGATCTGCTCCTCGGTGAGTTGCGAGCCGTCCTCGTCGCGGTTGGTGATCATCACGCTGGTGATGTCGTCACCCGGGTGGTCCCGGCGGAAGGCCACGAGTTCGGAGACCAGACCGAACATTTCGACGTAGTTGGCCTGCGCCGCGGCCTCGTCGAGGGTGGTGTCGAAGTACCGGTCGACGCATACCCGCAGTGCCGGGCCCAGCGTTTCGGGGACCCCGAGCAGTTCGGTGATCACCTGGATCGGCACCGGATAGGCGAACCCCTCGCGCAGATCGACGACCGACCCGGCGGGTGCCGTGGCCAGCGCGTCCAGCAGCTCCGTCACCAGCGCCTCGACCCGGGAACGCAGGGCCGCGGTCCGGCGGTGGGTGAACGCGGGCGAGACCAGCTTGCGCAGCCGCCGATGGTCGGCGCCATAGGCGGTGAACATGTTCTCCACCGCGATCCACGGCAGCAGCGGCCAATCCTCGGTGATCTCACCGTTGCGGAACGCCGCCCAGTGCTGCCGCGGATCCTTCGATACGCGCGGATCGGTCAGCAGGCCCTTCAGTACCGCGGCATCGGTGACCGACCAGGCCGGCACACCCCCGGGCAGCTCCACCAGCGCCACCGGGCCCTGGGTGCGCAGCCGTACCGATTCCCCCTGGGTATCGGCCCCGGCCATATCCAGGACGATGGGTTCGCGTTCCAACGAGTGTCTCCTTACACAATATTGAACGGCGGAGAAGGCGGGAATGCGACCGGTAGTGCCGCCAGCGCCCGGTGGAAGGGCCCCGGCCGCCACGCGAGCTCCTCGGCCGGTGCGGCCAGCTCCAATTCCGGAAGCGTGTCGAGCAGCAGGTCGATCGCGCCCTGAACCACCACGAAGGCCGGCGACTGGGCGGGGCAGGCATGCGGTCCGATGCTCCACGCCAGATGCGAACGGTTACCGGTGTGATCGCCACCGCGGATCACCGGATCGTTGTTGCACGCGGCCAGGCTGATCACCACCGGCTGATGTGCCGGCAACCAGGTGTTCTCGACCAGAATCGGCTGGCGCGGGTAGGTGGTGCAGAAGTTCGCCATCGGCGGGTCGTTGAACAGCACCTCGTCCAGTGCGTCACGGGTCGACAGACTGCCGCCGAGCATGCTTCCGCCGAACCTGTCGTCGGTCATCATCAGCAGCAGGGTGTTGTTGATGAGATTCTGCTGCGGCTCGACACCGGCGCCGTAGAAGCTGATCAGATTGGACAGCAGCTCCTCGTCGTCGAGTTTGGCCGGATGATGCACCAGTCGCGAGGTGACGTCGTTGCCGGGATCGGAGCGCTTCTGTAAGACCAGCTCCATCAGCGCCTCGCTCAGATGGGTTATCCCCCATTCGGCGTTGACGGTGTCGAAGAGCGCGGCCATCCCGTTGGCCACCCGCTCCCCCAGTTCCGGAGTGCACCCCACCATCCGGTTGATCACCTCGAACACCAGTGGGAACGAGTACTGGGTGACGAGGTCCGCTTTGCCGGATTCGCAGAACGTGTTGATCAGCGGGACCGCGATACTCTCCACGGTCTGATGCAACTCGTGCAGATCGATCCCGTCGATGGCGTGCACATACGCCTGGCGGTAGCGCTGATGCAGCTCGCCACTGTTGCGCAACGCGTTCGGGTACCACTCCATCATCGGCTTGACCGGTGAATCGGCCGGAATGCTGGTCTGCCAGGTCCGCGGATCGGCCGGAAATCGGTCCGGATCATTGAGAATACGGACCGCCGCGTCGTAGCCGATCACCAGAGTCGCGGGCACACCCGGCGCCAGATCGATGGGGACCAGCGAACCGTAGCGGTTCCGCATCGCGGCGTAGGCACGATGCGGACCGTCGGCGAATTCTTCGGAGAACAGACTGAAACGCGGGCCGACGCCTCCGGTGGGTTCCCCGACCACCGGACAGCCGGCGAAGGGGGGTTGTTGCTGCGGAACCGGAGAGAACTGCGTGGTCAAAGACGAGACTCCAATCGGTGGAACAAGTATTCGACGAGCGTGATCAGCGACTGCAGGCAGGTACGCCGGTCACGCGCGTCGAGGGCCACGAGTGGAGTGTCTTCGGTCAGGTCCAAGGCCTCGCGGACCTCGGACAGCGGATATCGATTGGACCCTTCGAACTCGTTGACTCCCACCGCATACGGTACGCCGCGCTCTTCGAGCGTGGCCAGCACCTCATCGGCCTTCTCGATTCGACGGGTGTCGACCAGTACGAGGGCGCCGAGCGCGCCCTTGGCCAGTTCCTCCCACAGCGGGATGAACCGCTGCTGGCCCGGAGTACCGAAGAGGTACAGCGCCAGTTCGGGATTGAGCGTGATACGGCCGAAGTCCATCGCGACCGTGGTCGTTGTTTTCGACCCCAGTCCGCCCAGATCGTCGATGCCGACGCTGGCCTCGGTGATGGTCTCCTCGGTCCGCAAGGGTTTGATCTCGGAAACACTGCTCACGAAGGTGGTCTTGCCGACGCCGAAATTACCGGCCACCAGCAATTTCACCGATCGGGTCACCGTCTCCGGCACATAGTCGACCGCGCGACCGTAATCCGCGGACCGATCAGGCCGGGAGAGCACGGAGCCCATTGAGTACCTCCTCGAGCAGGGCGATCTCCGGCATTATCTCCGCCGGGGTCGGGATATTGAGATGTCCGGTGTCCAGCAGATCGGAGACGACGATCGTCACCACCGAGGGCGGGAGGTCGAGGTAGGCGGCGACCTCGGCGATGGACAGGGCACCCCGGGCGCAGACATCGATCACCCGGCGCGCGTCCGGGGTGGCGCCGGGCGCCGGGTCGCCGAGGGCGACGACCAGGGTCACCAGGCCCAGATCGCGGGTCGGACGCGAGCGCCCGCCGGTCCGCACATAGGCACGGACCAGGTCTGGATCACGCCGCGACCGGCTCATTGCAGATCGCCGCCGTGTGCGCCTCTGCGGGGCTCACTACCGAGCTCGTGACCCACCCGGCCCGCGAGCTCGTTCATCCGATGCGCGATGAGACCCACATCGATATCGGTCATGGTCGCCACGCCCAGAAGCGCGCCCTCGCCCGCCGCGGTGATCATGATCATGCCCTGGTCGTATTCGGTCATGTTCTGCCGCACATCGTTTCCGTTGCTGCCGCAGAATTCGCCGAGCGCCTTTCCGAGCGAGCGCAGGCCCGAGGCCGCGGCCGCGAACCGTTCGGCATCATCTTTCGCGATACCCGCCGAATGCGCGATGCGCAGTCCGTCTTCGGACAGCAGGACGGCGAATCGGACGCCGGGAACCTCGAGATCGTCCAGTAACCAGCCCAGTTTATTGGTGCTGTCTGATACCACTGTCCTCGGTGAACCCATCAGGATGTCATCCCTTCGGTGTGTTCGGATGCGGCGGCACGGCCGCTCTTGGAGCCGCTCTGCCAGGCGGCGGCGATATCGGGACGGGCCTGGCCCGGTTCGGTCCTGGACGGATCGGCAACACTGTCGTTGATATCCGCGGGTACCGATGCCGCGCGCCGCCGGCGTCTGGGCAGGCCACCGCTGGTGATGTCGTGGACCGTCGTCCGCTGCTCGTCGGCGTAGTCGTCATCGGGCGTCGCCGCGGGCGATAACCGTTCGCTCGGCACCGCGGCTTCGGATACCGCCGGGACCGCGGCATGTGCCCCGGTAGTGGTGGCGGCGGAATGGGCTCCGCCCGCCGAGGAGGCGGTTCCGGCCAGGGCATTTCCGTTGCCGGCGGATACCGAGGAGGCCTGACCGCCGGGTACCGCGGCGAGTTCCCGCGGGGTTTGTCCACCATTGGGCAAAACGTCGTTCTCCTGGTTGGTCTTGGGAGCGACCAGCAGGGCCTCCGGGATGTAGACCATGGCACGCATACCGCCGTAGGCGTTGGGGCCGTCGATGTAGACGGTGAACCCGTAGCGGCGGGCGAGCGCGGCGATACCGGGGAAGCCGACCTTCGGGGCGGGGCCGAGCTGGTGGATGTCGACCGAGCGTTCGTTGGCGAGGACCTGCCGGGCCTCTTCCATCTGCTCGGCGTTCATCCGCACACCCGCGTCGTCGACGATCACGGTCACCCCGTGATGGCCTTCCTGGAACGTGACATCGACGAAGGAGGTCGGCGGCGAATAACGCAGCGCGTTGTCGATGAGCGAGGCCAGGGTGTGCACCAGCGGTTCCACCGCACGACTGATGACGATGCGGTCGAGCTGGGATGGCCGGACACGAAGGTAGTCGCGCACACGGCCGGTCGCGCCGCCGACCACGTCGGTAAGCGACTGGGCGGGCCACCGGCGGCCGGGCAGACCGCCACAGACGATCACATAGGACTGCGCCTGACGGATCATCTGCTGAACCGTGTGGTCGATGCGGATGAGCGTTTCGTAGACCCGATCGTCACGGTGCTCGCGCAGCGCGGAACTCACCACCTGGCTGACGTCGGCGCCCAGGCTCACCACGGAGGTACCGAACGACCGCACCGCGGCACTGGTCGCTTCACGCGACAGCGTCTCGGCACGCTCTTTACCGGATTCGGCCTCGTCCCGGACCGCCCGCTCCGCACTGGAAACGGCGGTGCGGACCTGTTCTTCGGTCTCCCGGGTGACGGTTTCGCGGGTCTCGTTCTGGACAGTGCGTAGATCTTCGGCAACCCGGTCGATGATCCAGCGCAGGCATTGGGCGAAGCGCGAGTTCTCCAGGCCCGGTGGCACTTCGGGGCCCGTGGCGGCCTGCTCGAACCGGCGGACGGACTCCGATAGTGCCGGCAGTGTACTGGCGGCGAGATGCTCGAGCGCATCCTCGCGAACTGCCAGTTCCCGCTCGAGCACGGTGAGTCGCTTCTGTTGTTCGCGCACGGCCCGAACGGCGTACCACGCCACGCCGAGCACCAGTATGGGGGCGAGGATCCAGGGAAGCAGCACGGCGGTATTCAGATTCATCAGCTTTCTCGTCGTTGACGGGGCTCGAGGTGCGCCACGCGGTGCCGTGGCAGACCACGGCGCTTCGTCTCGCCTTCCTCGCGACGCCGACCATGTTCGCCCCTGGCCGGATGAGGTCCGTGCCGGGTACCTCGGCTACGGTCGGTGACATATCCCTTGGTTACTTTCGGCTACTCGAAAGTAACCAAGGGACAAGTCATTCGGCCGATCGCTGCCCATCGGAGCACATCCTCCGATGGCCCGGAACCCGACGACCCGATCACAGTAGCAGCATTGTCGTGAACTCTCTCAATAACGGCCGATAATCGATTGTCACCGATCCGTGATAGTGCCGCGACCTCGTGTAATGCGGAAAGGCATTGCGACGGTGAAGATCACGCGGGCGGCACCCGGCTCCGCATGCACATGCATCCGGGAGTGCCACACTGCACATCGCGAGCGCATCCCCTATCACCAGCGACGGAGGACCGAAAACGGACCGGGCGGTCGGTGATTGGCGGTGGGACGGAAAAGTTGATATTTAGGAGGGTCGAATACTGTTGCGACCCCACGGCTTACCGGGTCCACCCGCTCCCGAAATCCAACAATGGGGCAAATGAACCGGTCCCCACTGCCGAGAAACCCGAATATCCGGGTAATCCGGCGAAGCACCGCGATTACCGGGAAGAAATACGACCGTTTCACCGTAAGGAGCCTGCCGGTCCATACCATCGGTCCGGTTACCACTCCCGCCCCGGACCAATTCGGGTATAGACCAAAAAGCGACGGCGACCGAGTGGTCGCCGTCGCGAATTGAATGACCGGCCCGCCCGGGCCGGCCGCTAGACCGTGAAACCGAGGGCCCGCAATTGTTCCCGGCCGTCTTCGGTGATCTTGTCCGGACCCCACGGCGGCATCCAGACCCAGTTGATCTTCAGATCGTCGACCAGGCCGCTGCGCACCAGCGCGTTCCGCGACTGATCCTCGATCACATCGGTCAGCGGGCAGGCCGCCGAGGTCAGGGTCATATCCAGGACCGCGGTGGTCTCCTCGACCCGCATCCCGTACACCAGGCCCAGGTCGACCACGTTGATACCGAGTTCGGGGTCGACGACATCACGCATCGCCTCCTCGAGATCGGCCAGCTGCGCGAGTTCCTCGGCCGAGAGTTCGGTCTCGCCGGGTACCGCGTCGGCCGGCGCGGTCACCGGTGTGGTCTCGGTAGCGGAAGTATCGGTCATGGTGTTTCCCCGTTCCGTGCTCGCTCGGTATCGGATGCCGCGGCCACGGCGTCGGCCGCACCGTCGATCCGGAAGACGGCATCCTTGAAAGCCATCCAGCCCAGTAGCGCGCATTTGACCCGGGCCGGATATTTCGCGACACCGGCAAAGGCGATCCCGTCGCCGATGATGTCCTCGTCACCCTCGACGGTACCCCGGCTGCCGATCATCTCGTTGAACGAATCGACCACACCCAGCGCTTCGGAAAGCGGCAGGCCGATCACCTGATCGGTCAGCACCGAGATCGATGCCTGGCTGATGGAACAACCCTGCCCGTCGTAGGACACATCCTCGACGGCGCCGTTTCCGCCGAGGCGGACCCGCAGCGTCACCTCGTCCCCGCAGGTGGGGTTCACGTGGTGCACTTCCGCGCCGAACGGCTCCCGGAGGCCGCGGTTGTGCGGATGCTTGTAGTGATCCAGGATCACTTCCTGGTACATCTGCTCCATGCGCATGTTCTAGGCAACCCCGAAGAAGCTCTGGGCCTTCCGCACCGCGGCGACCAGTTCGTCCACCTCGTCCACGGTGTTGTACAGGGCGAACGAGGCCCGCGCGGTCGCGGCGATACCGAAGCGGCGATGCAACGGCCAGGCGCAATGGTGACCGACCCGGATCGCGACGCCCTCGTCGTCCAGGATCTGCCCCAGATCGTGGGCGTGGATCCCCTCGGCGACGAACGACACCGCGCCGCCGCGGTCCACGTTCTCGGTCGGCCCGAGGATCCGGATGCCCGGAACACCGCTCAGCCCGGCGAGCGCCGCATCGACCAGCATATGCTCGTGCGCGGCCACCGCGTCCATCCCGATACCCCGCAGGTACCGCACCGCGGCGCCGAGCCCGACGACCTGTGAGGTCATCGGCACCCCGGCCTCGAACCGCTGCGGCGGGGCGGCGAAGGTGGTCTTCTCCATGGTCACCGTCTCGATCATGGAACCGCCGGTGATGAAGGGCGGAACCTCCTCGAGCAGGGACCGCTTCCCGTACAGCACGCCGACGCCGGACGGGCCCAGCATCTTGTGCCCGGAGAACGCGGCGAAATCCACGTCCAGCGCCCGGAAATCGACCGCGGCGTGCGGCACCGACTGGCAGGCGTCCAGCACCACCAGCGCGCCCACGGCCCGGGCCCGGCCCACCAGCTCCAGCACCGGTGCCACCGCTCCGGTCACATTGGACTGGTGGGTGAACGCCACGACCTTGGTGGCCGGTGAGAGGTCGAGCGAATCCAGATCGATGCGGCCGTCGTCGGTGACCCCGTACCACCGCAACGTCGCACCGGTACGGCGGGCGAGTTCCTGCCACGGCACCAGATTCGCGTGATGCTCCAGTTCGGTGATCACGATCTCGTCGCCCGGACCCAGGTGATACGGAAACCGGTCGTCGGCGAAAGCGTAGGTCACCAGGTTCAGCGATTCGGTGGCGTTCTTGGTGAACACGATCTCGTCGGAGGCGACACCGACGAACCGGGCGATTTCGGCGCGGGCATCCTCATAGGCGTCGGTGGCCTCCTCGGCCAGCTGATGCGCGCCGCGGTGCACGGCCGAATTCCGCTCGGTCAGGAATTCACGTTCGGCGTCCAGCACCGCCAGCGGCCGCTGCGAGGTGGCCCCGGAATCCAGGTACACCAGCGGCTTCCCGTCCCGGACCGTACGGTTCAGGATCGGGAAGTCGGCCCGGATCCGGGCGACGTCGAAGGCGGGAAGGGTCGCGGTCATCTCAGGCTCCGGCTCCGGCCGTCTGGGTGAATTTCACATAGCCGTTGGCGTCGAGTTCTTCGGCGAGTTCGGGTCCGCCCTCGGCGACGATCCGGCCGCTCACGAAGACGTGCACGAACTGCGGCTGGATATAGCGCAGGATCCGGGTGTAGTGGGTGATCAGCAGGATCCCGCCGTTCTCACGCTCCCGGTACCGGTTGACGCCCTCGGAGACGATCCGCAGCGCGTCGACATCCAGCCCGGAGTCGGTTTCGTCGAGGATGGCGATCTTCGGCTTGAGCAGACCCAGCTGCAGGATCTCGTGCCGCTTCTTCTCACCACCGGAGAAACCCTCGTTCACGCTGCGCTCGGCGAAGGCGGCGTCGATATCGAGTTCGTTCATCGACTCCTTCACCTCCTTGACCCAGTGCCGCAGCTTGGGCGCCTCGCCGCGGACCGCAGTGGCCGCGGTACGCAGGAAGTTGGACGTGGAGACACCCGGCACCTCGACGGGGTACTGCATCGCCAGGAACAGGCCGGCGCGGGCCCGCTCGTCCACCGACATCGCCAGCACGTCCTCACCGTCGAGCGTGATCGAGCCCGAGGTGACGGTGTACTTGGGATGTCCGGCGATGGCGTAGGACAGCGTCGACTTGCCGGAGCCGTTGGGGCCCATGATGGCGTGCGTCTCGCCGGATTTCACGGTGAGGTCCACTCCGTTGAGGATCTTGACGGTCTCCCCGTCCGGAGTGGCGACCTCGGCGTGCAGGTCCTTGATTTCGAGGGTGGTCATAGCGTGATGGATTCCTTCGGTGGGCTGGGAAGCGGGGCGATTCGGTCAGGCGCCGATGGCGGCGAGTTCGGCCTCGATGGCCGACTCCAGCCGCTCGGCGATCTCGCGGACCGCGATCTTCTGGATGATCTCGTGGAAGAAACCGCGCACCACCAGGCGGCGGGCGGCGTCTTCCGGGATACCACGGGCGCGCAGATAGAACAGCTGCTCATCATCGAACCGGCCGGTCGCCGACGCGTGCCCGGCGCCGACGATCTCGCCGGTCTCGATCTCCAGGTTCGGCACCGAATCGGCGCGGGCGCCGTCGGTGAGAATCAGGTTGCGGTTGATCTCGAACGTGTCGGTTCCCTCGGCGGCGGCCCGGATCAGCACATCGCCGACCCAGACCGTGCGAGCGTCGCCCTTGTGCGAATCGGGATCGCCCTGGAGCGCGCCCTTGTACAGCACGTTCGATTTGCAGTGCGGCACCGCGTGATCGACCAGCAGCCGCTGTTCGAAATGCTGGCCGGCGTCGGCGAAATACAACCCGAGCAGTTCGGCGTCGCCGCCCGGTCCCGCGTAGCGGACATTGGCGGTGAGCCGGACCAGATCGCCGCCGAGGGTGACCGCGGTATGCCGCAGCACCGCGTCGCGGCCCAGGGTGGCGTAGTGGGCGGTGGCGTGCACCACGTCGTCGTCCCAGTCCTGCACCGCCACGACGGTCAGCTTGGCGCTGTCGCCGAGGACGAACTCGAGGTTCTCGGCGTAGGTTCCGCGACCGCGTTGATCGATCACCACGGTGGCGACGGCGAACGCGGCCAGCCGCACCTGCAGGTGACCGTAGGCGGTCTTCCCCTCACCCGGTCCGGTTATCCGTACCACGACCGGTTCGGCGACCTCGGTCTCCTTGCCCACCGAGATCACCGTCGCCTGTTCGAACCCGGAGTACGCCTGGGCGGCGACCCGGTCGGCGGGGGTTCCGCCCTCGCCCAGGCGAGGATCGTCGCGGCCCACCGTCTCGACGGTGACGCCGGTGACCTGCTCGACCTCGACACCGGCCTGCCCATCAGCGGTGGCGGTGCCGTTGTGCAGGCCGCGCAGCCGGCGCAGCGGGGTGAACCGCCACGCCTCGTCCTTACCGGAGGGGATCTCGAAGGCGTTCACATCGAACGAGGTGAAGACCTCGCCCTTGTTCAGCGCCGGGGTACGGGCCTCCGCGGCCGCGGCGACAGTGGACCCGGCGGCCGCGCTCTTCTGTTCGCTCGTAAGCCCGCTCACTAGCCGACGGCTCCTTCCATTTGCAGTTCGATCAGGCGGTTGAGTTCGAGCGCGTACTCCATCGGGAGTTCCTTGGCGATGGGCTCGACGAAGCCGCGCACCACCATCGCCATCGCCTCGTCCTCGGTCATCCCGCGGCTCATGAGGTAGAACAGCTGGTCCTCCGACACCTTCGAGACGGTGGCCTCGTGTCCCATGGTCACGTCGTCCTCGCGGATATCGACGTAGGGGTAGGTATCGGAGCGGCTGATGGTGTCGACCAGCAGCGCATCGCATTTCACCGTCGACCTGGAGCCGTGCGCGCCCTTGTTCACCTGGACCAGGCCACGGTAGGAGGCACGGCCGCCGCCGCGCGCCACCGATTTGGACACGATGGTCGAGGAGGTGTGCGGGGCCAGGTGCACCATCTTGGCGCCGGTGTCCTGATGCTGCCCCTCGCCCGCGAACGCCACCGACAGAACCTCGCCCTTGGCGTGCTCACCGGTCATCCACACGGCGGGGTATTTCATGGTGACCTTGGAGCCGATATTGCCGTCGATCCACTCCATGGTCGCGCCCGCCTCTGCCTTGGCCCGCTTGGTGACCAGGTTGTAGACGTTGTTCGACCAGTTCTGGATGGTGGTGTAGCGGCAGCGGCCGCCCTTCTTCACGATGATCTCGACCACGGCCGAATGCAGCGAATCCGACTGGTAGATCGGCGCGGTGCAGCCCTCGACGTAGTGCACGTAGGCGCCCTCGTCGACGATGATCAGGGTGCGCTCGAACTGACCCATGTTCTCGGTGTTGATCCGGAAGTAGGCCTGCAGCGGGATGTCCACGTGCACACCCGGCGGCACATAGATGAAGGAGCCGCCCGACCACACCGCGGTGTTCAGCGCGGAGAACTTGTTGTCCCCGGCGGGGATGACCGTGCCGAAGTACTCGCGGAAGATCTCCGGGTGCTCCTTCAACGCCGTATCGGTGTCGAGGAAGATGACGCCCTGCTCTTCCAGATCCTCACGGATCTGGTGGTAGACGACTTCGCTCTCGTACTGTGCGGCCACACCCGAGACCAGCCGCTGCTTCTCCGCCTCCGGGATGCCCAGCTTGTCGTAGGTGTTCTTGATGTCCTCGGGCAGGTCCTCCCAGCTGGCGGCCTGCTTCTCGGTGGAGCGCACGAAGTACTTGATGTTGTCGAAGTCGATGCCCTCCAGGTTGGAACCCCAGTTCGGCATGGGCTTGCGATCGAAGATCCGCAACGCCTTGAGGCGGTTCTCCAGCATCCAGGTCGATTCGTTCTTCTTGTCCGAGATATCGCGAACGACCTCTTCGGACAGGCCACGCTGCGCACTGGCTCCCGCCACATCAGAGTCGGCCCAGCCGTAGCCGTACTTACCCAGTGAGGCGATGGTCTCCTCTTGGGTCAGCGGTGGCACCTGGTCTGTGGTGGTCGTCATTCGGCGCTCCTTCCGGAGTCGTTCGTTACGTCCGCTGCGGGCTGCACAGCGGTGGTGCGGGAAGCGTTGTTCGGTTGGGTACCGGACTCCGGGGTCGGGAGCACGGTGAGCGGTACATGGGTGGTGCAGGCGCAGTCGCCGTTGGCGATGGTCGCCAGCCGCTGCACATGGGTGCCGAGCACTTCCCGGAAGACCTCGAGCTCCGCTTCGCACAGCTCGGGGAATTCCTCGGCCACGTGCGAGACCGGGCAGTGATGCTGACAGATCTGCACGCCCGCGCCCACCCGGCGGGTGGTCGCGGCGAATCCGGCGTCCGACAGCGCCGTGGCGATCTCGTCGGCCTTGGCCACCGTTTCGGACCGAACGGTATCGTCCGGGTCCGCGGCGGGCACAGCCGAGGGCTCACCGCGCTGGGCCGGCAGGGCCTCGATCCCGTCGACCAGCGTCCGGGCCCGCTGCCGCGCGAAGGCGGTGACGGCTTCTTCGCCACCGACCTCCCGTAACTGCCGGATGGCCGCACCCGCCAGATCGTCGTAGGCGTGGCCGAGCATGCTGCGCCCGGCCGCGGTGAGCTGGTACTGCTTGGCCGGACGGCCGCGGCCCTTCTGCTGCCACGGCGCGGAACGTCCCGCCCGAGCCTGGCCCGATTCGATGAGCGCGTCCAGATGGCGGCGGACCCCGGCCGGAGCCAGACCCAGCGCACTGCCGATCGCGGTCGCGGTGATCGGACCCTCCTCGAGCAGCATGCGGACGATCGCCGCCCGGGTATGACCCTCCCCGCCGGTCACGGGCACGCCGACGGACCCGGCACCGGCTCGGTGACCAGACCTTTCGTCCACGTTCGGCAAACCCACAGTTTTCACAACATCAGTGTGGCGGAATTCGTTCCCGAAATCTAATAAGGGTGCCCTGACCAGGTGGGTCACCGCGACCGGCCGGTTTCCCGGTCATCCGCGGAAATCGCCTGCTCCGGCGAACAAGCCCCCTGCTCCCGGGTCCCGCGGAATTCGTGGAGTGATGTGCTTCACTCCGGTGCAGTACGCAGCTCTCCGGCTCGGCCCGGCCACCATCGGCGGCCGTCGATATCCCTTATGCCACCACCGGGCGCCAACTACACCTGCGGCGAACTAGTCTCGGTGACCGTGGCAGGACAGGCAGGCGCCCCGGGCGCATCGGCGTCGCGCGGGCAGCGGGCACTGGGACTGGTGCGGCGCGCCCTCGGACTGGATGTTCCGGCCCCGGAGCACACCATCGCGGTCCTGCACAGCGACGAATCCGAAGTGCCCGGGCTGGATCGGCGCGAACGCGCGCAACTGGACCGGATCCGGCTGATGGGCGCCACCGGGACCGTTCTCATGGCGATCAGCGCGCTCGGGATCGGCGCGCAACCGGTCCATCAGAACCCCACCTCCGGAATGCGGGTACTGGGAATCTTCGCCCGTGCCCACACCGGTTCCCTGGCCATGTGCATGGTGGGCACAGCGACCGTCGTTCTGGCCTGGCTGCTGCTGGGCCGTTTCGCCGTCGGCGGGCTCGGCGGCACGCCCCGGCACCGGCTCACCCGGCGCCAATTGGACCGCACCCTGCTGCTCTGGATCATCCCGCTCTGCGTCGCACCGCCGATGTTCAGCAACGATGTGTACTCCTATCTGGCGCAGAGTGAGATCGCGGCGCGGGGAATCGACCCCTACCTGGAGGGTCCCGTCGCGGGCCTCGGTATCGACAATGTGCTGACGAACAACGTTCCCAACATCTGGCGGGAGACACCGGCGCCCTACGGACCGCTGTTCCTCTGGATCGGCCACGGGATCGCCCAGGTCACCGGGGAGAACATTCTGGCCGGGGTCTGGGTGCATCGGCTGCTCGCACTCGCCGGTGTCGCGCTCATCGTCTGGGCGCTGCCGCGCCTGTCCGTGCGCTGCGGGGTGGCGCCGGTCAGCGCGCTGTGGCTGGGGGTGGCGAATCCGCTGGTGCTGTTCCATCTCGTCGGCGGGGTGCACAACGACGCCCTCATGCTGGGCCTGATGCTGGCCGGCCTCGAGTTCATGCTGCGAGCCATCCACGGAGTGGCCGGCGACGGCGGTCCACCGCCACTGGACGGGCGCGGGTGGGCCCTGCTGATCGCGGGGGCGGTGACGATCAGCCTCTCCGCGTCGGTGAAGGTCACCTCGATCATCGCTCTCGGATTCGCGGGTATGGCCCTGGCCCGGCGCTGGGGGCCCGGCCTGCGGCCGATACTCGCGGCCGCGGGGTTGCTCGGAGTGATCGCGATTCTGACGACCCTGGTGATCAGCACGGCGAGCGGACTCGGCTTCGGATGGCTGAACACCCTCAATACCGCCAGCGCCGTGCGCAGCTGGATGTCGCTGCCCACGGCGCTGGGCATCGTCACCGGATTCGGCGGCGTCCTGCTCGGTCTCGGCGATCACACCACCGCATTGCTCAGCATCACCCGGCCGATCGCCGCGGTGGTCGCGGGGGTCATCACCGTGCGCATGCTGGTGGCGACCTGGACCGGCCGGATCCACCCGGTCGGCGCGCTCGGGGTCTCACTGGGCGCGATCGTGCTGCTTTTCCCGGTGGTGCAGCCCTGGTACCTGCTCTGGGCGATCGTGCCGCTGGCCGCGTGGGCCACCCGGCCGGTGTTCCGCGGGCCCGCCATCGGTATCTCCGCGGTGGTCAGTGTGATCCTGATGCCCCGCGGCGCCGATCTCGAGGTGTTCCAGATCGTCGGGTCGGCGGTGGCCACGGTGATCGTCTCGGTGCTGTTCATCGTGGTCACCCGCAACGCCCTGCCGTGGCGCGCACAGCAGGGGGTGTCGCCCCCGTCACAGCAGGCCGAGGCTTACGGTGTGACCTCGTGACCGCTTCCCGGGTACCCGCCGTCCAGGTGGACCACGTCGCCAAACGCTACGGCGAGACGACCGCGGTGGACGGTATCGATTTCACCATCGAACCTGCGCAGGTGTTCGCCCTGCTCGGGCCGAACGGCGCCGGTAAGACCACCACGGTGGAGATGTGCGAAGGCTTCGTCCGGCCCGACGCCGGCACCGTGCGGGTACTCGGGCTGGATCCGATCGCCGATTCCGAGCGGCTGCGGCCCCGTATCGGCGTGATGCTTCAAGGGGGCGGCGCCTATCCGGGAGCCCGGGCGGGCGAAATGCTCGACCTGGTCGCCTCCTACTCGGCCGACCCGCTCGACCCCGAATGGCTGCTCGGCGTGCTGGGTATGGCCGACAGCCGCCGCACACCTTATCGGCGGCTCTCCGGCGGACAGCAACAGCGACTGTCGCTGGCATGCGCCCTGGTCGGCCGGCCGGAAATCGTCTTCCTGGACGAACCCACCGCGGGGATGGACGCCCAGGCCCGGATCCTGGTGTGGGAATTGATCGACGCGCTCCGCCGCGACGGTGTCAGCGTGCTGCTCACGACTCATCTCATGGACGAGGCCGAGGAATTGGCCGACCATCTGGTGATCATCGACCACGGACGTATCGTCGCCTCCGGTACACCGGCCGAGGTGACCGCGCACGGCGCGGCCGGCCAGCTGCGTTTCGCGGCACCACCGAATCTCGACCTGGCCCTGCTGCAGCGGGCACTGCCGGAAGGGTTCTCCCCCAAGGAGACCGGCCCCGGCTCGTATCTGGTGGAAGGTGAGATCAACCCCCAGGTGCTGGCCACGGTGACGGCCTGGTGCGCACGGGTGAACGTGCTCGCCACCGATATCCGCATCGACCAGCGCCGCCTCGAGGACGTTTTCCTGGAACTGACCGGACGGGATCTGCGCGCATGATGGGATACCTCCACCTCCGCCTCGACCGCGGCGGATCACATGTGCCGGCTTCGGAGGAGGCCCGGTGACCAAACCCGATCTCACCGCCAACCGCTTCGGGCCGGGAACCTTCGCCCCCGATCCGCGTCCCGCCGGCCGCGGCGCCATGCTGCTCGCGCAGACCCGCCTGGATCTGGTGCTGCTGCTACGCAACGGCGAGCAATTGCTGCTCACCATGTTCATCCCCATCACCCTGCTGGTCGGACTGGCGTTGCTGCCGTTCGGCGACATGGGCCCGGACAAGATCGACAAGATCGTGCCCGCGGTGATGATGGTGGCGGTGATGTCGACGGCGTTCACCGGCCAGGCCATCGCCATCGGTTTCGATCGGCGCTACGGCGCGCTCAAACGCCTGGGTGCCACTCCCCTGCCCCGCTGGGGGATCGTCGCCGGTAAGAGCGGCGCGGTGTTGCTGGTGGTGGTCCTGCAGGCCGTGCTGCTGGGGCTGATCGGGGTGGCCCTGGGCTGGCGGCCGACCCCGGCGGGCCTCGTGCTGGGAGCCTTGCTGATCGCGCTCGGTACCGCGACCTTCGCCGCGATGGGACTGCTGCTCGGGGGCACCCTCAAGGCCGAAGTGGTGCTGGCGCTGGCCAATATCCTCTGGTTCGTGATGCTGGGTATCGCCAGCGTGGTCTTCGCCTCCGAGGAACTGCCGTCGGTGGTGCACACGCTGGTGCGGCTGGTGCCTTCCGGTGCGTTGGCCGTCGCATTGGAGGACGCGCTGCGCGGGAGCGTCGACTGGTTCGGCGTGATCGTTCTGGCCCTCTGGGGTACCGGTGCGGGCCTGCTGGCCGTGCGCTGGTTCCGGTTCGAATAGCCCGGACAGACCGGCCACGACGCCTCGTAGTAGACCGGCGGCGGGCACCCCCCCGCCCGCCCGCTACCATCGTGACGTGCTCTCTCGCGCCTTCCTGCGACTCGTCGACCGGCTCCCCCTGCCCTCGCGGCGCACCCAGCTGCTGCTCGCGCTGGCCGCGCTCGCCACCCAGGCCGGAATCGCGGTCACCGGCGCGATCGTGCGGGTCACCGCCTCCGGGCTGGGCTGCCCGACCTGGCCGCAGTGTTTCCCGGGTAGTTTCACCCCGGTCAGCGTCTCGGAAGTGCCCGGGATCCATCAGGCCGTGGAGTTCGGTAACCGACTGCTCGTCTTCGCGGTCACCCTGTGCGCGGCGCTCATCGTCCTCGCCGTCATCCGGGCCCGGCGCCGCCGCGAAGTGCTGATCTACGCCTGGCTGATGCCCGCGGGCACCGTGCTGCAATCGATCCTCGGCGGTATCACCGTGCTGACCGGACTGCTGTGGTGGACCGTCGCACTGCATCTGCTGGCCTCGATGCTCATGGTCTGGCTGGCCGCGGTGCTGGTCTCGAAGGTGGCCACACCCGACGACGGCGTGGAGACCGTCCGCGCTCCGGCCCCGCTGCGTATGCTCACCGCGCTCAGCGCGGTGGCCCTGGCCGGAGTCCTGGTGGCCGGCACCCTGGTCACCGCCGCGGGCCCGCACGCGGGCGATAAGAGCATCGATCGCCCGGTGGCCCGGCTCGAGGTCGAGATCACCACCCTGGTCCATCTGCACGCGCAACTGCTCATCGGCTACCTGGCCCTGCTGATCGGCCTCGGGTTCGGCCTGTACGCCACCGGTATCACCACACCGGTGCGCGACCGGTACTTCGTCCTGATCGGCCTGGTGCTGGCGCAGTCATCGGTCGGGGTGGTTCAGTACTTCACCGACGTACCCGCGGCCCTGGTCGCGATCCATGTGGGCGGTGCGGCGCTGTGCACCGCGGCCACCGCCGCGCTGTGGGCTTCGCTGCGTACCCGCGAAGCGCTGCCTGCGGGAGTCCGGCAACCGGATACACAACCCGCCTGAGCGTCACACCCCGCCGGCACCGCTGGTGTAGCTCCGGGCTACCAGCGCGGAGGTCAGATACCACAGGCCGGTGGGAATCGCGGGATCGAAACCGGTCAGCAGCCGCACCCGTTTGAGCCGGTAATCGAGTGTATTCGTGTGCATATGCATCAGCCGCGCGGTCCGCTGCCGGTTGAAATTGTTGGCGATGTGCTGCCGCAATGTCTCCAGCAGTTCGGGATGCTCGTCCAGCGGGTCCAGGATGGCGCTGAGGTGCTCGCGCGCCGGGCCGGGCCGGGTGATCTGGAATTCCAGGGCCAGATCGGTGAAGCGGTGCAGCCCGCCGCCGTCGGTGATGCGCTGCACGGTATCGAGAAGTTCATGGGCGCGATCCGTCGCGTCGGGGATCTCGGTGGGCGCGGCCGTGACCACGGTGCCGGTGACCGGAACCTGCGCCACCCGGGACAGCCCGTCGATCAGTCCGTCGAGCGCCTCGTCGGGAAACGCCTCCGCGGGCAGCAGGACCGTGCCGCCGTCGATGCTGAGCAGCGACAACGCCCGTTCACCGCAACAGCGGGCCAGTTCCGCCTGGACCCGGCGCAGTTTGCGCCGCGCGACGATCCGCCCGTCCACCTGTGGCGCCGATTCGTCCGGATGCGGCGGCAACGCCAGGGCCAGCACCTGATACGACGCGGCGATCTCGATACCGCATTCGCGGGCCATGGTGGCCGTGCTGTGCCCGCCGAGCAGAGCGGAGGTCAGGGTGTGCACGGCGGTGTGGTGTTCGGAGACGACCCCGCGGTATTCGCCCACATAGGCCAGTGCGACCTCCGAGGTGATGGTGTCCAGGATTTCCAGCATCCGGCGGGCAGTCGCGACCAGGGGCGCCGAATCCGCCGGGCCGGCCGTGGACATGATCCGGTCCAAACCTAGTTTGAATCCCTCGTGGATGGCGTGATTGATCGTATCGATCGGAATACCCTCCCGCGCCCATTCCGCCGCGGCCTCCCGGATCTGTTCGATCCGCTCCGGGAGTTCGCGTCCGTCGAGCCGGCTGAGGGTGAGTTCGAGACACAACCTCGTCACCGCGGTCACGTCGCCCTGTAAGGCGTCGCCCGGCAGGGTCCCGCACGGTGCGACGTGCTCGACGAAATGCCCGACCATCTGACGGGAAAGTGTCGAAACATCACGAAGATGATTCGAAATGGGACGGCCGGACATCGTAAGTCTGGAACGGGTCGGATTACTGACCGTCATATCGGCTCCTTCTACCCCGGACTGTCGCTCGAGGCACCAACGGTAGCGCGAACCGGTTACTCGTCAGTAGGTTTTGTACACGAATCTGTTCGAGCTACCTGAAGGTCCGGGGCCCGACCTGTGAGTACCCACAGGTATCACATAATCCGGGGCCTATTTCTCGTTGCGCGCCACCGGGAACCGGGTCTGCTTGGCGACCCAGCCGGCCATCTTCGCCCAGTGACCGGCGGCCGGCGTCGTCCGCGATACCAGTTCGCGCTCCCAGCCCTCGGCGGCGGTCAGCCCGTCCACTGCCTCGACCAAGGCCCGCGCGGTCGCGGTATCGGCCACCATCCGGTCGCCGAGCACCCCGTCGGCCCCCACCAGCGTGATCCGGACGCCACGGCGGCCCACCGGCTGCAGCACGGCCTCGGCCGACCCTCCGTGCGCGGCGACGAATGTGCGGACCGAGTCGACGATCGTCTTCGGTGCGCGAACGGCGGCGGTTGCGGTATCAGCACTCATGGACCGGAGTCTACCGGCGAGTAATGCCGCTCCGACCCTGCCGTCCGCACTCGGGCCCGCGCGGCCGGGACGGATCTCGCCGACCCGCGGGAGCACACCGGCGGCGCGGGTGTAGAACTGGACCATGCGCGCCATCCAGGTAGACAGGCACGGTGGTCCGGAAGTCCTGACCCTCGCCGAGGTTCCCGAACCGGAGCCCGGGCCGAATCAGCTACTGGTCGATGTCGATGCCGTCGGTGTCAACTACATCGACACCTATTTCCGCACCGGCACCTACCCCCGCCCGGTTCCCTATATCCCGGGCTCCGAGGGCACCGGAATCGTCGCCGGAATCGGCTCCGAGGTCACCGGATTCACCGTCGGCGACCGGATCGCCTGGGCGGCCGGACCGAACAGTTACGCGCCGCGCACCGTGGTGGACGCGGCGGTCGCGGTGACCGTACCCGGCGATGTCGATCCGCCGGTGGCCGCGTCGGCCCTGCTGCAGGGGATGACGGCGCACTATCTGATCGAATCGGTCTACAAACCCGAACCGGGCGAGACCATCCTGGTGCACGCAGGGGCCGGCGGGGTGGGGCTGCTGCTCACCCAGCTGGCCGCGGCCCGTGATATCCGGGTGATCACCACGGTCTCCTCCGACGAGAAGGAAAGCCTCTCCCGCGCCGCCGGAGCCCGGGAGGTACTGCGCTACGGCGAAGGTCTCGCCGACCGGGTCCGCGAACTCACCGACGGCGAAGGCGTGGCCGCCGTCTACGACGGTGTGGGCGCGGCCACCTTCGATGCCAGCCTGGCCGCACTGCGGGTGCGCGGCATGCTGGCACTGTTCGGCGCGGCGAGCGGTCCGGTGCCGCCGGTGGACCTGCAGCGGCTCAACGCGGCCGGTTCCGTATTCGTCACTCGGCCCAATATCGCGCACTACACCCGCGATCGGGCCGAACTCGAATGGCGGGCGGGCGATATCCTCGAGGCCGTCGCCGACGGTTCCCTCACCGTCCGGGTCGGCGCGACCTACCCACTCGCGGAGGCCGAACAGGCGCATCGCGATCTGGAGAGCCGTAAGACCACCGGTTCGATCGTCCTGCTGCCCTGACCGGGCGCAGATACGACCGGGCCGGGGCCCCCGGCCCTCAGTAATCGCGGCCGGTGAGTCCGCGGTAGACGAAACGCGTGAGACTCTCCACGGCCTCGGCGTCCGATACTTCCAGCGCACCGTCCTCGACCGCGGCCGCGATGGCCTGGACGAGGTAGAACATCATCGCGAGGCTGGCGTCGACCGTGCCGGGCAGTGTCAGACCCTTCGCGAGCAGACCGTCCAGGTGATCGGCGATATCGACCCGCTGATCCGCGCCGAATCGACCCATTTCCCGGGCGAAATCGTCGTTGACCAGGGCGGCCTGTCCCATCGCCCGCAGCACCGGGGCGTGTTCGCGGGCGAAATGCCAGAAGCCGGCGATATGGAACCGAACGGCGGACGGATCACTGAAATCCGGATTGTGCTCCTCCCGACCGGCCTGTTCGTCACCGGCCGCACTCAAATCGGTCAGTAGCGCGCGCAGCAACTCCTCTTTGCCGGAGAAATGGTTGTAGAACGATCCCGCCGACCGGCCCGCCGCCGCGGTGATATCGGTGATCTTGGTGTTCAGGTAGCCGCGCTCCGCGAATACGCGCCGGGCGGCGGCTTTGAGCGACTGCTCCGTTTCTTCGGCCCGTTCCTGACGGCTCGTCACCACCCACCTCACCTCCTTGACACGGCAACCTACCAAGGAGAATACTGAATACAGATTCACTGAATCTAAATTCATTCAATCTCTGTCAGGAGTTCCCGTGTCGTCATCCGTTCTCGTCGTGGGCGCCGGCCCCACCGGCCTCACCCTCGCCATCGACCTGGCCCGCCGCGATATCGCGGTGCGCATCATCGACAAGGCCACCGAGTTCTGTCCCGGATCACGCGGCGACGGCATCCAGCCCCGCACCCTCGAAGTCTTCGACGACCTGGGCATACTGGACGCGGTGCACGCGGCCGGGGCCCCGGCCCCGGTGATGCGCGCCTATTTCGACGGCGAATTCGCCGGTGAATCCCGGATGAGCGAACCCGTCGCCCCCACCCCGGCGGTCCCCTATCCGAATCCGTGGTTCCTCGGCCAGGCGCGGACCGAGGAGATCCTGCGGGCCCGGCTGGCGGAGTTCGGGGTCCGGGTCGAATCGGGCACCGCGCTGGTGTCGTTCGACCAGGACGACGCCGGTGTCACCGCCGCGCTGTCCGGCCCGGGCGGCGCGGAGACCGTGCGGGTCGCCTACCTGGCCGGCGCGGACGGTGGACGTAGCGCGGTACGCAGAACAGCAGGTATCGAGTTCGAGGGCACCACCGACGAATCGGTGCGCCTGCTGCTCGGCGACGTCCGGGCCGATGCCCTCGATCACGATTCCGGCTACTGGTTCGCCGCCGCAGACAGTCCGATGCGCGGTATTGCCTTGTCACCACTGCCGGGCGGGCGCCATTTCCAGGTCGCCATGCCCGTGGAACAGGACATCGAACCCTCACTCGCGGCACTGCAGACCTGCATGGATCGCTACGCGGGGCCGAGGGAGATCACACTCACCGACCTCACCTGGGTGACCGTTTGGCGTCCCAATATCCGGCTCGCGAGGCAGTTCCGTTCCGGCCGGGTGCTACTCGCCGGTGACGCCGCGCACGTGCACCCGCCGACCGGTGGCCAAGGTATGAACACCGGTATCCAGGACGCCTACAACCTGGGCTGGAAACTCGCCGCCGCGTTGAACGGTGACGAGAAACCGCTGGAAACCTATGATCCGGAACGGCGAGCGGTCGCGGCGCGAGTCCTCGGGATCAGCACCGCGTTGCTCGGCAAGCTGACCGACGGTGCGGAAGACGCCATGGCCCGCGGCGAGGAGACCCGCCAGCTCGATATCACCTACCGCGATCCGGCCGACACCCGCCGGGTGGCGCCCGGCGATCGCGCGCCGGACGCGCCGTTGCAGGATTCCGAAGGGCGTCCGGTCCGGTTGTTCGACCTCTTCCGCGGCCCACACCCGACACTGCTGTGCTTCGGCGCCGACCTGCCCGCCGGATCCGCGCCTCACTCCTACCGCGTGCTGCGGCCCGGCGCGACGGCCTCCGGGCCTGCTCTGATCGATGTGGACGGGCACGCGCACGACGCCTACGACGCGATCGCGGGGACCCGGGTACTGGTGCGCCCGGACGGCCACCTCGGTTCCGTGGCCTGACACCGGCCGGCGGACGAACACCCGGTCGCGCCGTGATCATCGGGCCACCGGGTGGGGGTCAGCCGAAGAAGACCTCGCCCAGCGTGGTCCAGCCGAGAACGGAATCGATCGCCAGACCGCAGAAGACCACCGCGAGATAGTTGTTGGACTGCAGGAACAGCCGCAGCGGTTTCACCGATTCGCCGCGCCGCACCCCGGAGTAGAGCTGATGGGCCATCAGCAGGAACCAGGCTCCGGCGACCAGTGCGACCGCGGCGTAGATCACCCCGGTCGCCGGGACCAGCGCCAGGGTGGTCAGCACGGTCAGCCAGGTGTAGACCACGATCTGCTTGGTGACGGTCTGTTCGGTGGCGACCACCGGCAGCATGGGCACACCGGCGGCGCGATAGTCCTCCTTGTACCGCATGGCCAGCGCCCACGTATGCGGCGGCGTCCAGAAGAAGATCACCCCGAACAGTGCCAGCGCCGGCCAGCCGATGGTGCCGGTGACGGCCGACCAGCCGACCAGGGCCGGCATACAGCCGGCCGCGCCGCCCCACACCACGTTCTGCGAAGTGCGTCGTTTGAGGCCCAGCGTGTAGACGAAAACGTAGAACAGGATGGTGGCGACCACCAGCGCCCCGCTGAGCAGGTTGGCCTGCCACCACAGCCACGCGAACGAGCCGATGCCCAGCAGGACACCGAAGACGAAGGCGTGCGAGGTCGGCACCGCGTCGCGGGCCAGCGGACGTTTGGCCGTCCGCTTCATCACCTTGTCGATATCGGCGTCGGCGACACAGTTGAGGGTGTTCGCGCTCGCCGCGCCCATCCAGCCGCCGAACAGGGTGGCCAGGATGAGCCGGATATCGACCTCACCGCGGTCGGCGAGGAGCATGGTCGGGATGGTGGCCACCAGCAGCAGTTCGATGACGCGGGGTTTGGTGAGCGCGAGATAGGCGAGCGGACGACGGGCAACCCGGGCCAGTGTCGCGCTGCCGAGGACGCGGTCCGCGGGTGCCGGGGCGGAATCGTGGGCGCCGCCGACCCCCGGGTCATGACCGATCCGCACTATCTCTCCTCGCACGCTGTGCTTCGCATCCGGCTGTAGGAACGAGCAGCGCGCGGCTGCGACGCGGCTACTACTACAGACGATGGTAGACCCACGCCCCGGACACTCCCCCGCTCGCCCCTTGCGCGCCGGGCTCGCGCGGCGGCGCTTCTCGCGGCCGGGCCCGCGACACGGCCGCACAGAACTTGCCGGGGGGCGCGCACCCGGGGCGGCCGGGCGCAATTAGGGTAGGGGGTGTATGCGGCGCCACAGTCACCGCGCCGCACGGTTCGCCACCCCTGCCCGCCATTTTTCGACGCCTCGAAATGTCAGGAGAAACACGGTCGTGTCAGTGACAGACGACATCCGCGCCCTCACCCAGCCGAACCTTCCGGACGACTGGACTGATCTGGACACCAAGGCTGTCGACACCATCCGGGTCCTCGCCGCCGATGCGGTCCAGACCGCCGGGAACGGCCATCCGGGCACCGCCATGAGTCTCGCGCCGCTGGCCTACACCCTGTTCCAGCGCACCATGCGCCACGACCCCGCCGATCCCGAATGGGTCGGCCGCGACCGGTTCGTGCTGTCCTGCGGTCACTCCAGCCTGACCCTCTACATCCAGCTGTACCTGGCCGGCTTCGGACTGGAACTCGACGATCTGCGTACCCTGCGCAAATGGGGCTCACTGACCCCCGGACATCCGGAGTACCGGCACACCAAGGGCGTCGAGATCACCACCGGCCCCCTGGGCCAGGGCCTGGCCTCCGCGGTCGGTATGGCGATGGCGGCCCGCCGCGAGCGCGGCCTGTTCGATCCCGAGGCCGCGACCGGGGCCAGCCCGTTCGACCATCACATCTACGTGGTCGCCTCCGACGGCGATATGGAGGAGGGCGTCACCTCCGAGGCCTCCTCGCTGGCGGGTACCCAGCAACTGGGCAACCTGGTGGTGATCTACGACGACAACAAGATCTCCATCGAGGACGACACCACCATCGCCTTCACCGAGGACGTGGCGGCCCGGTACGAGGCCTACGGCTGGCATGTCCAGGTCGTCGAGGGCGGCGAGGACGTCGTGGCCATCGAAGCCGCGCTGGCCGCGGCCAAGGCGGAGACGGGTAAACCGTCGCTGGTTCTGCTGCGCACCATCATCGGCTATCCCGCACCGAACAAGATGAACACCGGCGGCGCGCACGGCGCCGCGCTGGGCGCAGACGAGGTCGCCGCCACCAAACGCGCCCTCGGCTTCGACCCCGAACAGAGCTTCCAGGTCGCCGACGAGGTCATCGCGCACACCCGTAAAGCAGCCGAGCGGGGCGCGCGGGTACACGCCGATTGGACCGTGGAATTCGATGCCTGGGCCCAGCGTGCCCCCGAGGCCAAGAAGCTTTTCGACCGGCTCTTCAACGGACAGCTGCCCGACGGCTGGATCGATACCCTCCCCACCTGGGAGCCCGACGCCAAGGGCCTGGCGACCCGGAAGGCCTCGGCCAAGGTGCTGGCCGCGGTCGGCCCGGTGCTGCCGGAACTGTGGGGCGGTTCGGCCGACCTCGCCGAATCCAACAACACCACCATCCCCGATTCGCTGAGCTTCGGCCCCGAGGCGATCTCCACCGGAATGTGGAAGGCGAGCCCGTACGGCCGCACGCTGCACTTCGGTGTCCGCGAGCACGCGATGGGGTCGATCCTCAACGGCATCGCCCTGCACGGGCCCACCAAGCCCTACGGCGGCACCTTCCTGGTGTTCAGCGATTACATGCGCCCGGCGGTGCGGCTGGCCGCGCTGATGCGGGTGCCGGTGACCTATGTCTGGACCCACGATTCCATCGGGCTGGGCGAGGACGGTCCCACCCACCAGCCGATCGAGCATCTGGCCGCGCTGCGCGCCATCCCCGGTCTGTCGGTGGTGCGTCCCGGTGACGCCAACGAGACCGTGTACGCCTGGCGCGCCGTGATCGAGAAGCACAGCGGAAAGCACAATTCGCCGTTCGTCTCCAGCGACGCGGTGGGCACCGGGGGGCCGGCCGCACTGGCCCTGACCCGCCAGGACCTGCCGGTCCAGGAGGGGACGAACTACGAGGGCGTCGCCAAGGGCGGATACATCCTCGCGGAGGCCTCCACCGGCGTCCCGCAGGTGATTCTGGTCGGCACGGGCTCCGAGCTCCAGCTCGCCGTGGCCGCGCGCACTACGCTGGAGGAGCAGGGTATCGGAACCCGGGTGGTCTCGATGCCGTGCGTGGAGTGGTTCGACGCGCAGGACAAGGCCTATCGCGACGAGGTGCTGCCCCCGGCAGTAGCCGCCCGGGTCGTGGTCGAAGCCGGTATCGCCATGCCGTGGTACCGGTTCACCGGCGACGCGGGCGAGATCGTGTCGATCGAGCATTTCGGCGCCTCGGCCGATTACAAGACCTTGTTCCGTGAGTTCGGCTTCACGCCGGAGGCTGTCGTGGCCGCTGCGCAGCGCACGCTCGACAACGTGAAGGGATAAGGGTTCATGGCACAGAACGAGAACGTCGCCGCCCTGGCCGCGGCCGGGGTATCGGTGTGGCTGGATGATCTGTCACGCGATCGGATCAACTCCGGCAACCTCGCCGAACTGATCGCCACGCGCGGGGTCGTCGGGGTCACCACCAACCCGACCATCTTCCAAGGGGCCCTCAGCAAGGGCCACGCCTACGACGAGCAGGTTCGTGAGCTGGCCGCCCGCGGGGCCGATGTCGACGCCGCGATCCGCACCATCACCACCGACGACGTCCGCGCGGCCTGCGATGTGCTGGCCCCGGTGTTCGAACAGTCCGGCGGAGTCGACGGCCGGGTCTCCATCGAGGTCGATCCCCGGCTGGCCTTCGACGCGGACAAGACCGTCGCCCAGGCGGTCGAACTGTGGAAGATCGTCGACCGGCCCAATCTCTTCATCAAGATCCCGGCCACCGAGGAGGGTCTGCCCGCGATCACCGCGGTGATCGAAGAGGGCATCAGCGTCAATGTCACGCTGATCTTCTCGGTCCAGCGGTACCGCTCGGTCATGGGCGCCTACCTCGACGGCCTGCGCAAGGCCCGGGTGGCCGGCCACGATCTGGCCAGGATCCATTCGGTCGCCTCGTTCTTCGTCTCCCGGGTGGACACCGAGATCGACAAGCGGCTCGAGGCCATCGGCACCCCCGAGGCCCTCGCGCTACGCGGAAAGGCGGGCGTGGCCAACGCCCGCCTGGCCTATGCCGAGTACCTCGACGTCTTCGGCTCCGGCGGCGATCACGCCTCCACCTACCACCATCTGGCCTCCGCCGGCGCGAACCGGCAGCGGCCGCTGTGGGCGTCCACCGGGGTGAAGAACCCGGATTACCCGGACACCCTCTACGTCACCGAACTGGTCGCCGCGAACACGGTGAACACCCTGCCGGAGAAAACCCTCGAGGCCGTCGCCAATCACGGCGAGATACGCGGGGACACGGTCTCGGGTACCGCCGACGACGCGGCCGGTGCGTTCGAGCAGCTCCGCGCGGCGGGTATCGACCTCGACGATGTGTTCGTCGTGCTCGAACGCGAGGGCGTGGAGAAGTTCGAGAAGTCCTGGGAGGAACTGCTGGAGGCCACCGCGGCCGAACTGCGGTCCGCGGGAGGTAACTGACGCCCATGGCCGGCGCTCCGGAGAGCACGCAGACGGCATCCGGCACCCCGTGGCGTAACCCGCTGCGGGACAGCCGGGACAAGCGGATCCCGCGTATCGCGGGCCCGTGCAGCATGGTGATCTTCGGTGTCACCGGAGATCTCTCCCGGCGCAAGCTCATGCCGGCCATCTACGACCTGGCGAACCGGGGGCTGCTACCCCCCGGCTTCGCCCTGGTCGGTTTCGCCAGACGGGAGATGTCGGACCGGGATTTCGGCGAGATCGTCCACGAGGCGGTGCGGGCGCATGCGCGGACCCCGTTCCGCCAGGAGGTGTGGGATCACCTGGCCGAGGGATTTCGTTTCGTCCAGGGCACGTTCGAGGACGACGAGGCCTTCGCCCGGCTCGCCGACACCCTCGCCCGCCTGGATACCGAGCGCGGTACCGGCGGCAATCACGCCTTCTACCTGTCGATCCCGCCGAACACGTTCCCCGTGGTGCTCGATCAGCTGCATCGGCACAAACTCACCAATACCGCCGATATCCAGGGCCCCGCACCCTGGCGGCGGGTGGTGATCGAGAAACCTTTCGGTCACGACCTGGAAAGCGCCCGCGAACTCAACGCGCTGGTGAACCGGGTGTTCCCGGAGGAGACCGTGTTCCGGATCGACCACTATCTCGGCAAGGAGACGGTGCAGAACATTCTGGCGCTGCGTTTCGCCAACCAGTTGTTCGACCCGATCTGGAACGCGAACTACGTCGACCACGTGCAGATCACGATGGCCGAGGATATCGGCCTGGGCGGCCGGGCCGGATACTACGACGGGATCGGCGCCGCGCGCGATGTGATCCAGAACCATCTGCTGCAACTGCTCGCGCTGACCGCGATGGAGGAGCCGATCAGCTTCGAACCCCGCCAGCTGCAGATGGAGAAGATCAAGGTCCTGTCCGCCACCAAACTGGTCGAACCGCTGGACGAGACCACCGCCCGCGGCCAGTACGCCGCCGGGTGGCAGGGCGGTCAGGAGGTGGTGGGCCTGCTGGACGAGGAGGGTTTCGACCCGCAGTCGCGCACCGAGACCTATGCCGCGCTGACCCTCGAGGTCGATACCCGGCGCTGGGCCGGCGTGCCGTTCTATCTCCGGACCGGTAAACGGCTGGGCCGGCGTGTCACCGAGATCGCCGTGATCTTCAAGCGGGCACCCCACCTCCCGTTCGACCAGACGATGACCGCGGAGCTCGGCGAGAACGCCCTGGTGATCCGGGTGCAGCCGGATGAGGGCATCACCATGCGATTCGGTTCGAAGGTGCCCGGATCGTCGATGGAAGTACGCGACGTGAACATGGATTTCAGCTACGGCGAGGCGTTCACCGAATCGTCGCCCGAAGCCTACGAGCGGCTGATCCTGGACGTGCTGCTCGGTGAACCCTCGTTGTTCCCCGTCAACGCGGAGGTCGAATTGTCCTGGCGCATCCTGGATCCGGTGCTCGCGCAGTGGGCCGCCGACGGTAAACCCGAACAGTACGAGGCCGGGACCTGGGGCCCCGATTCGGCCGCCGAGATGCTGGCCCGCACCGGCCGGGAATGGCGGCGTCCGTGATCATCGATATCCCCGACACCACCACCGGCGCGGTCACCAAACGCCTGGTGCAGCTGCGCGAGAGCAACGGCGTGATCACCATGGGCCGGGTGCTGACGCTGGTGGTGTGCACCCTGGACAGTTCCGAGGCCGAGGACGCCATCGACGCCGCCAATGACGCCAGCCGCGAACATCCCTGCCGGGTGGTCGTGCTGGCGCGCGGCGACCGGTTCGCGCCGACACGGCTGGACGCGCAGATCCGGGTCGGGGGCGACGCGGGCGCGGCCGAGGTGATCGTGCTGCGGTTGCAGGGCGAACTGGTGAGCCACGAGAGCAGTGTGGTCATCCCGTTCCTGCTGCCCGATACTCCGGTGGTGGCGTGGTGGCCACGCGGCGCCCCGGCCTTCCCGTCCAAGGATTCGGTGGGCCGGTTGGCGAACCGCCGCATCACCGACGCCACCTTCGCCCCGGATCCGCAGGCGACCATCAAGGGGCGCCACGACTCCTACGCGGCCGGTGATTCCGATCTGGCGTGGAGCCGGATCACCTACTGGCGGGCCCTGCTGGCCGCGGCGATGGACGAACCCCCGTTCGAACCGGTGGAGTCGGTGACCGTTTCGGGTCTGCGCGAAGAACCCGCCCTCGATATTCTCGCCGGCTGGCTGGCCGGTCGCCTGGGCTGCCCGGTACACCGCCGGACCGGAGACCTCGTCGTCGAATTGCGGCGCCCGTCGGTATCGATCTCCATCGCCCGGCCGCAGACCGGGGTCACCGCGACCCTCACCCGCACCGGCGACCCTGTGCAGCGGATCGCTCTGGCGCGCCGCGAAACCCGCGACTGCCTGGCGGAGGAGTTGCGCCGGCTGGACGCCGACGAGATCTACGCCGAAGCCCTCGCCGGAATCGAAAGGGTGACCTATGACCACTAGTTCCGAGACCACCGTCGAGGTCTACCCCGACGGTGACGCGCTGACCACCGCCGCCGCCCGCCTCTTCGTCGACACCCTGACCGCGGCGCAGGCCGATCGGGGTACCGCCTCGGTGGTGGTGACCGGCGGTGGAACCGGTATCACGCTGCTGGAGAAGGTGCGCGCGAACCCGGGCGCCCTGGACTGGTCGAAGCTGGACGTGTTCTGGGGCGACGAACGTTTCGTCCCGGCCGGCGATCCCGAACGCAACGAACTACAGGCGCACCGGGCCCTGCTCGATCACGTCCCGGTGGACCCCGCGCGTATCCATACGGTGGCCACGTCCGACGGCGAATACCCGGACCCGGTCGAAGCCGCCGCCGAATACGCCACCGCCCTACGCGCCCATCTGGCCGCCTACGGCGCGTTCGATCTGCACCTGCTCGGCATGGGTCCGGACGGTCATATCAACTCGCTGTTCCCCGGCCACACCGAAACCCTCGGCGAACAGCACGAACTGGCCGTCGCGGTAACCGACTCCCCCAAACCGCCGCCGGTGCGCGTCACGCTGACCTACCCCGCGATCCGCCGGGCCCGGCAGGTGGTCCTGGTGGTCTCCGGTGCCAACAAGGCCGAACCGGTGGCCGCGGCGCTCAACGGCGCCGATCCGCTGAAGGTTCCCGCAGCGGGGGCCCGGGGCACGGAATCCACCGTATGGCTGGTCGATCGCGATGCCGCACCCGGGGCAGTGATTTCGGCCAATGGGAGACCGCCGTCGAAAAGATCGAGGCCCGCCGCGCGGCGGACGGCATCGTGGCGGTCACCGGGATCTCGTTCAG
>NZ_JBEZYU010000044.1:0-49199 GCF_040638875.1 Nocardia sp. NPDC024068 | reverse complement strand
AACCCTCGCCTCGGCGGCCGCGGGCTTCTTCTGGGGCAACCTGGCAGCCCTCGAAGCGCATGTGGCGAAGCCACGAGTCTCGAGGGCTGACAGCAGACGCTAAGGGGGCCGAACCCCGCGCGCGCCAGCGCGCCAATAAACACAGCACCTTGGCGAGCAGGGTCACCTGCCCCACCTTGGCGAGCAGGGTCACCTGCCCCACCTTGGCGAGCAAGGTCACCTGCCCACCTTCGCGGGTAAGGCCACCTCCCCACCCCTGCGAGCAGCCGTGCTTCAACGCTTCCGTGGACCGTGCGCCCGGCAGTTGCTCCGCAACCTGCCCTGCAAGTGGCCCGCCCCTCCGCAACTATCCGTTTCGGATCCCGGCCGGACGCATCCCCGGGTACGCCCCACCCCCAACCCTCCGATGCCGACCTCGGGTGTCCGCATCCACAGACGCGCACCCCGGCCCCCACGCCGTCGCGGTCGTCACAAATAGACTCGGTGACATGAGTGACGGTCTGTTCGATATGCCCGGTGCGGGGCCGGTCACGGAGGGGTTGGGGTCCCCGGATCAGGCCGCGCGTGAGGCGGGGGTCCGGGCTCCGCTCGCGGTTCGCATGCGTCCGGCTTCGCTGGACGAGGTCGTGGGGCAGCAGCATCTGCTCGGCCCCGGTTCCCCGCTGCGGCGGCTGGTGGAGGGTTCCGGTGCGGCTTCCGTGCTGCTCTACGGTCCGCCCGGGACGGGTAAGACCACCCTGGCGTCGCTCATCTCCTATGCCACCGGCCGCCGGTTCGAGGCATTGTCGGCATTGTCTGCGGGTGTCAAGGAGGTGCGGGCCGTGATCGATGTGGCCCGCCGGCGATTGACGGCGGGGGAGCAGACGGTGTTGTTCATCGACGAGGTGCACCGTTTCTCCAAGACCCAGCAGGACGCCCTGCTCGCCGCGGTCGAGAATCGGATCGTGCTGCTGGTGGGCGCCACCACCGAGAATCCGTCGTTCTCGGTGGTGTCGCCGCTGCTGTCGCGGTCGCTGGTGTTGCAGTTGCATTCGCTCGAGCCGGAGGATATCGGGGCCGTGCTGGCCCGGGCGCTGGCCGATCCGCGGGGGCTGGACGGGCATTTCACTGTGTCCGAGGAGGCACTCGACCATATTGTCCGGATCGCCGGAGGTGATGCCCGGCGGGCGCTGACGGCGCTGGAGGCGTCGGCGGAATCGTCGCTCGACGGCCGCATCGATCTCGATCTGGTGGCGGCGAGCGTCGACAGGGCCGCCGTCCGGTACGACCGGGCGGGCGATCAGCACTACGACGTGATCAGTGCGTTCATCAAATCGATCCGCGGTTCGGATGTCGACGCCGCCCTGCACTATCTGGCCCGGATGCTGACCGCGGGTGAGGATCCCCGTTTCATCGCGCGGCGGCTGATGATCCATGCCAGTGAGGACATCGGGATGGCCGATCCCACCGCGCTGCAGACGGCCACGGCCGCGGCGCAGGTCGTGCAGCTGGTGGGGTTGCCGGAGGCTCGGCTGGCGCTGGCCCAGGCGACCATCCATCTGGCGACGGCGCCGAAATCGGGTGCGGTGGTGGCGGCGCTGGGCGCGGCGATGGCCGATGTGGCGGCGGGTAAGGCGGGGGCGGTGCCGCCGCATCTGCGTGACGGGCACTATCCGGGCGCCGCGGCCCTGGGAAACGCACAGGGTTACCGGTACCCGCACGACGATCCGGACGGGGTGCTGGCGCAGCAGTATCCTCCCGACGAACTCGTGGGCGTGGATTACTACCAACCCACCGGTCACGGGCACGAACGGACCGTGGGACCCCGGGTGAGCACGTTGCGCAGGATCGTTCGCGGCCTGCGATCCGGAAACCCGGCTCGGTGAAAAACGGGGTGCACGGCACCGGTAGGCTGGATATTCGTGCAGACCCACGAGATCAGACGGCGGTTCCTGGACCATTTCGTTAGTGCCGGGCATACGGAGGTGCCCAGTGCATCGCTGATCCTCGACGATCCGAATCTGCTGTTCGTGAACGCGGGCATGGTGCAGTTCAAACCGTACTTCCTCGGCCAGCAGACCCCGCCCTACCCCCGGGCGACCAGTGTGCAGAAATGTGTGCGCACCGGTGATATCGAGGAAGTCGGCGTTACCACGCGGCACAACACCTTCTTCCAGATGGCGGGCAATTTCTCCTTCGGCGACTACTTCAAGGAAGGCGCCATCCGCTTCGCCTGGGACCTGATCACCAGATCCCAGGAGGACGGCGGGTACGGATTCGATCCGGAGCGCATCTGGGTCACCGCCTACGAAGCCGATCCGGAGGCCGCCCGGATCTGGCGGGAGGTCGTGGGGATTCCCGAGGAGCGGATCCAGTTCCGCGACGGTAAGGACAACTACTGGGATATGGGTGTACCCGGTCCCGGTGGGCCCTGTTCGGAGATCTACTACGACCGCGGCCCCGAACACGGGCGTGACGGCGGGCCGGTGGCCGACGAGGACCGCTACCTGGAGATCTGGAACCTGGTCTTCATGCAGGACATTCGCGGCGAGGACAGCCCGAAGCTCGGGTTCCCGCCGGTCGGCGTGCTGCCGAAGAAGAACATCGATACCGGTATGGGTGTCGAGCGGATCGCGATGCTGCTGCAGGGCGTCGAGAACGTGTACGAGACCGATCTGCTGCGCCCGATCATCGACCGGGCCGAGGAACTCACCGGCCGCTCCTACGGTGTCGAGCATGCCGATGATGTGCGATTCCGGGTTATCGCCGACCACGCCCGCACCTCGGCGATGCTGATCGCCGACGGTGTCAATCCCGGGAACGACGGCCGGGGTTATGTGCTGCGCCGGTTGTTGCGCCGGATCGTGCGCTCGGCTCGGCTGCTCGGCGCCGAACAACCGGTGATGAGTGATTTCATGCGCGTCGTGAGTGAGCTGATGGCGCCGTCCTATCCGGAGCTGGCCACCGACTTCGGGCGGATCGAAACGGTCGCCGTAGGTGAGGAGACCGCCTTCCGCAAGACCCTCAGCACCGGGTCGAAACTGTTCGACGAGACGGCCGAGCAGGTGAAGGCCGCCACTGCGTCCGGTAAGACCGGCACCATCTCCGGCGCCGACGCTTTCACCCTGCACGACACCTACGGCTTCCCGATCGATCTGACCCTGGAGATGGCCGCCGAGGCCGGGTTGTCGGTGGACGAGTCGGGTTTCCGGTCGCTCATGGCCGAGCAGCGGCGCCGGGCGAAGGAGGACGCGCACGCGCGTAAGCACGCCCACGCGGACCTGTCGGTGTACAAGGAGCTGGTCGACCGCGGTGATACGGAGTTCACCGGTTTCGACGAATTGACCTCCGAGGCGCAGGTGCTGGCCTTGATCGCCGACGGTGTCCGGGTGCCGACCGCGGTCGCCGGAACCGATATCGAGGTGATCCTGGACCGCAGCCCGCTCTACGCCGAATCCGGTGGCCAGATCGCCGATCGCGGCAGCATCACGGCGGCGGGAACCAAGCTCACCGTCAACGATGTGCAGAAGATCGCGAAGAAGCTCTGGGTGCACCGGTGCACGGTGGATCAGGGGCAGATCACCGAAGGTGATGTGGTGCTGGCCCAGGTGGATCCGGCCTGGCGGCGGGGCGCCACCCAGGGGCATTCCGGTACGCATATGGTGCATGCCGCGCTGCGGCAGATCCTCGGGCCCAACGCGGTGCAGGCGGGTTCGATGAACAAGCCCGGCTATCTGCGCTTCGACTTCAACTGGCAGGGCCAGCTCAGTGAGCAGCAGAAGGCCGATATCGAGGCCGTGTCCAACGACGGTGTGGGCGCCGACTACCCGGTGAACACCTTCGTCACCGACCTGCCGAAGGCGCGCGAGATGGGTGCACTGGCCCTGTTCGGCGAGAACTACGGTGACCGGGTGCGTGTGGTGGAGATGGGCGGGCCGTTCTCCATGGAGCTGTGCGGCGGCACCCATGTGGGCCATTCCTCGCAGATCGGCCCGATCACGCTGCTGGGTGAATCCTCGGTCGGTTCGGGGGTTCGGCGGGTGGAGGCGTTCGTGGGCCTGGATTCATATCGGCATCTGGCCAAGGAACGGGCGTTGCTCGCCGGGGTCGCGTCGATGCTGAAGGTGCCCTCGGACGAGGTGCCGGGCCGGGTCGAACAGCTGGTGGACCGGCTGAAGGTGGCCGAGAAGGAGATCGAACGGACCAAGGCCGCCGCGGTGCTGTCCTCGGCGGGCGCGTACGCCGACGCCGCCGAACGCCTCGGTGAGGTGCTGCTGGTCGCGGCGGCGGCACCGGAGGGTGTGGCGGCCGGCGACCTGCGGACACTGGCCACCGATATCCGGGGGCGGCTGGGTAGCACCCCCGCCGTCGTGGTGTTGCTCGGAAATAACGAGGGCAAGGTGCCGTTCGTGGTGACCGTGAACAAACCGGCCCAGGAGAAGGGTTTCGCCGCAGGGGAGCTCGTCGGTGTCTTCGGTCCGAGTATCTCGGGCCGGGGTGGGGGCAAGCCGGAGATGGCCCAGGGCGCCGGTTCGGACCCCTCGGGTATCGAGGCGGGTCTGGCGGCGGTCCGCGGCCATATCGGCGCGCACGCCCGCTGATGGCGGCGTCCGGTGCCGGACCCTCGGTCGACCGGCCCGATCCCCGCCGTGATCCGGGCCGGGGCCGGCGGCTGGGTATCGATGTGGGCAGTGTCCGTATCGGTGTGGCGGTGAGCGATCCGGACGGGATCCTGGCGACCCCGGTGGAAACCGTGCCGCGTGACGAGAAGGCCGGCCGGTCGCGGCGCGGCGGTCGCGGCGGGAATCCCCGCGCCGGTTCGGAAGTGCCGGATGCCGGGGCGGGGCGTGGTACCGGCAAACCTCCTGCGCCCACCCCGGCGGCCGGTACGGATATCACGCGTCTCGCCGCTCTCGCGGACGAGTACGAGGTCGTGGAGGTCGTCGTCGGCCTGCCGCGGACGCTGCGCGGCGAGAAGGGGGTCTCGGCGGCTATGGCGTCGGAGTTCGCCGGAAGGTTGCGCGACGCGCTGCCCGAAGTGCCGATCCGCCTTTCCGACGAACGTTTGACTACGGTGTCTGCTGCACGCGCTCTGCGGGACAGCGGTGTTCGAGCGCGCGGACAGCGGCAGGTTATCGACCAAGCGGCCGCCGTTTCGATCCTGCAGAGCTGGTTGGACGAACGGAGTTCGATGATGAGGTCGGCCGAGGACGCGGGGCACGCCGCGTTGTCCGGAGACGATGAATGACGGATCGATGGGCGCAGGCGGAGGCGCGATTCCGGCAGCGTGAGGCCGAGCGGAAGTACCGCCGTGACGACCGGGCCTGGGCGCAGTCGCGCCGGGCCCCGGCGCCGGTCGCCGCCGAACCGGACGGGTTCGCCGAACCGGATACCGGCTGGGACCCGTATGAGGACGACGACACCGCCGTCATCCCGCGCTATGTCGACGAGGATTTCGACGACGAGGATTTCGACGACGACGAACTCGACGAGCCCGAACCCAGACCACGCAGCCATCGCCGCGCCCGTCCCGGGACCCGCACCGCACCCCGGGGCGGGCGTGCCGCCGCCCGTAAGGCCGCCCGGAAAGACGAGGGCGGCCGTCGCCGGATGATCTGGGTGGCCGCCGCGGTACTCCTCGTCCTGGTTCTCGGCACCGGCGTCTACAAATTCGTCAACCGCTACACCCCGGCCGAGGATTTCGCGGGCCCCGGTGGTGCGGCGGTGGTGGTGCAGGTGAAATCCGGCGATACCGCCACCGAGATCGCCGAGACGATGGCGGACGCGGGTGTCGTCGCCAGCTCCGCGGCGTTCTACGAGGCCGCTGTGCAGAGCGAGGGGATGAACGCCGTGCAGCCCGGGTTCTACGCGGTGCCCGAGCGCAGCCCGGCCGCCGACGCGGTGGCGGCGCTGGTGTCGCCCGGATCGAGGGTCGGCAATGTGGTGATCTCCGAGGGCCGCCAGTTGCACGATCAGCACGATGTGAACACCGGCGCCCGCAAGGAGGGGATCTACACCAAGATCGCCGCCGCCAGCTGCGTCGGTGCCGAGCCCGAACGCCGGTGCGTCACCTACGAACAGCTCGAAGAAGCCGGCGCGAATCCCGATCCGGCCGCGCTCGGCGTACCGGAATGGGCGGTGGAAGGGGTCCGTCAGGTCCCGGATCGGCGCCGTCAGCTCGAGGGGCTGATCGCGGCGGGCAGCCTGGATTTCGATCCGAGCGGTTCCGCTCAGGACATCCTGCGCCAGCTGGTCACCGAGAGCGCCCGCAGCTACGAGGCCACCGGGTTGCTCGAATCGGGCAACATCAACGGTCTGAGCCCCTACCAGACCCTGATCGGCGCCTCCCTCATCGAGCGGGAAGCCCTGCCCCAGGACATGAGCAAGGTCGCCCGGGTGATCGTGAACCGCCTGGAGGTGGATCAGCCGCTGCAGTTCGATTCGACGGTCAACTACGCGCTGGACAAGACCGAGGTCGCCACCACCGACTCCGATCGTTCCCAGACCACCCCGTGGAACACCTATGCCATGCCCGGACTGCCCGCGACGCCGATCTCCGCGCCGTCACTGGCGGCGATGGAGGCGATGGAGACACCCGAGCCCGGTAACTGGCTGTACTTCGTCACCGTCGACAAAGAGGGCACCACGCTGTTCACGCAGAGCTACAGCGAGCATCTGCAGAACATCGATCTGGCCATGGAGAGCGGGATCCTCGACAGTGGCCGCTGATTCGGCGGCGGCCGGTCCGGCGCCGCGCCGCGCCGCGGTGCTGGGTAGTCCCGTCGCCCATTCGAAATCACCGCTGCTGCATCTGGCCGCCTATCGCGCGCTGGGCCTGGACTGGACCTATGAGCGCATCGAATGCACCGCCGACCGGCTGCCGGGCCTGGTGGACGGGATGGGCCCGGAATGGGTCGGCCTGTCGGTGACCATGCCCGGCAAGGAAGCCGCCCTGGCGTACGCGGACGAGCGCACCGAACGGGCGGTGCTGGTCGGATCGGCCAATACGCTGGTACGGACCGCGACCGGATGGCGTGCCGACTGTACGGATGTGGACGGTGTGCTCGGCGCGCTGCGTAGCGGCGGGGTCACCGAGGTGTCGCGGGCGGTCGTGCTGGGAGCCGGCGGCACCGCCCGGCCCGCGTTGCTCGCCCTGGCCGAACTGGGGGCCCGTGACGTCACCGTTGTCGCGCGGGATGCCGGTCGTGCGGCCGGAGCCCGCGCGCTGGCCGAGCAACTGGGCGCGGACACGGAAGTGATCGGCTTCGATTCACCCGAACTGGAGGGCCGGTGCGCCGCGGCAGCGGCGGTGGTGAGCACCGTGCCTCATCAGGCGGCGGCCGCGGTGGCCGGTTCGGTGGCGCGGGCGCCGGTGGTGCTCGACGCGCTCTACAACCCCTGGCCCACGCCGTTGGCGGAGGCCGTGGCCGCGGCCGGGCATACCGTTGTCAGTGGCCTGCGGATGCTGCTCGAACAGGCATACGGGCAGGTCGAGCAGTTCACCGGGCGGCCCGCGCCGCGTGCGGAAATGGCTGCCGCGCTCGTATGACGGGGCGCCGGACACCGGGCGATATTCTGTAACGGGTTCTAGCCGGCGTCACGGGGCGTTATGGTGATCTCCATGACTGCGTGGTTGTTGCGGGCATTGGCGCTCGGAGGCCTGGCCGTCGTGTTGCGAGTACTGCTCGGATTCGCGATGGGCTTCATCCCCACCTACGGAATATGGCTGCGCCTGCTGTGCCTGGTGATCCTCATCGGGGCGGCCGTCGCGTGGGGTCTGAACGACGGCCGCGCCGACCGCCGCAAGCATGCGAACCCGGAACACGGCGCCGATCTGACCATTCTGTGGCTGCAGGCCGGAGTGCTCGGCGGTATCTTGTGCGGTCTGGTCTCGTGGGTCCTGGACTTCGTCCCGGGCGTCGATCTCGGCGACGCGGGGCTGCTCTTCGAAGCGACCGCGGCCTCGGCCTTCATCGTGCTGCTGATCTTCGTTCCCGCGCTGATCGGCGTCGGGGTGGGCCGGCGGCTGGCCAAACGGGACCGTAAGCGCTCGGCGAACACCGATGTCCTGAGCCCGGCGGGGTCGGCGGCCTGATCTCCGGCCGCGGATGAATCCGCGGTGCGGGCCGGGCCGCTGGGTGGAAGTATGCGGGGCGAGTGCCTGCCAGAACGATTCGGTCCAGGCCCGATGGTGTCCGTCCGGCCGCGTATCTTCCCGGGCGTGCTCCCCAGGTGAGGAATGCCGGGAGTTCGCGGGGACCACTCCGGCCGAATTCCGCCGTACGCTCACAACTGGACCTGCCAACTCGTTCCCGATCCAGAGCGGCGGACGGGATCCCCGGCCCGGGCGGTGATCGCGGCCGCGGGCCGAGGACACAGCGAGCCGGGACGGGGATCGCGCGTCAGAGGAGTACGGCGCCGCCCCCGGCGGATCCGGCGCCGGCGACCGCCGAGTAAGCCGCGGCGAGCAGAGCCGGATCGGGGCCCTCGAGGCGGCCGGGTTTGGCCAATCCGTCGAGTACCACGAACCGCAGCACACCGGAACGGGTCTTCTTGTCGGTCTGCATCCCCTCCAGCAGCTGGGGCAGCGCGTCCGGGTCGTAGGTGGTGGGCAGGCCGACGCTTTCCAGAATGCTGCGATGCCGGTCGGCGGTCACGTCGTCGAGACGCCCGGCGAGCCGTCCCAGCTCGGCGGCGAACACCAGGCCCACCGATACCGCCGCGCCGTGCCGCCAGCGATAGCGTTCCCGGCGTTCGATGGCGTGGCCCAGGGTATGGCCGTAGTTCAGGATCTCGCGCAGCGCCGATTCCTTCAGATCGGCGGCGACCACCTCCGCCTTGACCGCGATGGCCCGGCGGATCAGCTCCGGAAGGACTTCGCCCGCCGGGTCGAGCGCCGCCTGCGGATCGCGCTCCACCAGATCGAGGATCACCGGGTCGGCGATGAAACCGGCCTTGATGATCTCCGCCATCCCGGCGACGATCTCGTTGCGCGGCACGGTTTCCAGGGTGACCAGATCCACCAGCACGGCCGACGGTTCGTGGAAGCAGCCCACCAGGTTCTTACCGGCCTCGGTGTTGATCCCGGTCTTACCGCCCACCGCGGCGTCCACCATGGCGAGCAGCGTGGTCGGCACATGCACGATCTGCACGCCGCGCATCCAGGTCGCGGCGACGAAGCCGGCCAGATCGGTGGCCGCGCCGCCGCCCAGGCTCACGACCACATCGCTGCGGGTGAGGCCGATCCGGCCCAGCACCTCCCAGCAGAAACCGGCGACCGCGAGTTCCTTGCCGGCCTCGGCGTCGGGGATCTCGACGCGGTGGGCGTCGAGTCCCGCCTCGGCCAGCGTGCCGCGGACCACCTCGGCGGTCTCCACCAGCGACGGCTGGTGGAAGAGCGCGACGGTGCGCACACCGCCCGCGCCGGTGACCACGTCCACGAGGTCACCGAGCAGGCCGCGGCCGATGATCACCGGATAGGGCCGGTCGGTGCGGACCTCGATACGCGTCGGTTCTGTCACGTGTGCTGCTCCGATCCTGTCTCTGTCTGCTCGGCCTGTTCTCGTTGCTGCCGGCGGGCCCGCGCCCGCCGCGCCCGCGCCCGGCGCGAGCGGCCCGGGGTTCGCATCTCGGTGCCGGACTCGGGTCCGGCCGGGTTTCCGGCGGCCTGGTCGCCGGGGGCGTTCGTGGTATCGGCGGTCTCGGTGGCCGCCGTGGCGGCGCGCTGCTGGGTGGCCGAGCGACGCGCCCGGGCCCTGCGGCGCGCCCGGGACCTGCTGGTGCGCTGCGGGTTCGCGGTGGTGTCGGGAGTGGATGGGTCCGCGGTGACCCGCACCGATTCCAAGGACAGTTTGCCCAGAATCGATCGGACCACCCGGCCGGGGCTGCGACCGTCGGTCCGCACGCGCACAGTGGTGACCTCCCGGTACAGCGGGCGCCGGATCCGCATGAGCTCCCGGTACTTCGCGCCCGGATCGGCGCCGCCCAGCAGCGGCCGGTGGGTGCTCGCGCCGGTGCGGCGCAGCCCTTCGGCGAGGCTGATCTCCAGGTAGACCACAGTCCGCTCGCGCAGCAGCGCCCGAGTGCGTTCGGACAGCACGGCACCGCCGCCCAGCGACACCACACCGCGTTCGGTCCGTAGCGCCCGGCCCACGATCTCTTCCTCGATCCGGCGGAATCCGGGTTCGCCTTCGGCGGCGAAGATCTCCGGAATGGTCCGGCCGGCCGCCTCCTCGATCCCGGCGTCGGTGTCGTAGAGTTCGACGCCCAGCTCGCGGGCCAGTTTCCGCCCGATCGTGGTTTTTCCCGCCCCGGGAGGTCCGATCAGCACCACCGGCAGGGTGTGCGGATCGGTCTGCGTGGTCATTACGCCGGGTCGGCGGCGACCGGATCGCCCGCGCTCACATGCAGGCGCCCGCTGATCCGCTTGCGGTAGCCGTCCAGATTGCTCACCGTCTCGGCCATCGAATCGCCGCCGAACTTCTCCAGGACGGCCTGGGCCACCACCAGGGCGACCATCGATTCGGCCACCACGCCGGCCGCGGGCACCGCGCAGACATCGGAGCGCTGGTGGATCGCCACCGCTTCCTCGCCGGTGCTCATATCGACCGTGGCCAGGGCCCGCGGCACCGTGGAGATCGGTTTCATGGCGGCCCGGACCCGCAGCGCCTCGCCGTTGGTCATGCCGCCTTCGAGGCCGCCCGCGCGGTTGGTGGACCGCAGCACGCCGTCGGGGCCCGGCCGCATCTCGTCGTGTGCCAGGCTGCCGCGCCGGCGCGCGGTCTCGAAGCCGTCGCCGACCTCGACACCCTTGATCGCCTGGATGCCCATGAGCGCGGCCGCGAGCCGGGAATCGAGCCGGTTCTCGCCGCTGGTGAACGAGCCCAAACCGATCGGCAGCCCCGATACGACGACCTCGACCACCCCGCCGAGGGTGTCACCGTCCTTCTTCGCCGCCTCGATCTCGGCGATCATCGCGGCCTCGGCCGCCGGATCGAAGGCGCGGACCGGGCTCGCGTCGATCGCGGCCAGATCACCGGCGGCGGGTACCACACCGGTGGTGTTCGCCGCGGTACCGATGGAGACGACATGGGAGACGACCTCCACGCCGACCGCCTGGCGCAGGAAGCCGCGCGCGACGGTACCGGCCGCCACCCGGGCGGCGGTTTCGCGGGCGCTGGCGCGTTCCAGTACGGGCCGGGCGTCGTCGAAGCCGTACTTGAGCATCCCCGAATAATCGGCGTGGCCGGGCCGCGGCCGGGTCAGTGGGGCGTTGCGGGCCTGATCGGCGAGTTCGGCCTCGTCCACCGGGTCGGCGGACATGACGGTGGTCCATTTGGGCCATTCGGAATTGGCCACCTCGATGGCGACCGGCCCACCCATGGTGCGGCCGTGCCGGACTCCGCCGATCACGGTGACCTTGTCGGCCTCGAACTTCATCCGGGCGCCGCGGCCGTAACCGAGCCGCCGGCGGGCCAGTTGCGCGGAAATCTCCTCCGAGGTCACCTCGACACCGGCGACCATCCCCTCGAGGATGGCGACGAGAGCGGGTCCGTGAGATTCTCCAGCAGTTATCCAGCGCAGCACGCCGACCATCTTCCCATGTCGGCGCGACGACCGGGGCACGTGGTCGACGGAGTTCGGCGGCCCGCCGGGGAGGCGCCGACCGGGATTGCCGGGTGATCACCACACAACCAGCCCGATCAGCGTCGCGACACACATGGACGGCCCGTGCGGCACGGTCGCCACGTGGTGGTCCGGGGAGCGGGACCGGGCGCGAATGCCGGGATCCCCGGGTGCCGCGGCGGATCCCGTGCGCGCGGCCAGCAACAGCCCGGCACCGGCCGCGGCCGTGCACAGCGGTGCCGCCACCGCCGACCACACCCAGGCGTGGGTACCGCCGCCGAGGGCCGCCACCGCACCCAGCCCGAGCGCCAGCTTCACATCACCGGCGCCGAGTGCCGCCGGTCGCAGCAGATGGACGACGAGATACGGCACCGCCAGCAGGACCGCGCCGCGGATCGCCGTGCCGAACTCCCCGGCCGCGGCGGCACAGCCCAGCACGACGCCGGCGCCCGGCAGCGTGAGCCGGTTCGGCAGCCGCCGGGTCCGGATATCGGCGACGCTCAGCGCGCAGCACCACAGGAGTACGAGGAGAAATCCGAGTTCCGCCATGCCTTCACGATCGCGGCCGGAGCGCCCCGGTAGGGGCCACGATCGTCGAATGTGGACAACTCCGCGGGCACCCGCGAAATGTGAACAGTGAGTGCTCCGGATTCTTCTTGCCCGCCCGACCTTGTGTCCGGCCCGCCGGTCGGCGGTAACTTTGTTCCATGTCTGCTGATGCCGGCCGTGGCCCACTGGTCCGGCCCGATTACGCCACCCGGCGCGGGTTGCTGCGCAACCTGCTGGTGGAAAACGAGATCGACGGCCTGCTGGTCACCGATCTGGTGAATATCCGCTACCTCACCGGTTTCACCGGCTCCAACGCCGCGCTCCTGGTGCACTCCTGGGACACCCCCGGTGCCGAGGATCGCACGGTGATCGCCACCGACGGCCGATACGACACCCAGGTGGCCGCCCAGGTGCCCGATCTGCGGGCCGAGATAGCCCGCGCAGTCACGCGACGGGTGGCCGAACTCGCGGGCGAATGGAAATTCGGGCGGCTCGGCTACGAAAGCCATATCGTCACCGTCGATCAGCATCGCGCGCTGCTCGAGCTGGCTACGGGACTGGAGTTCGTTGCCACCCCCGGCCTGGTCGAACAGTTGCGGATGGTCAAGGACGACTACGAGGTGCACCGGCTCCGCGCCGCCTGCGCGGTCGGCGACGAGGCCCTTGCCGCGCTGCTGGAGAACGGGGCACTGCGACCCGGACGCACCGAGCGCCAGGTCGCCCGGGATCTGGAATGGGCCATGTTCGAGCGCGGTGCGGCGGGAATCGCCTTCGAGACCATCGTGGCCACGGGGGCCAACTCCGCGATACCGCATCACCGCCCCACCGACGCGGTGCTGGCGACGGGGGATTTCGTGAAGATGGATTTCGGGGCCGTCGTGGACGGCTACCACTCGGATATGACCCGGACCTTCGTTCTCGGCGCCCCCGCGCAGTGGCAGCGTGAGGTCTATGATCTCGTGCACGCCGCCCAGCGCGCCGGGCGGGAGGCCCTGCGGCCCGGAATACCGTGCGCCGATGTGGACGCCGCGGCGCGGGAGGTCATCGCGGCCGCCGGTCACGGGCCGTTGTTCGTCCACGGCCTGGGTCACGGAGTGGGGTTACGCATCCACGAAGCGCCCGGGATCGCCAAAACGGGCACGGGTACACTCCAGTCTGGCGTGGCGGTGACCGTCGAACCAGGTGTGTACTTTCCCGGCCGCGGCGGGGTCCGTATCGAGGACACGCTCGTGGTGCGCGAAGAGGGCCCCGACCTGCTCACCAATACCAGCAAAGACCTGACCGTCGTCGAATGACGCCGGTCGACCGAGAACCGAGGAGACCCGAGGACAGTGGCGGACACCAGCGACTTCAAGAACGGCCTCGTGCTGAAGATCGACGGTAATCTCCAGCAGATCGTCGAATTCCAGCATGTGAAGCCGGGCAAAGGTCCCGCCTTCGTGCGGACCAAGCTGAAGAACGTGCTGTCCGGCAAGATCGTCGACAAGACCTTCAACGCCGGTGTGAAGGTGGAGACCGCCACCGTGGACCGCCGGGATATGACCTACCTGTACCACGACGGTTCGGACTACGTCTTCATGGACGGCCAGACGTTCGACCAGATCACCATCGAAGAGGGCACCATCGGCGAACAGGCCCGGTTCCTGCTGGAGAACATGACCGTGCAGGTCGCCACCCACGAGGGCGCGCCGCTGTACGTGGAGCTCCCGGTCTCGGTGGAGCTCTCGGTCACCCATACCGATATCGGCCTGCAGGGCGACCGCTCCACCGGCGGAACCAAGCCGGCGACCGTCGAGACCGGGGCGGAGGTGCAGGTCCCGCTGTTCATCAACACCGGCGACAAGCTCCGCATCGACACCCGCGACGGCAGCTACCTGGGCCGCGTCAACTCCTGACGTGGCAGACCAGCCCGCGGACAAGAAATCCGCGTACAAGAAACTCGGCGCCCGCCACAAGGCCCGGCGCCGCGCGGTCGACCTGCTGTTCGAGGCCGAGGCCCGCGATATCGATCCCTCGGATCTGGCCGACGAGCGGATCGAGCTCGCCGGGCGCGATCAGGCCGTCGCGCCGGTGCACGCCTATACGCGCACCCTGGTCGACGGGATCGCCGAGGACCTCGACCGGGTCGACGGCACCATCGAGTCCTATCTGCAGGATTGGACGCTGGGCCGATTGCCCGCGGTGGATCGCGCGATCCTGCGGGTCGCGGTGTGGGAGCTGCTGTACGCCCCGGACGTCCCGCCGATCGTCGCGGTGGACGAGGCGGTGGAGCTCGCCAAGGAGCTGTCGACCGATGACTCTCCCGGGTTCGTGAACGGGGTGCTGGGGCAGGTCGTCCTGGTGGCCCCGCAGATCCGTGCGGCCGCGGCGGCCGCCGGGCGTGCCGAACCCGATGCGGAGGACTGAGGTGCGTAAGTACCTGGTGCTGGCCATGCGTACCCCGGCCTACGATCCGGCGGTCGCCGAACCGCACCGCCGGTTCCTCGCCGAATTGCGGGCCGCGGGCATGTTGCAGGAGTCCGGGCCGTTCACCGACGGCAGCGGCGGCGCCTATCTCGTGCTCGCGGATTCGCGGCCGGCCGCCGAGGCGGTGGTGTACACCGATCCGCTGCACACCACCGGCTCGTCGCAGATCACGGTCCACGAATGGGAGATCACCGGCTGACCGGTGCCGGGGCTCCCGGATTCCGCGGTCGCGTGCGCCGCACGCCTCATTGAGAGGACGATAGGGTATCTATCGCAACATCCCTTGATATCGAGGAGCGCGGACAATGACCGAGAACGCGGGCGTGACCTTGCCCGAGGGCGGGTGCACCGCCGCGGAAGCCTGGCAGATCTTCGATCGGCTGCCGGCCGCGCGGGTGGACGAGGTGACCACCGGCCGCTGGCGCGGCGAGGAGTTGCCCACCGGTCATCCGATGGACGGCACATTGTCCGAATCCGGCTGGTACGGCAAACAATTCGACGCTCCAGATCAGGTGCATCCGCTGCTGTTCACCGATGAGCGCGGCACCGTGTTCGCGGTGGATCCGCGCCGGGTTCCGCTGTCGCTGGCCGGTAAGATCCCGGCGCGCTGGCTGCGGCCGGTTCGTGGCAATCTGCGCACCCTGGCGCCGCTGTTGCGCACCCGCAAGGCCACGGCGCGGTTGCGCGATATCGAGTATCGCGGGGTGGTGAGCGCCGCGATGGTCTACGACCACCTGCCCATCATCGACCATTTCCGCCGGCTCGACGACGACTCCCTGCTCGGTGTCATGGATATGCGAGGTCTGGCCGAACCGTATTTCTTCGTACTGAAGCGCTGAGCCACGGCGCGCGGGCGCCGAAATCGGCGACCACGATCGCTCACGGCTGTGCGTGGTCCGGCCGCAGGATGATCCGGCCCAGCGGAACCCGGGATTCCACCAGCCGATGCGCTTCGGCGGCACGGTCGAGCGGCAGGATCGTCTCCACCGGAGGTGCGAGCGCCGGGACCCGTTCGAGGATGGCGGTGCGGGCCCGGCCCACCCGCGCGTGAAAGGCCGGGCCGGAGCATCCGGTCAGGGTGAGTCCGCGCGGGATCAGGTCCGCCGCCGAGACGCGTGCGGGTTCGCCGGAGAGCCAGCCGTAGCTCAGCATCCGCCCGGTTCCGGGGGTCATGGCATCGAGTAGTGCGGTTGCCGAGGCGCCGCCCAGGGAGTCGAAGACGATATCGATGGCACCGTCCGGTCTGGTGTTCGGCTCCTCGGTCCACTGGGGCGAGCGGTGGTCGATCACGTGGTCGGCGCCGAGTTCTTTCGCGCGCCGGGTCTTCTCGGGACCGCCTGCCGTGGCGATCACCCGCGCCGCGCCGAATTCCCGGGCCAGCTGGACCAGGTAGCTGCCCACTCCGGTCGCTCCCGCTTCGACCAGCACCGTTTCGCTCCCGGTGAGTGCCGCGGTTTCCAGCAGGGCCAGTGCGACCGATCCGCTCATCATCACCGCGGCCGCATCCGCGGCCGAAACATGTGCCGGTATCGGTGTCGTCGATTCGACTCTCGCGCACACGGATTCGGCATAGGACCCGGTACCGGCGGTATCGGCCACCACCCGCCGGCCCAGATGTTCGCGGCCGACGCCCGCGCCCACACCGATCACCTCTCCGGCTGCCTGGAAGCCGAACACCACCGGCAGCGGCGACGCCATCGGGAAGTCGCCGGACCGCAATCGGGTCTCGGGATACAGGACGGGGATCGCCTCGGCTCTGATGAGGACTTCGCCGGGAGCGGGCTGTGGCGCCGGTGTCTCCCGCGGCACCAGTACCTCCGGTCCGCCCGTACCCGTCATTACGATTGCCTGCATTGGAACTCCATAAGTTGACTGCTGGTCCATTTACTTTCTCCGAAGATATGGACCGACGGTCAAGTTGTCAACGAAAGTGGTGTGATGGCTCCCAGAGAACGTGCGGACGCGGCACGCAACCGGCGCGTCATCCTGGATGTCACCGCGGCACTGCTCGCCGAACACGGACCCGAGGCCGTCACGATGGATCGGGTCGCCGCCGCGGCCGGAGTGGGAAAGGGGACGATCTTCCATCGGTTCGGAAACCGGGCGGGTCTCCTGCACGAACTGGTGGCCGAAAGTGCGGCCGATTTGATGGCGGCCGTCACCGACGGTCCGCCGCCCCTGGGGCCCGGGGCGGCCGCGGCCGACCGGCTGCTCGCCTTCTTCGACGCCATGGCGCGGTTGGTGATCGACAATCTGGCGCTGATGGAGGTCTATCGGTCGGTCCCGCCGCATCCGCGCACCGGGGAGTTCCATCGGTTCTGGCGGGACCACATCACCGCATTACTGCGTGAAGCGCGGCCCGACCTGGATGCGGAGACGGTCGGCCGGCTGCTGATGGACGGTTTGGCCGGCCAAACCGTGCCGGATATGGTCCGGGCGGGATCGTCCGATCGGCTGCTGGCGGCGGTCGCGCAGCAGGTGGGCGCGGTGCTGCGCGCGTAGCGGGGTTCAGCGCACGTTGCGCGGGCGGAACTGGATGCTGATTCGCGGCCCGGTTGCCCGGCGGGTCTTGGGTACCGCGTGTTCCCAGGTGCGCTGACAGGAGCCGCCCATGACGAGAAGGTCGCCGTGGCCCGGGTGGAAGCGCAGACTCGGCCCGCCGGTCCGGGGGCGTAGCAGCAGCGGTCGGGGCGCGCCCAGGGTCAGGATGGCGACCATGGTGTCGTGGGTGGCGCCGCGCCCGATGGTGTCGCCGTGCCAGGCGACGCTGTCGCGGCCGTCACGGTAGTAGCAGAACCCCGCGGTGCGGAACGGTTCACCGAGTTCCGGGGCGTAGTACTCGCTGAGCGATTCGCGTGCCTCGGCCAGAACGGGGTCGGGCAGCGGGTCGGATTCGCCGAAGAAGCAGAGCAATCGCGGAACATCGACGATCCGGTCGTACATGGGCCGTTTCTCGGCCTGCCACGGCACGGTCGCGGCGAGCCGATCGAACAGGTCGTCGGCACCGAGCAGCCAGCCCGGGCGTAGGTCGACCCAGGCGCCGGCCGTGAGGTGGGTCCGCCGGACGCCGGTGAGCGGGACGAGTTCCGCCGCGCCGAATCCGTCGAACAGCGATCCCTGTAGTGCCATGCGCACAGCCTAACCCAATCTTCGAACATATGTTCCCATAGGTCGCGCCGGCCGGTAGGTGCGTCCTGTGCCGAATGTTCCCGGTGGGAGATCTCGCCGGATCCCACCGCCGCGGCCGATCCCCGGAGCTAACGTCTCGGGTGGTGCCGGCCACCGGGCCGGTCCACAACAGTCTTGGCAGGGGAGAACCGTCGATGACCGACCCTTCTGTACATGTGCCGACGGCCGGTGTGGCCATGACCGCGATCGGAGTGGCGCTGATCAGGGAGCGGGAGAGCCGCCGGCCGGACCGGCTCTACGACGATCCGCTCGCCGCGGCGTTCGTCGCGGCGGCCCGGACCGGATTCGACCCGCGGCGTTGGGCGCGGCTGGAGGAACTGGCCGACCAGTTCTTCGAAGGCCGTTCGCTGGCGGTCCGCGTGGTGGACGACAGTGTCACCGAAGCGGTGGCGCAGGGATGCGGGCAGATCGTCCTGCTCGGCGCGGGGCTGGACACCCGGGTATTCCGGCTCGGGCTGCCCGCCGAGACCGTGTTCTTCGAAGTGGACCTGCCCGAACTGTTCGAGTTCAAGGAGCCGGTGCTGGCCGCCCACGACGCGCGGCCGGATTGTGTTCGCCGGGTCGTGTCGGCCGATCTGCGCGGCGACTGGGCGGGTGCGCTGGCGGGGCAGGGGTTCGGGCCCGGGGTGCCCACGCTGTGGGTGGACGAGGGGGTTCTCAACTATCTCCCGAGAAACGATGCCCACGCGGTGGCGGAGACGATTACCGGATTGTCGGCGCCGGGCAGTCGATTCGGTATCGGCCGGTTCGAGGTCGATTCCGCCGCGCCGCAGTACCGGGCGCTGCGAGAACTGGTGGCGGACGACAGCGCTGCCGTGCGCCCGGTCAACGGGCTCGGCCCGGACTCCGAATCCTGGTTCGCCGAGCACGGCTGGCGCACCGTGTTTCGCGCCTGGAACGATCTCGTCGCGCCGTACGGCCGTCCCGGCATGGGGGATGTTCCCGGGATGGGGACGGTGCTCGCCATCCGCGAATGATCGGCCGGGCGGGGTGATTCCTCGCTTCGTCAGGGGCTCCAGTGCGTGCGCAGCCGGGCGAGGACCGCGAGCGTGGCGGGCCCGGGCAGGCGGCGCGGGTGGGTCAGGACGCGGATTTCGCAGGGCGGTAGCTCCGGGCCGCGGAGCACGCCCAGGACGCCGGCGCGGATCTCGGATTCGACGGTGACCGTAGGCAGCGCCGTCCAGCCCAATTCGCTGACCACACACCGTTTGATGGCCTCGACGCTGCCGAACCGGGAGCGGCGGCCCGGCCGGACTCCGGTGGCGGCCAGGCGGGCGGCCACCTCGTCGCTGTACCCGCAGCCCTCTTCGATCAGGAGCGCGTCGCGCGCGGCAAGATCATCCCAGGTGGCGGGGGTGCCGGATCGGTCCGGATGATCGAGGAGAAGAAGCGGTTCGGCGCCGATCCGTTCCGCCCCCAGTTCGGTGACGGGGGCCCGAGGTTCCATGATGAGACCCAGTTCGGCGCTACCCCGGCGCACCGCCTCGGTGGCCTCGCCGAGACCGGCCGGTCCGACCCATATCTGGATACCGGGTTCCCGGATCCGGAGCGCGGAGATGATCGCCGGTAACCGGTAGGTGCACAGGGATTCGGGGGCGACGATCCGCACCGTGCCGGTCGGGCGGGTGCTACCGCGCGTCGCGTCGTGGAGGCGGTGCTCGGCGTCGAGTATGTCCTCCGCGTGTTCGATGAGCCGGGCGCCGATATCGGTCACCACGGCACCCGACGGCAGGCGGTCGAGCAGGCGCCGGCCCAGCTGCTGTTCGAGCCTGTGAATATGCCCGGTGACCGTGGACTGCGTGTAACCGAGATCGAGCGCCGCCGTGGTGAAACTTCCCGTGCGCGCGACCGCGAGGAAGCTGCGCAGAATCCTGGTGTCCATCGACGGTGTCCGTGGAGTCGGGTGGTGGTGTGGTCGTGGTGCTATCGAGTTTCGTGATGACCTGGATAGAAACTCATTGTTGGACAGAATACCCCGCGACGGTGAGGGTGGGTGGAGACCGAAGGAAGGAGTGCAGGGGCGAATGACCAGGGAGATCGAGGGCGGCGGTGGAAGCTTCCGTACGCGGGTGGCGTCGCGATCGTCCGGTGGGCCCGGATCCTCGCGCGGATTCGCCGTACTGCTGGCGGTGACCTTCCTGGCGTTCGTCGATTACGCCGCATTGCTGCCGGTGGTGCCGCTGTGGGCGGCCTCCGGGGGTGCGGACAGTGTGGCTGTGGGGGCGACCACCGGAGTCATGATGGCGGCCACCGTGGCCACGCAACTGGCGGTCCCGTGGCTGTTCGAGATTGCCGGACTGCGCACGATGGTGGTCGTCGGCGCCGTGCTGCTCGGGGCGCCGACGCCGCTGTACCTGCTGTCCGCGGAGTGGGCGCCGATCGCCGCGATCACGGTGCTGCGCGGTGTGGGTTTCGCGCTGGTGGTGACAGCGGGAGCGACGCTGGTCGCCGATCTCGCGGCCGAAGGCCGGCTGGCCTCGGCGGCGTCCCGGTACGGAGTCGCGGCGGCGCTGCCGAACCTCGCCGTTCTCGCCGGTGGTGTCTGGGCGGCGCGCACCTGGGGTTTCGCGGTGGTGTTCTGGGGTGCCACGGTGGCCTGCCTGGCGGGTGCGCTGCTGGCGGTGTGGTTGCCGGCCCGACGGCGCGGGAAGTTCCGGTTCACCTCGATGGCCGACGCCGCGGGGGTCGGGGCACCGATCGTGCTGTTCCTGGCGACGGCGGCGTCGTTCGGGGCGGCCACCACCTTCCTGCCGGTGGCGATCGAGGAGCCCGGAACCGGCTTCCGGGCGCTACTGGCGGCCTCGGCGGGGCTGGTCTGCGCGCGGCTGGCGGCGGGCGCGTTCGGAGATCGGTACGGTGCCGGGCGGTTGTTGCCGTTCGCGGTGCTGTCCTGCGCGGCCGGGCTGGGATGCCTGGGCGCATCCCTCGCGGCCGCGCCGGGGCCGCTGCTGATCCTCGGGGCGGCGCTGCTGGGCGCGGGATTCGGTGCCTGTCAGAATGATTCGTTCGTACTCACCCTCGAACGTCTGGGCCGCGGCCGCAGCGGGACGGCGAGCACGATCTGGAATATCGCCTACGACGGAGGCCTGGGTGCCGGTGCCGCGGCGCTCGGCTGGTTCATCGGCAGCGCCGGGTACGCGGGGGCCTTCTTCGGTATGGCCGCGGTCGTGGGTGCGCTGGCGGCCATGCTTTTCCGGTTGCCGGGGCGGCGGGCAGCGTGATCACGGTGCTGACCGGGGCCGGAGGTATTGCGGGCCGGCGGCGTAATCGCCCTCACATCCGCGCCGGGCGCGCCCGTTCATGGCGCGGATCACACTCCTGTGCGCGTTCTCACCTGGTGAAAGACGCCAGTGGGCGGCTGATAGGCTGCTCCGCGTAAGACATCCTTTAACGGACCGTCCGGTGAGGCGGGGAAGGAGGTCGGCATGGCTGTGCCCGAAGAACGGGCCGCCACATCCGGCGCTGCCGAATCGACGCCACCCCCGCAACGGCATACGCCGGAATGGGTGGCGGCGGGCCGGGAGCTGTTGTCTCCCTCCGATGTCGGCCGGACCATCGCGCGTATCGCGCATCAGATCATCGAACGCACCGCCCTCGATTCCGGCGATTCCGATGTCCCCCGGGTGGTGCTGATCGGGATCCCGACCCGCGGCACCACGCTCGCGACCCGGCTCACCGACAAGATCGAGGAGTTCTCCGGCGTACGCCCGGCGCTGGGATCGCTCGACATCACGCTCTACCGCGACGATCTGCGCAGCAAACCCCATCGTCCGCTGGAGCGGACCTCGGTGCCCGAGGGCGGGATCGAGGACGCACTCGTCGTCCTGGTCGACGATGTGCTGTTCTCCGGACGCACGGTCCGGTCCGCCCTGGACGGGCTGCGCGATCTGGGCCGGCCCCGCGCCGTCCAGCTCGCGGTCCTCGTCGACCGCGGGCATCGCGAACTGCCGATCCGGGCCGATTTCGTCGGTAAGAACGTGCCCACCGCGCGCACCGAGGACGTTTCGGTGCTGCTGACCGAACACGACGGCCGCGACGGTGTTTTCCTGCATCAGGGGGAGGGACAGTGAGACATCTGCTGACGGTGACCGACCTGGATCGGGACACCGCCACCGAACTGCTCGACGAAGCCGAACGCTTCGAACAGGCGCTGCTCGGCCGCGAGGTGCACAAACTTCCCACCCTGCGTGGGCGCACGGTGATGACCGTGTTCTTCGAGAACTCCACCCGCACCCGGGTCTCGTTCGAGGTCGCCGGCAAGTGGATGAGCGCCGATGTGATCAACGTGAGCGCGAGCAGTTCCTCGGTTTCCAAGGGTGAATCGCTGCGTGATACCGCCCTGACCCTGCACGCCGCCGGCGCCGACGCGCTGATCGTGCGGCATCCGGCGTCCGGTGCGGCTCACCAGATCACCCGCTGGTTCGAGGACTGGTCGCGCCGATCGGGTAGCGGCGTGCCGGCGGTGATCAACGCCGGCGACGGTACGCACGAACACCCCACCCAGGCGCTGCTGGACGCGCTGACCCTGCGGCAGCGGCTCGGGGATATCGCCGGGCGGCGAGTGGTGATCGTCGGCGATATCCTGCACAGCCGCGTCGCGCGGTCCAACGCGTTCCTGCTCTCCACCCTCGGTGCGGAAGTGGTGCTGGTGGCGCCTCGGACGCTGCTTCCGGTGGGCGTCGAGGGCTGGCCGGTCCGGGTGTCCACGGACCTGGACTCCGAACTGCCGGGCGCGGACGCCGTGCTGATGCTCCGGGTGCAGGCGGAACGGATGAACGGCGGATTCTTCCCGTCGGCGCGGGAGTACTCGATCCGCTACGGCCTGTCCGAGCGCAGGCTGGCGTTGCTCGACGAGCATGCGGTGGTACTGCATCCCGGGCCGATGCTGCGCGGTATGGAGATCGCGTCGTCGGTGGCCGATTCGCCGCGCGCCGCGGTGTTGCAACAGGTGACGAATGGAGTCCATATGCGGATGGCGGTGCTGTTCCGCCTGCTGATCGGTGTGCAGGAGGTCGCGGCGTGAGCGGGTCGGGGGCGGAGGCGGTGCTGATCACCGGGGTGCGTCTGTACGGGGACGGCGAACCTGTCGACGTCCTGATCTCGGGCGGTGTCATCCGGGAGATCGGTACCGGCCTGACCACCGAGGACGCGGAGATCATCGACGGCGCGGGGCAGGTGCTGCTGCCCGGTTTCGTGGATCTGCACACCCACCTGCGCGAACCCGGCCGCGAGGACACCGAGACCATCGAATCCGGTTCGGCCGCCGCGGCGCTGGGCGGATACACGGCGGTCTTCGCCATGGCCAACACCTCCCCGGTAGCCGACACCCAGGTGGTGACCGACCATGTCTGGCGGCGCGGGCAGGAGGTCGGGCTCGTCGACGTGTACCCGGTCGGCGCGGTCACGGTGGGTCTCGGCGGCGCACAGCTCGCCGAGATGGGCACCATGGCCTCCGGTGTGGGCGCGGTGCGGATGTTCTCCGACGACGGTCATTGTGTGCACGACCCGCTGATCATGCGGCGCGCGCTCGAATACGCCCGCTCGCTCGGTGTGCTCATCGCCCAGCATGCGGAGGAGCCCCGGCTGACCCGCGGCGCGGTCGCGCACGAGGGTCCGACGGCGGCCCGGCTGGGTCTGGCGGGCTGGCCGCGGGCCGCCGAGGAATCCATCGTCGCCCGCGACGCGCTGCTGGCCCGCGACGCCGGTGCGCGGGTGCATATCTGTCACGCCTCCACCGCGGGCACCGTGGAGCTGGTGAAATGGGCCAAGGGGCAGGGTATCGAGATCACCGCCGAGGTGACCCCGCATCATCTGCTGCTCACCGATGCCCGGCTCGAGACCTACGACGCGGTGAACAAGGTGAACCCGCCGCTGCGTGAACTCTCCGATACCGAGGCGCTGCGGCGGGCGCTGGCCGAGGGGATCGTCGACTGTGTCGCCACCGATCACGCCCCGCACGCCGAACAGGACAAATGCTGCGAGTTCGCGGCGGCCCGGCCCGGCATGCTGGGTTTGCAGACCGCGCTGTCGATCATCGTGGAGACCATGGTGCGGCCCGGTCTGCTGGACTGGCGCGGGGTGGCCCGGGTGATGAGCGAACGCCCCGCCGAAATCGTCGGGCTCGACGATCAGGGCCGGCCGATCGCGGTGGGCGAGCCTGCCAACCTGGTGCTGGTCGATCCCGACGCCACCTGGACCGTCGCCGGCGCGGATCTCGCGAGTATCGCGAACAACACCCCTTTCGAGACGATGTCGCTGCCCGGCCGGGTGACGACCACACTGCTGCGCGGCCGGATCACCGCCCGCGACGGTGTGGTCGCCGTGACCGCCGGCGCCGGGGCAGGAGAGCGCTGATGGAACGCACACTCTGGGTGATCCTCTGCGTCGCGCTGTGGCTGCTGGCGATGTACCTGATGTATCGGGGCTGGCGCAATCGCGCGGCCCGGCAGGCCGAGCGGATCGGCGAACTGCCGCCGGTACCGCAGGACACCGGCGCGCGGGTGCTGGAGCCGACCACGGGCCTCTACCTCGGCAGCACCATGGCGCCGAGCTGGCAGGACCGCATCGCGGTGGGCGATCTCGGGTACCGGGCCACCGCGGAACTGAGCCGCTACGAGAAGGGGATCCTGCTGGAACGCCAGGGCGCCACGCCGATCTGGATCCCGCAGGAATCCGTGACCGTGATCCGGACCGAACGCGGGCACGCGGGCAAGGTGATGACCGAAGGCGGAGTGCTGGTGATCCGCTGGACACTGCCCACCGGGACCGAGATCGACACCGGATTCCGCGGCGACGACAAGACGGTGTATCCGGCCTGGGCGCGGGCAACGACGGGAGACGACGAACAATGACGAGCACGACGACGGCCGCGGCCCTGGTTCTCGAGGACGGACGGGTGTTCCGGGGCACCTCCTACGGTGCGCTGGGCCAGACCCTCGGCGAAGCGGTGTTCTGCACCGCGATGACCGGCTATCAGGAAACCCTGACCGATCCGAGCTATCACCGCCAGATCGTGGTGGCCACGGCACCGCAGATCGGCAACACCGGCTGGAACGACGAGGACGACGAATCGCAGCGCATCTGGGTCGCCGGGTACGCGGTGCGCGATCCCGCGCGCCGCGCCTCGAACTGGCGCGCCACCGGCACCCTGCCGGATCAGCTGGAACAGCAGAACATCGTCGGTATCGCCGGTATCGACACCCGCGCGGTGGTGCGGCATCTGCGCAGCCGCGGGTCGATGAAGGCCGGTATCTTCTCCGGCCCGGCGCTCGCCGGGACCGAGGAACTCCTCGGCCGGGTGAACGGTCAGCAGTCCATGCTGGGTGCCGATCTCGCCGGTGAGGTGAGTACCGAGCAGGTCTACACGATCGAACCCGCCGGGGCCCCCCGATTCACCGTCGTCGCGGTCGACCTCGGCATCAAATCCAACACCCCGCGCATGTTCGCCGAGCGCGGCATGCGGGTGCACGTGGTGCCCTCGTCGGCGACCCTGGACCAGATCCTGGAACTGAAACCCGACGGTGCCTTCCTGTCCAACGGCCCGGGCGACCCGGCCACCGCGGACGGCGCGGTCGCGCTGACCCAGGGGCTGCTCGACAAGGGCCTGCCGCTGTTCGGAATCTGCTTCGGCAACCAGATCCTGGGCCGCGCCCTCGGCCGCGGGACCTACAAGATGAAGTTCGGGCACCGGGGCATCAACATCCCGGTGGTCGAACACGAAACCGGCCGTATCTCCATCACCGCGCAGAACCACGGGTTCGCGCTGGAAGGGGAGCGCGGCGAGCAGTTCGACACCCCGTTCGGCAAAGCCGAGGTCAGCCATGTCTGCGCCAACGACGGCGTCGTGGAGGGGGTGCGCCTGATCGACGGCCGCGCCTTCTCCGTGCAATACCACCCGGAAGCGGCCGCCGGACCCCATGACGCCGCGTACTTGTTCGACCGGTTCGCCGGTCTGATGAAGGGAGTCTGATGCCACGCCGTACCGACCTCGAACATATTCTGGTCATCGGTTCGGGTCCGATCGTCATCGGTCAGGCGTGCGAGTTCGACTACTCGGGCACCCAGGCCTGCCGGGTGCTGCGCGCGGAGGGCCTGCGGGTATCGCTGGTCAACTCCAATCCGGCCACCATCATGACCGACCCGGAATTCGCCGATTCCACCTACGTGGAGCCGATCACCCCGGAATTCGTCGAAAAGGTCATCGAGCGGGAACGCCCCGACGCGCTGCTGGCGACCCTCGGTGGGCAGACCGCGTTGAACACCGCCGTCGCGCTGCACGAGCGCGGGGTGCTGGAGAAGTACGGGGTCGAACTGATCGGCGCCGATTTCGACGCCATCCAGCGCGGTGAGGACCGGCAGAAGTTCAAGGACATCGTCGCCAAAGTCGGTGGCGAGAGCGCCCGCTCCCGGGTCTGCCACACCATGGACGAAGTCCGTGACACCGTGAACGAACTGGGTTTCCCGGTCGTGGTGCGGCCCTCGTTCACCATGGGCGGGCTCGGTTCCGGGATGGCCTACGACGACAACGATCTGGACCGGATCGCCGGTGGTGGGCTGGCGGCCTCGCCCACCGCGAACGTCCTCATCGAGGAATCCATCCTGGGCTGGAAGGAATACGAGCTCGAGCTGATGCGCGACGGCCGCGACAACGTCGTGATCGTCTGCTCGATCGAGAACGTGGACCCGATGGGGGTGCACACCGGTGATTCGATGACGGTGGCTCCCGCGCTGACCCTCACCGACCGCGAGTACCAGAGCATGCGGGATCTGGGTATCGCGATCCTGCGCGAGGTCGGTGTGGACACCGGCGGCTGCAATATCCAGTTCGCGGTGAACCCCGCCGATGGCCGCCTCATCGTCATCGAGATGAACCCCCGTGTCTCGCGTTCCTCGGCGCTGGCGTCGAAGGCCACCGGTTTCCCGATCGCCAAGATCGCCGCGAAGCTGGCCATCGGGTACACGCTCGACGAGATCGTCAACGACATCACGAAGGAAACGCCCGCCTGCTTCGAGCCCACCCTGGACTATGTGGTGGTGAAGGCGCCGCGGTTCGCGTTCGAGAAGTTCCCGGGCGCGGACCCGACGCTGACCACCACCATGAAATCGGTGGGCGAGGCCATGTCGCTGGGACGCAACTTCGCCGAGGCGCTCGGCAAGGTGCTGCGGTCACTGGAAACCAAGGCCACCGGTTTCTGGACCGCCGAGGACGGCAGATGGGCGCCGGCCTCCGCCGATCAGGCCGATATCGACGCCGCGATCACCGAGATCCTCACGGATCTGCGCACGCCCACCGAGGGTCGTATCTATCAGGTGGAGCGCGCCCTGCGGTTCGGCGCGAGCATCGAGGACGTCGCCGAGGCGTCCGGAATCGACCCGTGGTTCGTCGCCGAGATCGCCGGGTTGGTGGACCTGCGTGCCGAGCTGCTGGAGACCCCGGTCCTGGACGAAGCGCTGCTGCGGCGGGCGAAGTACCACGGCCTGTCGGATCGCCAGATCGCCGCGCTGCGGCCGGAACTGGCGGGGGAGACCGGTGTGCGGGCCCTGCGGCACCGGCTCGGTGTCCGGCCGGTGTTCAAAACCGTCGATACCTGTGCCGCCGAGTTCGAGGCCAAGACCCCGTATCACTATTCGGCCTACGAACTCGACCCCGCGGCCGAATCCGAGGTCGCGCCCCAGCCCGATCGCGACAAGGTGATCATCCTGGGGTCCGGGCCCAACCGGATCGGCCAGGGCATCGAATTCGACTACTCGTGTGTGCACGCCGCGCAGACCCTGTCGGCGGCCGGATACGAGACGGTCATGGTCAACTGCAACCCGGAGACGGTGTCCACCGACTACGACACCGCCGACCGTCTCTATTTCGAACCCCTCACCTTCGAGGATGTGCTCGAGGTCTATCACGCCGAATCCGAATCCGGCACGGTCGCCGGCGTGATCGTGCAGCTCGGCGGCCAGACCCCGCTCGGTCTCGCGGAGAAGCTCACCGCCGCCGGAGTCCCGCTGGTCGGCACCAGTGCCGCCGCCATCGACCTCGCCGAGGATCGCGGCGAATTCGGCGACGTCCTGGTCGCCGCCGGGCTGCCCGCGCCCAAGTACGGCACCGCCACCACCTTCGAACAGGCCCGCAAGATCGCGGCCGAGATCGGCTACCCGGTGCTGGTTCGGCCGTCCTACGTGCTGGGCGGTCGCGGAATGGAGATCGTCTACGACGAACAGTCCCTCGAGGGCTACATCTCCCGCGCCACCGAACTCAGCCCCGAACACCCGGTGCTGGTGGATCGATTCCTGGAAGACGCCATCGAAATCGACGTCGACGCGCTCTGCGACGGCGACGAGGTGTTCCTCGGCGGGGTGATGGAGCATATCGAGGAAGCCGGTATCCACTCCGGCGACTCGGCCTGCGCGCTGCCGCCGATCACGCTGGGGCGCAGCGATATCGAGGCGGTACGGCGCTCCACCATCGCGCTCGCCAAGGGGATCGGCGTCAAAGGTCTGCTGAACGTGCAGTACGCCCTCAAGGACGATGTGCTCTACGTCCTCGAGGCCAATCCGCGCGCCAGCCGCACGGTGCCGTTCGTCTCCAAGGCCACCGCGGTGCCCCTGGCCAAGGCGGCGGCGCGGATCATGCTCGGCACCACCATCGCCGAACTGCGTAAGGAAGGCATGCTGCCAGAGGGCGACGGCGGTCATGTGCCGCTGGACGCGCCGGTGGCGGTGAAGGAAGCGGTACTGCAGTTCCACCGCTTCCGCAGCCCAGACGGCAGCCAGGTGGATTCGCTGCTGTCACCGGAGATGAAATCCACCGGCGAGGTGATGGGGATCGACGCCGATTTCGGGACCGCCTTCGCCAAGAGCCAATCCGCTGCCTACGGATCACTGCCCACCGAGGGCACCGTATTCGTCTCCATCGCCAACCGGGACAAACGCGCCATGGTGTTCCCGGTGAAACGCCTGCACGACCTCGGCTTCCGGATCCTGGCCACCGCCGGAACCGCGGAAATGCTGCGCCGCAACGGGATCCCGTGCGAACAGGTGCGCAAACATTCCGACCCCGTTTCGTCCGGCGGCGGCAGCGCACCTCCCGAGCCGTCCATCGTGGACCAGATCCGCGACGGGGAGGTCGATATGGTCTTCAACACCCCCTATGGCAATGCGGGTCCCCGCGTGGACGGCTACGAGATCCGCAGCGCGGCCGTCGGTGTGAACATCCCCTGCATCACCACCGTGCAGGGCGCGGCGGCGGCGGTCCAGGGCATCGAGGCGAGTATCGCCGGCGGGTTGGGTGTGCGTTCCCTGCAGGAACTGCATTCGGCGCTGCGTGGCTAACGGGACGGTCGTGGCGGGCGGCGAGGCGGAATCGGCGGAGGACGAGACGATGACGAATACCTTCGGCGGGCGGCTCGCCGCCGCCCAGCGCGCCCGCGGGCCGATCTGTGTCGGGATCGATCCGCATCCGGCGCTGCTCGCCGCCTGGGACCTCGCCGACGACGCGAACGGCCTCGAAAGCTTCGCCGAAATCTGTGTGGAGGCCTTCGACGGCGTCGCGGCGATCGTCAAACCGCAGGTCGCGTTTTTCGAGGTCTACGGTGCGGCGGGAATCGCGGTCCTCGAGCGCACCATCGAGGTGTTGCGGGCCTCCGGCACCCTGGTCCTGGCCGACGCCAAACGCGGCGATATCGGCTCCACCATGGACGCCTACGCCCGCACCTGGCTCGGCGACGGTCCCCTCGGTGCCGATGCGGTCACCGTATCGCCCTACCTCGGATACGGGGCGCTGCGGCCCGCGCTGGATCTGGCCGGCGCCAACGGGCGCGGCGTATTCGTTCTCGCTGCCACGTCGAACCCGGATGCCGCCGAGGTGCAGCGGGCCGATGCCGGTGGCCGCAGCCTCGCGCAGGCGATGGTCGACGCGGCGGCGGCGAGCAACCGGGGAACCGAGCCGGGATCGGTGGGTGTGGTGGTCGGTGCCACGCTCGCGGAGATCCCCGATCTGACCGAGTTGAACGGGCCGATCCTGCTACCCGGAGTGGGAGCCCAGGGCGGTACCGCCGACGCGGTGCGGGCGTTGTTACCGGAACGTGTGTGGTCCACAGCGGTGCCCAGTGTGTCCCGCGACGTCCTGCGGGCCGGGCCGTCCGTAACAGCGTTGCGTGAGCGGCTGGCGCGTTTCCAGGACGAGTTCGCCTATCTGATGTGACGGCACGGCGCCGGCCACCACCGTCGCCGGGTCACCGGCTCCGGGTGGCGCTGTCGTTGTCCAAGGGGTCGAGTTGCCCGGCGGTGGCATCGTCCGCGGCGGTGGACACGCTCAGCGACTCCCACTGCTCGTCGGCGGCCAGCAAGGCCCGTCCGGCCGCGGTGGCGTAGCGGTAGGCATCCGGGCCCACCAGTAACCGAGCGGGCGGTTCGGCCATGGCGACGATCCGCAGCACCAGATCGGCGACCTTGGCGGGATCGCTGGCGCCGAGATTGCCTGTACGGCTCGTCGCCGCGGCAGCGCCGACCGTGGCGGCGTACTCCGCGCGGATCGGGTCGATGCGCATCGAGGATCCGGCCCAGTCGGTGCGCATACCACCCGGCTCCAGCACCGTGACCTTGATGCCCAGCGGTGCCACCTCTTGGGCGAGGACGCCGGAGAAACCGGTGACCGCCCATTTGGACGATTGATAGGCGGCCAGTCCGGCACGGACGAGTCGCCCGCCGACGGAAGAGATCTGAACGATATGACCGGAGCGTTCGGCCCGCATATGCGGTAGCACCGCTCTGGTCAGCCGCACCACACCGTAGAAGTCGGTATCGACCTGCGCGGTGAAATCGTCGAAATCGACGTCCTCGATCGGCGCCATATTGGCGTAGCCGGCATTGTTGACCAGCACGTCGATCCGGCCGAACCGTTGTACAGCCGTTGCCACCGCGGCGCGGACCTGCTCGTCGCTGGTCACGTCGAGTCCGACCACGATCAGCCGATCCGGATAGCGAGCCGCGAGATCGGCCGGCGCCGAGGTCGATCGGACACCGGCGACGACGCGGTGCCCGGCGGTCAGGGCGGCCGAGACGATATCGCGCCCGAGACCGCGGGATGCGCCCGAGACCAGGAAAACCTGTGATTCTTTCATGGTGACTGCTTTCTCGAGTCGAGGAATGCTCAGGAGACGGCGCGCGGGTTGGATGGCGAGCCCGCCGCCGGTAACCGGCGTCCGCCTTCCCGATCGCCCGTGTCCATGCGTCACTCCATATCTACAGCCGTAGACTTACGTTTCACAGTACATAAGTCTACGTACGTAGACAAGATGCCCGGCCGCTTTTACCATGAGGTATGTCGTCTTCCCCGCCCCGCCGCCGCAATGCTGCCGCCACCCGCGAGGCGATCCTGCAGTCGGCCATCGGCCACTTCGCCCGCGCCGGATACGACGGCGCCGGAGTGCGTGAGATCGCGCGCGACGCCGGGGTCACCGCCATGCTGGTGAACCGTTATTTCGGGTCCAAGGAGCAGTTGTTCGCCGAGGCGGTGGATATCTCGTTCACGCCCCCGGTTTTCATTGCCGATCGGCCGGAGGTGGCGGGAACCTGGACCGCCGCGGCACTCGTCGCACGCACGAATCCGGACGCCGAGCCTCCGGAGCCGTTTCTGATCATGCTGCGTTCCCTGTCGAATCCTCGCGCCACCGAGATCGTGCGCGACGCTCTCGAACGCCATGTCGGCCGGCGCCTGGCGAATCGGATCCCGGGTCCGGGTGGGCGACTCCGCGGTGAAGTCGTGCTGTCGCTGATCGCCGGCACGCTGCTGATGCGGCGGGTCATCGGTATGCCGACCCTCGGTGAGGCACAGCCACAGGAGTTGCAGCCACTGTTGGAAGCGGTGCTTGCCGTTATCGAGGAGACCCCGACGACCTGACGGCGTCCGGAATTCCGTCCCGCCGGAACGGACCTTCCGGACACCGGCCGGTCGCCCGGGCCCGGCTGATTCGGGAAATTCGGCCCTTCCGACCCCTCCACGCCGCCCACCACCGAAAATTTCCGAGAAAATTCCTGGTAGGGCGGCCGGAGGGTAGCCGGACGGCGGTCGAGGGTCCTGGTTATCGCACCGCAACTCTGTCCGCGTTCCCAAAACTGCCTGATGAACAGGTATTTCGCGATTCGATCCGGAGTGCAGGGCCGCGCGGCAAGCCGGGGAAGGTACCGCTCCGCAAGGGGTCGCGACGGGCTTCGATTCATGCCCTGACCTGGGGGGTGGGTTCGCAATCCGGGGGCGTCGTGGGTACGGTCGCTGAGACTGCCGGGTTGTTCGGCAGGTCTGGATGCAATGAACGATGAGACGGAGGAACCGTGGCCCTTCCCCAGCTGACTGACGAGCAGCGCGCCGCTGCTCTGGAGAAGGCGGCTGCCGCTCGCCGTGCTCGGGCGGAGCTCAAAGATCGCCTGAAGCGCGGCGGCACCGACTTGAAAGAGGTCCTCGGCCAGGCCGAGACCGATGAGATCATCGGTAAGATGAAGGTGCGCGCACTGCTGGAAGCCCTGCCCAAGGTCGGCAAGGTCAAGGCCGAGGAGATCATGAACGAGCTCGAGATCGCGCCGACCCGACGGCTGCGTGGTCTCGGTGACAGGCAGCGCAAGGCGCTGCTCGCCAAATTCGATCTCGGCGCCTGACGCCCTCGGTGATCGAGAACATGACGAAGGGTCGGCTGGTTGTACTGGTCGGCCCCTCGGCCGTGGGCAAGTCCACCGTGGTGCGCTGTGTCCGCGAACGGCTGCCGGAACTGGTTTTCAGCGTGTCGGCGACAACACGGGACCCGCGTCCCGATGAAGTCGACGGCCGCGACTACCGGTTCGTCAGCCGGGCCGAGTTCGACGGGATGATCGAGTCCGGCGATCTGCTCGAATGGGCGGATATCCACGGCGGGTTGCAGCGGTCGGGTACGCCCGCCGCGCCGGTGCGCGCCGCCCTGTCGGAGGGGCTGTCGGTACTGATCGAGGTCGACCTCGAAGGAGCGCGCTCCATCCGCCGGGCGATGCCCGAGGCCGTGCTCGTCTTTCTCGCGCCGCCCAGCTGGCAGGAACTGGAGAACAGACTGCGCAGTCGCGGCACCGAATCGCCGGAGGTCATCGAACGCCGGCTGGCGACCGCACGGGTGGAGTTGGCCGCACGTGACGAGTTCGACACAGTGATCGTGAACGACACCGTGACCAGCGCCTGTGCGCAGTTGGTATCGTTGTTCGTCAGCACGAATTCCAATTCGTAGCCCGATGCGCGGCCGGTGAGTCGCCGCGCGTCCGAGCCACCGACCCCGCAGGAGCTTCCTCAGTGAGCAGTACGGATATCGCCGCGCCCGCCTACGACACCCCGGTCGGCCTCACCAACCCGCCGATCGACGAGCTGCTGGACCGCACCTCGTCCAAGTACGCCCTGGTGATCTACGCCGCCAAACGTGCCCGCCAGATCAACGACTACTACAACCAGCTGGGCGACGGAATCCTCGAATACGTCGGCCCCCTGGTCGAGCCGCTGCCGCAGGAGAAGCCCCTGTCGGTGGCCATGCGGGAGATCCACAGCGATCTGCTCGAGCACACCGAAGGCGAATAACAACCCGCTGACGGGGCGAACGGCCGATAGGGCAGGAGGCGCGCGATGGCGCGGGTAGTTGTCGGGGTGGGCGGCGGAATCGCCGCCTACAAGGCGTGCGCCCTGGTGCGGCGGTTCACCGAGACCGGTCATACCGTCCGGGTGATCCCCACCGAAGCGGCCTTGCAGTTCGTGGGCAAGGCGACTTTCGAGGCGCTGTCCGGCCACCCGGTGCACACCGGGGTGTTCGCCGATGTGCCCGAGGTTCCGCATGTGCGCTTGGGGCAGGAGGCCGAAATGGTCGTCATCGCCCCCGCGACGGCGGACCTGATGGCCCGGGCCGCGCACGGCCGCGCCGACGATCTGCTCACCGCCACCCTGCTGACCGCGCGATGTCCCGTTCTCTTCGCGCCTGCCATGCATACCGAGATGTGGGAGCACGCCGCGACCGTTTCGAATGTGGCGGCACTGCGCGCGCAGGGCGCCACGGTGATGGAGCCGGCCTCCGGCCGTCTCACCGGCACCGATACCGGCCCCGGGCGGCTGCCCGAGCCCGAGGAGATCTTCGGACTGGCATCACTGCTGCTCGAACGAACCGACGCCGTTCCCCGCGATCTCGAGGGCAAGCGGGTGGTGATCACCGCGGGCGGTACCCGCGAGCCGCTGGATCCGGTGCGTTTCCTGGGCAATCGCAGTTCCGGTAAGCAGGGATACGCGCTGGCCCGGGTGGCCGCTCAGCGCGGTGCGCAGGTCACGCTCATCGCCGGTAACACCATCGAGATGGCGCCTCCGGCCGCGGTGGATCTGGTGCACATCACCACCGCGGACCAGCTCAAGACCGCTGTGGACAAACACGCGGTCGGTGCGGACGCGGTGATCATGGCCGCCGCCGTCGCCGATTTCCGGCCCACCTCGGTGGCCGCCGCCAAGATCAAGAAGGGCAAGGCCGAGCCCGATAGCATCGCACTGTCCAAGACCGAGGATATTCTCGCCGGTCTGGTCCAGGCGCGAAGTGAGGGCCGGCTGCCCGGCACGGCGATCGTCGGCTTCGCCGCCGAGACGGGCGACGAGGACGGCGATGTGATCACCCACGCCCGGGCCAAACTGGCCCGGAAGGGCTGCGATCTGCTGGTGGTCAACGCGGTGGGTGAGGGCAAGGCCTTCGAGGTGGATACCAACGACGGCTGGCTGCTGGGGGCCGACGGGAGCGAGCAGGCGCTCGACCACGGCTCCAAGGCGCTGCTCGCCAGCCGGGTCCTGGACGCACTGGCGCCGTTGCTGCACTGAGTCCGGCTCGGCGCTCGATTCGGCCCGGTACCGGGTTCGGCTCGGCGTGATTCGAACTCCCCCGGCCCGCGCCGCACCCCGCCGACCGGGTACGGATCGGGCACCGGCCGGCACGACCGGCGAGCACGCCGCCATCGCCGGGGCGGCACCGGGGCACGCGGAAAATCACCGGCCACGGGCGCACTGTTCGGAAACCTGTCCGGCGGAGTGTTCCGAAGCTCCAATCGGTCGGCCCGTTCTAATAGTCTGAGAGTCCAGGGTCGTGACCGCGAGCCGTGAGCTACGGTCCATCCGGGACACGAGTAACCGTGAGGAAGAGGGAAACTGTGCGCACGTCCGGTAGCCGGCTATTCACCAGTGAGTCCGTGACCGAGGGTCATCCGGACAAGATCTGTGACGCCATCAGCGATTCCATCCTCGACGCCCTGCTGTCCCAGGACCCGCGCAGCCGGGTCGCCGTGGAGACGCTCGTGACCACCGGTCAGGTGCATGTCGCGGGCGAGGTCACCACCGAGGCCTACGCGGATATCCCGCATATCGTCCGGGAGAAGATCCTGGAGATCGGATACGACTCCTCGGCAAAAGGATTCGACGGCAACTCCTGCGGCGTGAACATCGCGATCGGTTCCCAGTCGCCGGATATCGCGCAGGGCGTCGACACCTCGCACGAGGCGCGGGTCGGTGGTTCCGACGACGAGATCGAACAGCAGGGCGCCGGCGACCAGGGCCTGATGTTCGGCTACGCCAACACCGACACCCCCGAACTCATGCCGCTGCCGATCGCGCTCGCGCACCGGCTGTCCCGCAAGCTCACCGAGGTCCGGAAAACCGGCGTACTTCCCTACCTGCGTCCGGACGGTAAGACCCAGGTCACCATCGAATACGACGGTGATCGTGCGGTCCGGCTCGATACGGTCGTGGTCTCCACCCAGCACGCCGCCGATATCGACCTGGACAATCTGCTGGCCCCCGATATCCGGGAAAAGGTCGTGGAGTCGGTACTCGCCGAGATCGCGATCCCCGACCTCGACACCTCCGATATCCGGCTGCTGGTGAACCCGACCGGGAAGTTCGTCCTGGGCGGGCCGATGGGCGACGCCGGCCTGACCGGCCGCAAGATCATCGTCGACACCTACGGCGGTATGGCCCGCCACGGTGGCGGCGCGTTCTCCGGTAAGGATCCGTCCAAGGTCGACCGTTCCGCCGCCTACGCGATGCGCTGGGTCGCCAAGAACGTGGTCGCCGCGGGTCTGGCCGACAAGGTCGAGGTGCAGGTGGCGTACGCGATCGGCAAGGCGGCTCCGGTGGGGTTGTTCGTCGAGACGTTCGGCACCGAGAAGGCCGATCCGGCCCGGATCTCCTCGGCCATCGCCGAGGTGTTCGATCTGCGCCCGGGCGCCATCATCCGCGACCTGGACCTGCTGCGGCCGATCTACGCGCCGACCGCGGCGTACGGGCATTTCGGCCGCACCGATATCGATCTGCCCTGGGAGCGCACCGACCGCGCGGAGAAGCTGCGCGCCGCCGCGGGACTGTAGGTCTCCGCTCGCGTGGAGCACCCGGCGTCCGGTAGCCCGGCAGAACCCGGGTTGCCGGGCGTGCCGGACGCATCGGAGGTCCGCCCGGCCCGGTCCGGGGCAGGCGGTCGCTCGCGTCCGGAACCACGCCGTCGCCGGGCCCCGGTGCAGGAAGCGACCGCTTCGGAACCGCTGACGCATCCGGTTGCCAGAGTGCTACCGCTGCTCACCCCTGCGCATCTGGACCGCGATTTCGACTATCTGGTACCGCCGGAGTTCGACGAGACCGCGCGGCCCGGTGTCCGTGTCCGGGTGCGGTTCGCGGGGCGGCTGGTGGACGGTTACCTGCTGAGCAGGCTCACCGAATCCGAACACTCGGGCAAGCTCGTACGTCTCGAGCGCGTGGTCTCGCCGGAACAGGTCCTCACCCCGGAGATCCTCCGGCTCGCCACGACGGTCGCCGCCCGGTGCGCGGGCACCCGCGCCGATGTGCTGCGGCTGGCGATTCCGCCCCGGCATGCGCGGGTGGAGAACGGCGGGTCCGCGAAAACCGCTGCGAAGCAGAAGATCCGGGAGGCGGATCCCGGGTCGGGGGCGCCGGAAGCGGACGAGCCCGAAACCTCCGGGTCCGGGCAGACGGAACCGGTTCCCGGATCGGAAGCGCACGACCCGACCGGGGCCGCGGCCGGGCGGCCCGCGGGTACCGGCCCGGCCGGACCGGGAGCCGCGGAGATCCCCGCGGTGACCCCACGACCTTCCGGTTTCCCCGGGCCCGCACGGCCTCGGGGCCACTCCGGACCTGATCTTTCGCCGGATGGTCCCGACGGGGATCCGCCGGATGACGGGACGGCTTCCGCCGCGCGGGGGGACCGCGACGATGACTCGCGGCGCGAGCCCAGCGCAACGCATTCGCCTGCAGGGGAATCCGGGAGTCCGGCCGTGCCCGAGAGCGTGGAGGCGGTCGCCTGGCAGCGATACCGGCACGGCGACGCGTTCCTCGCCGCCCTGGCCGGGGGACGGAGCCCGCGCGCGGCATGGCAGGCCCTGCCGGGGGAGAACTGGGCCCGGCGCCTCGCCGAACTCGCCGCCGTCGTCTCCGCCGCCGGGCGCAGCGCGATTCTGATGGTCCCGGACCAGCGCGATCTTGATCGGGTGTTGTCGGAATGTGAACGACTTGTCGGCGATCGCGCGGTCGGCCTGTCCGCCGGGCTGGGCCCCGCCGCCCGCTACCGGCGCTGGCTCGCGATCCTGCGTGGCACCGCGCGGGTGGTGGTGGGCACGCGCAGTGCGGTGTTCGCACCCGCGGCGGACCTGGGTCTCATCGCTCTGTGGGACGACGGCGACGACACCTACGCCGAACCGCGCTCTCCGTATCCGCACGCGCGTGAGGTCGCCATGCTCCGCGCGCACGACACGGGCGCCGCCTTCGTGGCGGCCGGTTTCGCGCGGACCGCGGAAATCCAGGCGGTTGTCGAATCGGGCTGGGCGCACGACCTGCTGGCCGACCGCGCGACCCTGCGGGCCGCCGCGCCGCGTATCAGCGCACCCGGCGATTCCGATATGGCCCTCGAACGTGATCCCATCGCCCGTGCGGTGCGGATACCCGGCGCGGCGTTCGCCGCCGCCCGCCGGACCCTCGCCGCCGGACACGGGGTTCTGGTCCAGGTGCCGCGCCGCGGCTATGTACCGGCGCTGGCCTGCACGAAATGCCGTGTTCCCGCCCGGTGCCGGCACTGTGTGGGCCCGCTCTCGCTGCCCGGTGCCGATCAGGGTGCCACCGGCGATCAGACCCCGCAGAGCCCGGTGTGCCGGTGGTGCGGACGCACCGAGGCCGCCTTCCGGTGCCCCTCCTGCGGTGGCCGGGCCCTGCGCGCGGTCGTCATCGGGGCGGCGCGCACGGCGGAAGAACTGGGCCGGGCCTTCCCGGGAGTGCCGATCCGGGGATCGAGCGGGTCGGCGATCCTCGACACCGTCCCACCGGGACCGCAGGTGGTGGTGGCCACGGTCGGCGCCGAACCGGTGCTCCCCGGGGGGTACGGCGCCGGGCTGCTGCTGGACGGCTGGGCGCTGCTGGGCCGCGCGGATCTGCGCGCCGCCGAGGACACCCTGCGCCGCTGGCTGGGTGCGGCCGCGCTGGTATCGCCGGAGGGGCAGGTACTCGTCATGGCCGACCCGGCCGTGCCGGTTGTACAGGCGCTGCTGCGCTGGGATCCGACCGGCCACGCTGCCGCCGAACTGGCCCAGCGTGCCGAGGTGGGTTTTCCGCCCGCGGCGCGGATGGCGGCGGTCGACGGCACCCCCGATTCCGTCGCCGACCTGCTCGCCGTGGCCGAGTTACCGCCGTCGGTGGAGATTCTGGGCCCGGTCCCGCTTCCCGTCGCTGCCCGGATGCCCGCCGGATCGCGCGGCGACGGTGTCAGCGGACCGCTCGAGGTGGAGCGAGTGCTGTTGCGCGCGCCCCGTGCGCAGGGTGGTGCGCTCGCCCGCGCGCTCACCGCGGCGCAGGCCGTCCGGAGCAGTCAGCGCGCGGACGCGCCGCTGCGTGTGCAGATCGATCCGCTCGATATCGGCTGATCGGGCCGTTCCGGCGTCACCCGATGCGCCGGAACCCGAGGACGGGATACATGGGGTCGGATCCGCCGGCGCGGGCCTGCCCGAACCCGATGAACGACGTCGCGGCGGCGAGGTGCAGCCCGTACCGGGCGCCGAGCGTGGTCAGCAGTGCGCAGCCGTCGGCTCGCGGCCGATCGTCCGGGGGCAGGCCGGAGGCGATGCGGTGTGCGGCGGCCTTGTCGGCGGTGGTGACGAACCAGCCGCCGGGCCGGAGTACCCGGGCCGATTCCGCGATCGCGGGCTCGGCATCGTCGAGCAGGTGCAGCAGCCAGACCGCGGTCACCGCATCGACACAGGAGCCGGGCAGCGGCAGCGCGGCCGCGTCCGCGCGGGCCAGACGTCCCGGTAGCCGCCGGGCGGCCTGCGCGAGCATCCCCGCGGACAGGTCGACGCCGATGACCCTGTGCCCGGCAGTCTCCAGATCTGCCGCCACGATTCCGGTGCCGACGGCCAGATCGAGCACGACACCGGGGCCGGGGATCAGCCGGTCGAGCGCGGAAGCCGCGGCACGGGCCCTGGACAGGCCGCCGCGCGTGTGGTCGTAGTGGGCGGCTTCCCGGTCGTAGTCGAGCACCGGACCATCATCGCGGGCCGGGAATTCTCCCGCGACCCTTGCGTTGGATAGATTGCCGATATATCGTCGATGCTATGAAAACCGATCGAGTGGCGCAGGAGGCTGCTATGGAAAACATGGAAAACATCGAGAACGCGGAATTCCGCAAAGGTGGCCGGGGCCGCTGGGCCCGGCGGCAACGGCCGGGCGCCGATTTCGGACCGGGCGCAGCCCTGTTCCGGCACGGCGGGCCGCCCGGATTCGGTCCGGGCTTCGGACCGCAGTTCGGCCCCGGGTTCGGGCCCGGATTCGGCGGCCCGGGCTTCGGTCCCGGGTTCGGCCGTGGCCGGGGGCGCGGTGGTCGTGGCCGCCGTGGTGACGTGCGGGCGGCGATCCTGCTGCTGCTCACCGAACGCCCGATGCACGGCTACGAACTCATCCAGCAGATCCGGGAGCGCAGCGACGATCTCTGGCGGCCGAGTCCGGGGTCCATCTACCCCGCACTGTCCCAGTTGGAGGACGAAGGGCTCATCACGATCGAGAAGGTGGCCGGCCGCAAGACCGCGCAACTGACCGAGACAGGTAACGCCCATGTCACCGAACACCGGGAGGAGCTCGGCGATCCCTGGGCCGAGGTCAAGGAGGGAGTAGGCGAACACACCAGTGATCTGCGTGCCCTGATTCCGCCGCTCATGGGCGCTGTTGCCCAGGTCGCGGCGGCCGGGACGCCGGATCAGGCGGCCAAGGCGGCGGCGGTTCTCACCGACGCGCGGAAAGCCTTGTATCGCATCCTCGCCGAGGATGAGACACCGGAAAAGTAACGGGGTGATCAAGACCCGGTGCCCCGTTTTCCCGCCGCGCCGGCAGGGGAGAAGATTATGTGGTGATACGACTTCGATGGCCGGCGGGGCGGGACGGTACGCAGCGTGGCAGGTTTCCGCTACGGCTGCTGACGATGGCCGGTGCACTGGCTGGGTCGGTGGTGCTCGCGACCGCGGGCAGCATCGCCCAGCCTCCCGGATACCTTCCGCCCGTGATCCCCACCGACCCGGGCCCACCACAGCCGGACCATCTGGCGGCGGTGCTGTTCATGAAATCCCATCCGGACGCGGTACCCCGGGGCGTCAATGATTTCGGATGTGTCCCGGACGCCGCGCATCCGCGCCCGGTGATCCTCGCGCACGGCACCGACGCGAACGCCTACACCGACTGGTCGGCCATCGGGCCGCGACTGGTGGACGAGGGCTACTGCGTGTTCGCGCTCAACTACGGCGGGCGGCCGGGTTCCATGAGTTACGGCACCGAGGACATCGTGCTCAGCGCGCATCAGATCGCGTGGTTCGTCGACGAGGTCCGGGCCGCCACCCGATCCGATCGCGTCGATCTCGTGGGATTCTCCCAGGGCGCCAACGTGACCCGGTACTACGCCAACAAGCTCGGTGGCGCACCGAAAGTCGGCACCTGGGTGGGCGTGGCCTCGCCGACCTACGGTGGTGTGATGTACGGCCTGGTGCCGTTGGCCCAGCAGATCCCCGGAGTGCTGGATGTGGCCGCGCTGGCCGTCTCGCCGGCGGCGGTGCAGCAGGCCCAGGGGTCACCGTTCATGAAAGCACTGAACGCCGGCGGCGATACCGTGCCCGGCGTTCGCTACGTCACCATCGGCAGCCGGGTCGACGAGATGATCCAGCCGTTCGAGAACATCGCCCTCCGCGGTCCCGGCGCCGAGAACCTGGTGATCCAGGATCTGTGCCCGGCGAACCTGACCGGGCATTTCCATATGGTGTACGACCCGTTCGTACTCGGACTGCTGCTCGGCGCCCTCGACCCCGCCCGCCCGGCGAAACCCGCCTGCGTACCGGTGGCGCTGGGTACCGGCATCCCCGAGGTGATCATCGGCGGCAATATCTGAGCGGCGGGCGGGGGTCACTAGAATGAGATCTTCCTGCCCAGCCACCTGTCTTCGGGAGTCATCGTGACCGTCCAGTCCGTCCGCCTCTTCGGCGATCCGATCCTGCGATCCCGCGCGACCGAGGTCACCGAATTCGGCCCCGAACTGCGACAGCTGGTCACCGATCTGACCGACACCATGTACGACGACGGCGGCGTCGGGATGGCGGCCCCGCAGATCGGCGTCGGTCTGCGGGTCTTCGTCTACGACACCGGCGACGCCCGCGGTCACCTGATCAACCCGGTGTGGACCGCACTCGGCGACGAGGAACAGATCGGTCCCGAGGGGTGTCTGTCCATCCCCGGCGTCAATCACGACACCCGGCGGGCGATGCGGGTCCGCGCCACAGGTGTGGACGTCGACGGCGCACCGGTCGACTTCGAGGCCGAGGGACTGCTCGCGCGGTGCGTGCAGCACGAAACCGATCATCTGGACGGCACCCTGTTCATCGACCGGCTCGACGCCCCGCTGCGCAAAGAGGCCATGCGCACCATCCGCGAATCCGACTGGTTCACCGCCGGGATCACGATCCGGCCGAGCCGCGCGCTGGCCGAGCGGGATCACTGATGCGGATCGTCTTCGCCGGTACCCCCGACCCGGCCGTCCCCTCGCTGCGCCGGCTGCTCGACTCCCGCCACGAAGTGGCCGCGGTGGTGACCCGGCCCGATGCCGCGGCCGGGCGCGGACGTTCGGTGCGGCGGTCGCCGGTCGGGCAGCTGGCCGACGAACACGGTATTCCGGTGCTCACCCCGCACAAACCCGCGGAACCCGAATTCGTCGCCGCGCTCCGCGATCTGGCGCCGGACTGCTGCCCGGTGGTCGCGTACGGGGCATTGCTGCCGCCGGAGATCCTGGAGATCCCGGCGCACGGATGGATCAACCTGCATTTCTCGCTGCTGCCCGCCTGGCGCGGCGCGGCCCCGGTGCAGGCGGCGATCGCCGCCGGTGACGAGATCACCGGGGCTTCCACGTTCCGGATCGAGAAGGGCCTCGACACCGGTCCGGTCTTCGGTGTCGTGACCGAACGTATCGGTGTCACCGATACCGCGGGGGAACTGCTGACCCGTTTGGCCGACAGCGGTGCGGCGTTGCTCGAACAAACCCTCGACGGTGTCGAAGACGGCACCCTGCAGGCGATTCCGCAACCCGCGGACGGTGTCTCCTACGCTCCCAAGATCACTGTCGACGCGGCCCGGGTTCGCTGGGATCAGCCCGCTCTCGCGGTCGGCCGCGCGATACGCGCGGTCACGCCGTTCCCGGGTGCCTGGACCACGGTCGCGGGGACCCGCCTGAAACTCGGCCCGGTGGAACTGGTGGAGGAAGCACTGCCGGAAGGGCAGCTCGACGTGCGCAAATCGGGTGTGCTCGTCGGCACCGCGACCACCGCGGTGCGTCTGGGGCAGGTGCAGCCACAAGGAAAGCGCGCGATGGCGGCCGTCGATTGGGCGCGTGGCGCCCGCCCGGCATCGGGCACGGTGGCCGAGTGACCGGCCCGGCGAACGACCGGCCGCGCGGCTTCCGCCGCCACCCGAAACCCGCTCCGGATCAGGGCGATTCGGAGCGGGATCGTCCGGACGAGAGCGGCGGCCGGAATGAGCGGCGCGCCGAACCGCACGGGCGCCGGCAGGGCCCGGGGCGGGGGGAGCGGGACACCGACCCCCGCCGGAACGTCCCGCCGTCCGGACCGGAGCGGGGTGACTCCCGCGCGAGGTCCGGTGGCCGGCCGGGTTCGCCGTCCTCGGGAAAAGAGCCGGGACAACGCCGTGACCGGCCGGGCAGCCGTCGCGCGGACGAGCGCGGGCGTGATTCCGCCGTCGGCGATACGCGCGGCGGCCGCGGCGAAGGACGAGGAAAGACCGTTGACCGCGGACAATCCTCCGGTGGAGGTCGGCGCCAGGGACAGGACGGCCGCGGTGGTTCCGGTTCGGGTGAGCGAGTCGGCGGAACCGGTGATCGCGGCGGCGCCCGGCGGGCCGATGATCGCAACGAGCCTCGCGGCGTCGAGGGCAGCCGGGGTGCGCCGCGACGCGGCGCGGGCCGCGGCGCCGAGGCCGGCGACGGGCGGCGCCGAGGACCGGAACCCGGCAAGCGGAATCGGTCCGAGGAGCGGGCTGCCGGTTCCGGCGGCCGATCCGCCGGCCGCCGGGACACGCCGGCCCGCGTCCTCGCCGATCCCGCCCGGCAGGCGGCGCTGGAGACGCTGCGGGCCGTCCGCGAGCGCGATGCCTACGCCAACCTGGTCCTGCCGGGACTGCTCCGCGACTACGGTGTCGAGGGCCGGGATGCCGCGCTGGCCACCGAACTCGGTTACGGTGCGTGCCGCGCTCTCGGCGTTCTCGACGCGGTGATCGCCGAATGCGCCGGACGCGGGATCGAGGAGATCGACGGGACGCTGCTGGACATCCTGCGGCTGGGCACCTACCAGTTGCTGCGCACCCGGGTGGAACCGCATGCCGCCGTGCATACGTCGGTGGAGTTCGCCCGGATCGAAAGTGGTTCCGGGCGTGCCGGTTTCGTCAATGCCGTGCTGCGCCGGGTCGCCGGTCGGAAGCCGGAGGAGTGGATCGAACAGCTCGCGCCGCGGGAACCCATCGGGCGGCTCGCCTTCGAATACGCCCATCCGGTGTGGATCGCCCAGGCCTTCGCCGACGCCCTCGGCGCCGACGCCGGGGAACTCCGCGAGCTGCTCGCCGCCGACGACGCCCGGCCGGTGGTGCATCTGGTGGCCCGCCCCGGCGATATCACCGCCGAGGAATTGGCCCTGGTCACCGGCGGCGAGGAAGGCCGCTGGTCGCCGTACGCGGTGTACCTCGACAGCGGTGGCGACCCCGGCGCGCTGGAACCGGTGAAGCAGGAGATGGCCGCCGTCCAGGACGAGGGCAGCCAGCTGGTGGCCCTGGCCCTCACCCGCGCACCTCTGCACGGCGACGACGGTGGCCGCTGGCTGGACCTGTGTGCGGGCCCGGGCGGGAAAGCCGCGCTGCTCGGCGCTCTCGCCGGTATCGACGGTTATCAGGTGGACGCGGTGGAGCAGGCCCCGCACCGGGCCGAACTCGTCCGCAACGCCACCCGCGGACTGCCGGTGCGGGTCCATATCGCCGACGGCCGCGACAGCGGGCTGACCGGCGGATACGACCGCGTTCTGGTGGACGCGCCGTGTACCGGTCTGGGGGCGCTGCGGCGCCGTCCGGAGGCGCGGTGGCGCCGGACGCCGGAGGATCTCGCCGATCTGGTCACGCTGCAGCGCGAACTGCTGGGCGCCGCCTGGGACCTGGTACGGCCCGGAGGCGTGGTCATCTATTCGACCTGCTCGCCGCATCTCCCGGAAACGGTCGCGGTGGTCGCGGATACGGTGCGCCGCACCGGCGCCGAACAGCTGGACGCACGGCCGCTGCTCCCCGGTGTCACCGGAATCGGTGACGGACCCGGCGTGCAGTTGTGGCCGCATCGGCACGGTACCGACGCCATGTTCGTGGCGGCACTCCGCAAACCCGTCTAGCACCCGCGCTGTCCGGGTGGGAAGCCGTCCGGGGGCATCCGGGGGCGCGAATTCGGCGGTGACGAATATCCGAGCCCGGTGCGCTGCGACCGGGCAGACTGGCAGGTATGAGCCTCACCTGGGCACACGTCGTGCGGATGGCCACCGGGCTGCCGGAGGTCGCCGAATCGACCTCTTACCGGACCCCGGCGTTGAAGGTCGCGGGCAAGAGTTTCGCGCGCTTGCGCAGCGAAGCCGAGGGCGGGCTCGCGCTGCGCTGCGAGATGGAGGAGAAGCAGGCCCTCCTGACCTCCGGTGACCCGGCGTTCTACACCACCGCGCACTACGACGGGTACCCGTACATCCTCATCGACCTCGATCGCGTCGACGCCGAACAGTTGCGCGAACTGCTGGACGCCGCCTGGTGGCTGGTGGCCCCGGCGAAGCTGCGCCGGGACCGGGAACGCGGGGCGGGCCCGGAATAACCGGGCCCGCAGCCGGCTCACCCCGCCACGGTGGCGGTATCGGCGGCTTCGATCCGCACCCAGGTGCTGTTCACGGCGGCTGTGCCGGAGATGCGGTCCACCTGCTCCGGATCGTGCAGCAGGTTGACATTCGCGCCCGGCAGCGCCGCGGCGACCGTCCAGCCGACACCGGGTTCCCGGTGTCCCCACCCGTGCGGGATCGCGACTGTCCCCGGCCGGATATCGTCACTGATCTCCAGCGGCACCACGATCGATCCGATCGGCGAACTGACCGTGACCCGGGCACCGTCGGAAAGCCCGCGGACCTGCGCGTCGTGCGAATTCATCAGCGCGGTGCAGCGGTCGCGCCCCTTCACCATCGACGGCACATTGTGCAGCCACGAATTGTTGCTGCGCAGGTGCCGCCGGCCGATCAACCGCAGATCGTATCCGTCACTCCGGGGCGCGCCGGCGGTCCGGACCGCGTCGAGCAACCGGCGTGCCTCGGTGACGAACATCGGCGGCGCGAGCCGCACCAGCCGGTCCTCGGTGGCGATCAGGGAACGCAACCGCGGCCGCAGCGGCCCCAGGTCGATCCCGCCGCGTGCCTCCCGGACCTTCTGGAGGGTGATGCCCGAGCGTCCCCGCCGCAGTACTCCGTGCGGTCCGACCGCCATCCCTAGTGCCGTCGCCCGCAGCGGACTGAAGCGGGCGAATACCGCGTTGAGCGCCCGGCCGGTGACCGAACGCAGGGGCAGCGGCAGGATCTCGGTGGTCAGCCGGGCCATGATCTCCCAGTCCTCGAGACCGTCGCCGGCGGGTTCGACCGCCCGCGCGTTGTACCGGACGTTGTTGTGCACGCTGAACATGGTCAGCAGGATGTCGACGTCCTCACGCTCGAGCGGCGACAGCGGCGGCAGGATGATATCGGCGTGCCGGGTGGTTTCGGTGATGTACATATCCACGGCCACATAGAAATCCAGCGAGCCGAGCGCCTTGTCGAGCTGTCCGCGCTGTGGGGTGGACAGCACCGGATTACCGGCGTAAGTGATCATGGCGCGAATCTGCCCCGGCCCGTCGTCGAGAATCTCGTCGGCGAGGGCCGCGACCGGCAGCTCGAAACGGAACGATTTGTATTTTCCGGAGCGATCGGTCCAGGCGCCGTAGAACGGCGGCATCCGGCGGGCGAGCGGCAGCAGGTCCACCGCCGGAGTGGCATACATCTGCCCGCCGGGCCGGTCGAGGTTGCCGGTGACCGCGTTGATGGTGTTGACCAGCCAGTGCGTAATCGTCCCGGTGAGCGTCTGGCACACCCCGATCCGCGCGTACATCACCGCCGATTTCGCCGCGGCGTGCTCCCGGGCCAGCCGGCGGATCGTCTCGGCATCCACCCCGGCGTGCGGGGCGGCATCCTCCGGGGCGAAACCGGTGACCAGCTCACGCAGTGTGTCCAGTCCGCCGCACTGCGCGTGGACTGCGGTGCGGTCGTAGAGCTTCTCGGTGATCAGGACGTGCAGGACGGCCAGCAGGAGGTACGGGTCCCCGCCGGGCACGACCGATACATGTTCGTCGGCCAGCCGCGCGGTCTCGGTGCGCCGCGGGTCGATCACCACGACCTTCCCGCCGCGTTCGCGCACATCCTTGATCCGGTTCTTGGCGCCCGGCATGGTGGTGACCGAACCGTTGGACACCGCGGGGTTGGCGCCGAGGATCACCAGCCGGTCGGTGCGGTCGATATCGGCGATGGGCATCATGAAATTCGAGCCGTACATCTGCCACGCCACGAATTCCTGCGGGAACTGGTCGATGGAGGACGCGGTGTAGAAATTGCGGGTCATCAGGCCGGCGCGCAGCGCCATGGCGTACATGATCGCCGAATTGTGCGCGGCGGGATTGCCCAGGTACATGCCCACCGCATGCGGTCCGTGCTCCCGGCGCACCCGGCGCAGCCGGGTGCCGATCTCGCGGAACGCCTCGTCCCAGCCGATGGGTTCGAACCGGTCACCCACCCGCCGCACCGGAGTACGCAAGCGGTCCGGGTCGTCGTGTAGCCCGGCCATGGCGGTCGCCTTGGGGCAGATATAGCCCTTGGACAGGACATCATCGGGATTGCCCTCGATCCGGCCGACCTTCATATCCTCGACGGTCACCAGAATGCCGCAGTGCGCTTCGCACAGGGTGCACTGCCGGGCGATGGTCTCAGCGGTCATCACATGTCATCACTTTCCGCCGCGTCGTCATCGACGCGCGACCCGCAGGAGCGCCGGATTACGGGCCGACCCGGGGCTCGTCGGTTGCTCTGAACTGCCGAGGAAGGGTGGGTGTCAGCGAAAATGGCCGGAAATGGCCGTCTGAGACAAATTCCCACTCAAACTCTCACGTCTGAGGGTAGACCGACCCGCGAAGCGGGCACAACAGTCGCGACGCGCTATTCGCGGGCCGACTGGTCCCGCAACCGCGCCAGAGTTTTAGCGAGAATCCGCGATACATGCATCTGGGAAATCCCCATCTGCTGCGCGATCTGCGTCTGCGTCATCGACTCGAAGAACCGCATCGTCAGAATCCGGCGCTCACGCTCCGGCAGGCCCGCCAGCAGCGGCCGGATCGCCACATACTCCTCGACACGGTCGAACTGGGCCTCCTCCTCACCGAGGGTGTCCAGCAGGGAAGCATCCGTATCGCGGCCCACCGACGCCGCATCGATCGAGGTCGGCTGGTAGGCGTTTCCGGCGATGACGGCCTGCGTCACCTCATCCGGATCGACATCGAGTTCGGCCGCGATCTCCTTGGCCGTCGGGGAACGCCCCAGCGACTGCGACAGCGAATCGACCGCGGCACCGATCCGCAGATGGGTTTCCTTCACCCGGCGCGGCACCCGCATCGCCCAGGTGTTGTCCCGGAAATAGCGGCGTACCTCACCCATGATGGTGGGTACCGCGAACGACAGGAAATTCGAGCCGCGGGAAATATCGAACCGATCCACCGCGTGGACCAGACCCACCCGCGCCACCTGCGTCAGATCGTCGAACGGCTCCCCACGGCCGCTGAACTTCCGCGCGATATGGTCGGCCAGTGGGATGCAGCGGGCGATCAGTTCGTTGCGCAGCCGGGCCTGATCGGCCGACTCCGGTTCGGTGGCCGCCAGCCGGGTGAAAAGATCGGCGACATCGTCGTACCCGCTCACCTGCGGCGGATCCGCCAGCTCGGTGTCGTCCTCGGTGCTGTCGTCCTCGGTATTCGCGTCGTCGGCGCCGGCAGCCTCGGTGTTCGGGGCCTCGGTGTTCGCCGATTCGGTCGCCGCGGGCTCGGTATTCGCGGCTCGGCCGTCGTACTCGCTACCGGAGGATTCGAGCGGTTTCTCCCTGTCGGTCACGCTTTCCCCCGGACCCGACGGAATTCGACCGTTGTCGGATATCCGGAAACCTGCTGATCGAAGGGCTCCTGCCGGGCGTCCACGGCATCGGACAACGTCCGCAGCACATGCCAGCCGAAACTCCGCGCGTCGGGCAGACCTTCCTGGGCGGCCACTCCGTCGACCTGCACCCGCAGCTCGGACTCGCCGATGGTGAACACACAGCGCAGACTGGTCCCGGCGGCCGCCACTCCGATCAATGTGGAACAGGCCTCGTCCACCGCAAGCCGGATATCGGCGATCTCGTCCATGGTGAAATCGCTGAGCAGGACCAAGGTTTCGGCGAGCCCACGCACGATCGGCAGCTGTGACACCGAAGCCGCAACCCGAATCTCAACCGGGGCGCCGTAAATCCCCTCATCCGCCGAAGTATTGATCACCCCCGCAGGCTACTGCGTTATTGGCGCGCTGGCGCGCGCGGGGTTCGGCCCCCTTAGCGTCTGCTGTCAGCCCTCGAGACTCGTGGTCGACAACGATATCGTTCCATGGTTTGTCGGTGACCCCGGACAGGTCGGCATGCGTCACCAGATCGCCGCCGGGTTCCCGGCGCAGCAGCCGGC
>NZ_JBEZYU010000043.1:0-49330 GCF_040638875.1 Nocardia sp. NPDC024068 | reverse complement strand
CTGATCTGTCAGCCCTCGAGACTGGCGGCTGCGCCGCTTGGCTTCGAGGGCTGACAGCAGACGCGGGCCGAACCCTTTGTGGGCCTCGCTGAACTCGGCACCGGTGGCTCTGGCGTTTCAGCTGGTGAACCGCATTTCGCCAGTAAACTCTACACACTGGGCCAGCGGGCGATTCGGATGGCCGAGGGGCGTCGGAGTGTTCCATTCCCGGGCGCGTACGGAATTGCTGTCGCAATCCGGGTTGGCGCGGCAATGCAGGACAGCTCTGGAGTGTCCGGCGCCGGGACCCAGGGCGGAATTGCCCCCACACGTGGGCCGGGAAAGGCGCCCGAGGGCGCCCTCCGCGCCCTACCGGCCGGTGTAGTTGGGGGCCTCCACGGTCATGGTGATGTCGTGGGGATGGCTCTCCTTCAGACCCGCCGCGGTGATCTGGACGAACTGGGCTTCCTGCAGGCCCGCGATGGTGTGCGCGCCCGTATAACCCATGGCCGCCCGCAGACCACCGACCAGTTGATGGATCACCAGGTTCACCGGTCCACGGAACGGGACCCGGCCCTCGATGCCCTCGGGCACCAGTTTGTCCTCGGCCAGCACATCGTCCTGGAAATAGCGGTCCTTGGAGAAGGATTTCACCTGGCCGCGGCCCTGCATCGCGCCGAGGGAGCCCATTCCGCGGTAGCTCTTGAACTGTTTGCCACCCACCAGGATCAGTTCGCCGGGCGATTCCGCGGTACCGGCCAGCAGGGAGCCGAGCATCACGGTGGAGGCGCCCGCGGCGACGGCCTTGGCGATATCGCCGGAGAACTGGATACCGCCGTCGGCGATCACCGGGACTCCGGCGGGCGCGCAGGCGGCGACGGCTTCCAGGATGGCGGTGATCTGCGGGGCGCCGACCCCGGCGACCACCCGGGTGGTGCAGATGGAACCGGGGCCGACCCCGACCTTCACCGCGTCGGCGCCCGCCTCGACCAGGGCGGCGGCTCCGGCGCGGGTGGCGATATTGCCGCCGATGACCTGGATCCGGTCACCGACCTCCGCCTTGACCTTGCTCACCATGCTGAGCACCTGACGCTGATGTCCGTGCGCGGTGTCCACCACCAGCACATCGGCCCCGGCGTCGGCCAGGGTCATGGCGCGCGACCACGCGTCGTCGCCGACGCCGACCGCGGCGCCCACCAGCAGCCGGCCGTCCCGGTCCTTGGTGGCGTCGGGGAACTGATCGGTTTTCACGAAGTCCTTTACCGTGATCAGCCCGCGCAGCCTGCCCTCACCGTCGACGATCGGCAGCTTCTCGACCTTGTGGCGGCGCAGCAGACCCAGCGCGGCCTCCGCCGTCACGCCCTCCTGGGCCGTGATGAGCGGCGCCTTGGTCATCACATCGGCGACGCGCCGGTCCTGATCCACCTCGAAGCGCATATCGCGGTTGGTGATGATGCCGACCAGCGCGCCCTTCTCGTCCACCACCGGCAGGCCGGAGATCCGGAAGCGCGCGCACATGGCGTCGACCTCGGCGAGCGTATCGGTGGGACGGCAGGTCACCGGGTCGGTGACCATACCGGCCTCGGACCGTTTGACGGTCTCCACCTGACCCGCTTGATCGGCCACGGAGAGATTACGGTGCAGCACGCCCATCCCGCCCGCGCGCGCCATGGCGATCGCCATTCGCGCTTCGGTGACGGTATCCATGGCGGAGCTGACCAGTGGCGTGCGCAGCCGTACCTCGCGTGTCAGCTGGCTGGAGGTCTCGACCGCGCTGGGAATGAGATCCGAGGCGGCGGGCAGCAGCAGGACATCGTCGAAGGTGAGGCCGAGCATGGCGATCTTGTTCGGATCGTCACCACCCGTATGAGGGCGGACGGTGCGCTCGCCCGGTACGGGATTACTCATTCGGATCGACCCCTCCTGGACGTCGGCGGCGCTATCGGGGTATGGCGATCCGATAGCGAACTGTTACTGGGATTGGTTCACGACGCCGGCTCGATTCTCCGGCGGGTAGCCGGGTGATCGGGAGCTCGTCGGCGCCTGACACCATGGTATCGGTCCCCTTGGACCACGGATCAACTGAGGGCCGTGCCGATCGATCGACGGGCGGCACCGGAAACTGACGGCGCGGACGGCTGGCGCAGACCACCCTGTTCTGCGTACCGTGGGGATGTGCGTGACCACCTACCACCTGGCTTGCCGCCGGATCCGTTCGCCGGAGACCCCGCCGACCCGTCCGCCGCGCTCGATGCCATCGAGCCGGGGGAGCCGCTGGATCCTCATGAGCGCCTTGCGGTCGAAGAGGATCTCGCCGATCTCGCAGTCTACGAGGCGCTACTGGCCCACCGCGGTATCCGCGGGTTGGTGGTGAGCTGCGAGGACTGTCGGCAGGATCACTATCACGACTGGGATATGCTGCGCGCCAATCTCCTACAGCTCCTGGTCGACGGCACGGTTCGCCCGCATGAGCCCGCCTACGACCCGACTCCGGAAGCCTACGTCACCTGGGATTATTGCCGTGGTTACGCCGATGCTTCGATGAACGAGGCATTCCACGGCGACGGGTTCGACGCTTTCGACAGCTGAGTCCAGGCGGCCGGCGCCGTCCGGCTCGATCGGCCGACATGAGACGGCCGATCAATTTCGCGTGCCCCGATCGCACCCAGGGGCGCAACCACCGAGCACACGTCATCCGCACACTGCACCGAATCCCGTATACGAACGAGGAGTGGCCATCCACGGATGGATGGCCACTCCTGAAAAGCCGATCGCGACCGCGATCGGTTTTTTCGTTCTGCTGTTGACGGCGGCCGCCCAACCGACCCGGCTCAGTTGGGTGTGACTCCCGGAACCGTACTCGGCAGGATCTGCGGGGCCTGCGGGATCGAAGGCACCCCGGTCTGCGGTAGCTGCGGGGCAGGCGGTTCGACCGGCCCGGGTGAACTGACCGTGGACGGAGCCATCGTGGGCGGATCCACGGTGTCCGCACCGGGCCCGTCCGGCGTGGTCGGGCCCGGGACGTTCGGAGCGGTGGTGTCGGCGGAGCCGTCACCACCGGGCACCGAAGTCTCGGGAGCGGGAGTATCCGGAGCGGAAACGTCCGGCTTGCCGGCGTCGGGGGCCGGGCCCGGACGCTCGGGTGCGCCGGTATCGGGTGCGACCGGACGGTCACCGCCCGGGGAGCCGCCGGGCGAGCCCGGGAGTTCCATCGGGAGCTGGCTGCCGCCGCCGGGAGTCGTGGTCACCGTGCTGCCGGGCCGCTCGGTGCTACCGCCGGGTGCGGTACCGCCGGGTATCGACGGTTCGATCGGCGCGGCCGGATCCGGAGCCGGGACCGACTGCTCGAGCTGCGCCGCGATATCGGGTGCGACCTTGCGGACCACCTCGAACAGCTGATTCCACCGGTCGACCAGCTCATTACGCTTGACCGGGTCGTTGATCTGGGTGGCGTTCGCCGAAGCCTGTTCCAGCCGGGCCCGCGCCTGCTCGGGCTTGCCCTGTTCGAGCAGGGTCTGCGCCGCGGCCAGATTGTCGTCCGCGTACTGCACCACGGTGCTCTGCGCCTGCTCGCTGAAAACCACCTCTTTGACGCGCCACAGCGCGTCACCGGGTTCTGCCTGATACGAGAATGCCGAAAGGCCTCCGAACACCAGCGCCAGCGCCGCCGCGGTGGTGGCGATCGGACGCAGCAAGCGCAGCCGTCCGCCGGATTGCGCGCCGATCCGAGCCTGCCGGGCGCCGATCTCCTGGTTGACCGCCGCAACCACGGTATCGAGATCGGGCGCGTCCGGTAACGGCGGAGCCACGATCTCGGCCCGCCAATCCGCCAGCAGTGTCGCCAGCTGGAGTTCCTCGGTGCTCTCGGTGGGGATGGGCCCGCCACGGGCGATAGCGTTGATCAGTTCGTCATCACGACGGACCGCGACGATATCGACCGGTTCGGAACCGGCACCGGAGCCCTCGGCATAGGGATCGGTGTTCCGCGATGCACGCCGCGCCCACTTGTCGCCCCGACCGCGCCCGCCATCCCTAGCCATACATTTCACCTGCCCTCGCCACTTGTGCCTTCAATTTTGCGAGCGCCCTGTGCTGGGCAACCCGTATCGCTCCCGCCGTACTGCCCACGGCGGTCGCGGTTTCTTCTGCCGACAGACCCATGACCAAGCGCAGGATCAGGATCTCCCGATGTTTCTCCGGCAACGTCGCCAGCAGAGTGTTCATCTGCCGGCTGGTTTCCGATTCGAGAGCTCTCTGCTCCGGCCCGTGGTCGGTGGATATGACATCTGGTACTTCGGCCATCGCTTCCGCCTTGTTACGGGAGGCGTTGCGATGGGCGTCGGCGACCTTGTGCGAAGCGATTCCGTATACGAATGCCATGAACGGTCTGCCCTGGTCCTGATACCTGGGTAGCGCGGTCATGACCGCTAGACAGACCTCCTGCGCGACATCGTCCGCGGAGAGTTGTCCACGCTCCGCGGCACCGATCCGCGCGCGGCAATAGCGCATCACCAGCGGGCGGACCAATTCCAGTACCTGAGCTAAAGCGGACCTGTCGCCCTGCGCAGCGGCAGCGACGGCGCGGTCCAACTCTTCGCCCGTGTGCGTCATCGTCAGCGGTATTCCTGGCGTTACAAGTGGCACGGTCGGTGTTGACCGATGCTTCCGCCGGTCCAGCGGAACGGGATCAACAATAGGACACCGCCCCCGGCGGGGGTCGAGACGGTGGAACCTGGGTTACCGTCCGGCATCACCAAATCGACCGCCACGCTGCGCGATCAGGGCATGACACGCAGCAGCGTCACCGGCCGCCGTGTCGCGGTCGTTACCGGGGAGACCGGTCCGCAACATCGCGCATGCCCAGCGCAGCGGCAGGAGACCGAACTGCGCGCACTGGGCGTCGACCGTCCCGGCCAGGGCGGCGGCCCGGGCGAGATCCCCGGTCGCGCCGGCCGCCGCGGCGACCAACAGCCGCGATTTCACCTGATGCCGGACCGAAGGCCCCCGTACCGACAGTTCTAGCGCGGCCTCGGCCTCGGGCAGCGCCGCCGCGGCGCGCCCCTCGGCGAGCGCCGTCTCGGCCCGCACCCAGTGCAGCCGGACCCGCGCACGGGGCCGGTCGGCCGGGGCGGTGTCGAGCAATACGGCACAGCGGTCGAGCAACCGGCCCGCCAGCACGGTGCGGCCGGTACCGAGCGCATCGGCCGCCAGACCGGTCAGCGCGTCGGCAGCGGCGTCGAGACGATCGGGAACATCGCGATATCCGTCACCGGCCGCCGGACAGGTTCGGCGCGCCGCCGCGCCGGACAGGTCGTCGCGGATGACGGACAACCCGGGAAGTACGAGGGCGGCCGCCGCACCGTCGTCGTGGGCGGCGTCCGCGTGCCGGCCGAGCTGGCGCCGCAGCGATCCCGCAGTGGAGGCAGCCAGGGAGCGCAGTGCCGGATCGGTGGTCGCGTTGCGCAGCCTGCGCAGCGCTCCGCGCGCCGCGGCGTAATGCCCCGTGCCGCCCAGGGCGACAGCGCGCCACCAGAGTTCGAGGCCGTCGGCAGGCTCCGGCAACTCGGCAGCGGACCCACCGGGGTACGCACCGAACGCGGCGTCGGCGAGGGCGGTGGCGGAGGTTTCAGGGCAGGAAACAGCGGCGGACACCGGTGCACTGTACCGGCGGGCGAACCGTGACTCCGGGGAATATCCACCGCGTCCGCCGACCACGTACACGGCCAGCTATCTTCCAGCATTTTTCGAATCGAGAGTGTTTCTATCAGGTTAAACTCATCCGATCAATCCATGAGCACATACGCATCGAATTCGTCGCCGTTTCGGTTAATTAACCTGTACGCCGCCCGCAGGCCATCTGTGATCGTATCGAGATCGGCACCGCGTCCCGCGTTCTCCGGACGAAATTCGGTCCGGACCGATCCCGCCGCCGGAGTCATCGCGGCTACCTGCGAAAATGCCGACTAGCACCGGCGATGCGGAGGAACCGCTCGGGGGCAACCACACAGTATCGCCGCGCGATTAGCGGAAGTAAACAGTCCGCGAGGTTAAATTCTCAGCGCGAAATGTACGATAAATCAGAGCGTCGAACTATTGACGGAATTTCCATCGGGCCCCTAACGTAACTCATCGCCACGCAAGGCGCCGGATGAAATCACACCGGCACCCGAAGCAACGGTGCACCATGGCCGACGCACGTGGCCCCGACGTTCGCGCGAATGCCGGGTACCACGGAAAAAGTTGACCCATCACTCGCTCGACAATGCCGACGAGCTCGCGTCTACGAGGAGTTCAACCCATGCCCATGCCCACCCACCTTCCCGGACCGAACGCCGATGTCTGGGACTGGCAGATGCGCGGTTCCTGCCGGGGTGTGGACTCGGCGGTGTTCTTCCATCCCGATGGCGAACGAGGCAGAGCCCGGGCCGCTCGCGAGATGCGCGCGAAGGAAATCTGCCGGACCTGCCCGGTGCTGATGCAGTGCCGGTCGCATGCGCTGAAGGTCAGTGAGCCCTACGGCATCTGGGGCGGCATGTCGGAAACCGAGCGTGAGATGCACGCCCGCCGCAACCGCCGCCGGATGGCGGTGTAGCCTCCCCGGCCCACTCCCGGCCCGCGAGCGCGACACCACAATTCACCCGGGGCCGCATGCACTCTCGGTCATAGCATGGAGTTATTGTTATGACCGATGACACAGGAGAGTATCGAGCTCTCAGCGCTGTTGCAGCGCTGCGGCCACTCGGATGCCGAAGCTTTCGCAGAGTTCTACGACCGGACCCGCAGCAGGGTCTTCGGTCTGGTGCTGCGCGTGCTACAGGATCCCGGGTTCGCGGAGGAGACCACTCAGGAGGTCTACCTGCAGACATGGCGGACCGCGGCGAACTTCGATCCCGGCAGGGGATCGGCGGTGACCTGGTTGATGACCCTGGCCCACCGGCGCGCGGTCGACCGGGTGCGCGCCGAACAGGCGCATACCCAGCGTGAGATCGCGTACGGGGCCCGGATACTCGGCCACGAATACGACGAGGTCATCGAGGAGGTCGAGCGCATTCTGGACCACCAGGCGGTGGTGGTCGGGCTGCGCACGCTCACCGAGACGCAGCGGGAGGCGATTTCGCTGGCCTATTACGACGGCCGCACCTACGCCGAGGTGGCCCGCCAGCTCGATATCGGGCTGCCGACCGTGAAATCGCGTATCAGAGACGGTCTGACCCGGTTGAAGAACAGTATGGGCGCGCCGCCGTCGATCACCGACCGGCGGCCGATGAGAGAACGGGCCGTTCACATTCCGGGTTGAATGTGAACGGCCCGTTCTCTTCGTCCCGGAAACCGGGATCAAGGCCCGAGATCAGTGGGCGTGGCCGTGCCCGTGGTCGGCCTCGTCCTCGGCGGGCTTGTCCACCACGGCGCTCTCGGTGGTGAGCACCATCCGCGCCACCGACGCGGCGTTGATCACCGCGGAGCGGGTCACCTTGACCGGATCCACGACACCGGCGGCCAGCAGATCGCCGTAGCTCAGGGTCGCGGCGTTGAAGCCCGCTTCACCCTCGGTGACCTTGCTGACCACCACGGAGCCGTCGACGCCGGCGTTGGTGGCGATCCAGAACAGCGGAGCCCGCAGCGCGCCGCGCAGCACCTCCGCCCCGACGGCCTCGTCGCCCGACAGTCCGGCGATCAGCCCGTCGAGCTTGGCGCCCGCCTGGACCAGCGCGGAGCCGCCGCCCGCGACGATGCCTTCCTCGATCGCGGCCTTGGCCGCGCTGACCGCGTCCTCGACCCGGTACTTGCGTTCCTTGAGCGCGGTTTCGGTGGCCGCGCCGACACGGATCACCGCGACACCGCCGGCCAGCTTGGCCAGCCGCTCTTCCAGCTTCTCCCGGTCCCAATCGGAATCGGTGGCCTCGATCTCGCGGCGCAGCTGGGCGCTGCGGGCGGCGATATCGTCCTTGGTGCCCCCACCGTCGATGATGGTGGTGGCGTCCTTGGTGACCACGACGCGACGGGCCGAACCCAACACCTCGAGACCGGCTTCCCGGAGGTTGATGCCGAGATCCGGGTTGACGACCGTACCGGCGGTGACGACGGCCAGATCGTCGAGGAACGCCTTGCGGCGGTCACCGAAGAACGGCGCCTTCACCGCGACGGCCTTGAGGGTCTTGCGGATCGAGTTCACGACCAGGGTGGACAGCGCCTCGCCCTCGACGTCCTCGGCGATGATCAGGACCGGCTTACCGGATTCGGCGATCTTCTCCAGCAGCGGCAGCAGGTCCGGCAGGGAGCTGATCTTCTCGCGGTGCAGCAGGATCTGCACATCCTCGTAGACGGCTTCCTGGCTGTCACCGTCGGTGATGAAATACGGCGACAGGTAACCCTTGTCGAACTGGACGCCCTCGGTGACGACCAGTTCGGTCTCCAGGGTGGAGGACTCCTCCACGGTGACCACGCCGTCCTCGCCGACGGTGGTCAGTGCCTTGGCGACCATTTCGCCGATCACCTCGTCACGCGAGGACACGGTGGCGACCTGGGCGATGGCCTGCTCGCCGCTGACCGGGGTGGCCGCAGCCAGCAGCGCCTCGGATACCGCGTCGGCCGCGACGGCCAGGCCCGCACCGATCGCGATCGGGTTGGCGCCCGCGGCGATGTTCTTCAGACCTCCACGCACCATGGCCTGCGCCAGCACGGTGGCAGTGGTGGTTCCGTCGCCGGCGACGTCGTTGGTCTTGGTGGCGACGCTCTTGACGAGCTGGGCGCCGAGGTTCTCGAAAGGATCCTCGAGATCGATATCACGCGCGATGGTGACACCGTCGTTGGTGACGGTCGGCCCGCCGAACGATTTGGCCAGCACCACATGCCGGCCGCGCGGCCCCAGGGTGACCTTGACCGCGTCGGCGAGTTTGTCGACACCGCGCTCCAGCGCCCGGCGAGCCTGCTCGTCGAACTGGATCTGCTTTGCCATATGTCTTCGCTCCTGTATCTGGTGCGCTTCGAGTTGTGTGGCACAACGCACTCCGCCCCGGGCCAGAGTTCGACACCGGGGCGGAACGCATGCGCGGCAGTCGAATTACTTGCCGACGACAGCCAGCACGTCGCGCGCGGACAGGATCAGGTATTCCTCACCCTGGTACTTGATCTCGGTACCGCCGTACTTGCTGTAGATGACGGTGTCGCCCTCCTGGACATCCAGCGGGATGCGCTTCTCACCTTCGTCGTCCCACCGGCCGGGGCCGACGGCGACAACGGTGCCTTCCTGCGGCTTCTCCTTGGCCGTATCGGGGATGACCAGGCCGGAGGCGGTCGTCGTCTCGGCCTCGTTGGCCTGGACGAGGATCTTGTCCTCGAGCGGCTTGATGTTCACGCTCGCCACGTTGAGCCCTCCACTTTCAGGGGATTACGGTCGTCCGGAACTGTTGTCCCGGACCATCGATTCGGTCACGATGCTGACCCTGCGCAAAGCCCCGTCGTCGCGGGTGCCGGGACCGCCTGCTCAGTAGTCAAGCCTGGCACCGGGCAACAATCGGTGCCAGCTAGCACTCTATACATCCGAGTGCCAGCGCTCAAGGCCGGGCGGTGCCAATACCGCGAAGATTCATCGCGAGTCGACTGTGTTGTCACGAACACGCCACGAACCGTGCGCGCTGGTCGGCGGGTTGAGATCACGGATCCCCGGGTAGACCTGAGGAAAGAGGGCTTCCCAATAATTCTCGAACTCTGTAACGTTCGGATAACAGATCGTGACACCATGTGTGATGGTTGTTCGTGAAGCCCCCGCTCACCGCAGACGGCGGTGGCTTCGCGAACAACTTTCGGCATGTCCGGGGTAGCCCGTGCAGCGAACCAGGTTCCGCTCGAAGGGAGGTGAAGGGAATATGCGCACATCGCTCGGCATCTCCGCCGGCGACGAAGTGGTCTGCTCCGCGCTGGTGACCACCGCGGCCAATGGTGCGCGGCGTTTCGACTACCGGGTCGTCTCGGCCGAGGCGCATTCCGATCTGGGCGATCTGGTCGCCTCCTCGATCGAGCTGATGACCACTCAGCTGCCCGCCTCCCATCAACACGAGGCGATCTTCGGCGCGCAGGTTCCCCCCGCGCGCACCTCCGGTCTCGATGTGGTCGCCGACCGCCCGCCCACCGGGGTCGCGGTGGCCTACCGCAGCAAAGAACAGGCGCATGCGATCCGGCTGGCCACCGGCAAGCACCGGCAGCCGCAACTGGTTCCGGAAACCACCGCCGCCCTCACCTTCCTGCGCGATACCGGTCTGCTCGACCGCTACGCCACGGTGGCCGTGATCGACCTGGGCGCCTCCGGCTGCACCGTCTCCGTCGCGGAACCGGCCGACGGCACGGTGCTGCACACCGCGCGCTCCACCGGCGTCAGCGGCCGCGCGATCGATGATCTGCTGTACCGGCATCTGGTCGACCAGCACTACGCCAAGCGCGGCACCCGGCCCAACCGCAGCGTGCTGGTCAATCGGGCGCGAACCGCCAAGGAACATCTGTCGGTCGCCCAGGCCGTAACGGTCGACCATATCGCCGGCCGCCCGCTGAAGCTCACGCGTCCGGATTTCGACCTGCTCACCGCCCGGCTGATGCGGGAACTGACCCGTTTCGCCTCCATGACCTTCGGTATGGCCGACCGCGCTCCGGAGGCCGTCGTGGTGATCGGCGGCGGCGCGAATATCCCGGTGGTCCTCGAGACGCTGCGCACCGAACTCGACCTGCCCGTGCTGACCGTGCCGGATCCCGACGCGGTGATCGCCAAGGGCGCCGCGCTGCTCGCCGATACCGCACGGTCGAACGGGCCGATCGGCGCACTCACTCCGGAGAAGTCCGGCAACACGCTCCTCAAGGCATTCGGCACGGTGGCCGGAGCCATTGTGGTCGTGGGCCTGATCGTCGGCTACGGGGTGAACACCATCGCCCCCAGCTCCGACGAAGAGGTCTCCCCCGCCGGCACCACCAGCAGTGCGCAGGTGCCACCCCCGACGACCTCGGCCGCTCCCACCACCACCGTGACGCCGACCACGGTGGAAGAGGTTCCGCAGCAACCGGTCGACGCGACCACCGACGCCGCCGAGCCGACCGGCGAGCCCCCGGTGACGGCGGAGCCCACCACGGAAATGCCCTATACGCACGGCGAGTCGACGACCACCACCGTGCCGCCGGCCACGACCACCACCGGGTCCGCCCAGGCCGGGCCGGAGCCGTCGCAACCGACCCTGCGACCGGATCCGAATCTGCCGCCCATCCCCTTCCCGGAGGGGCTGGGTCCCGGCATCCTGGCGCCGCAGCCCTCCGAGGAATCGCCCGCTCCGGATGCTCCCTCCACTTCGGACGCACCGTCGCCCGGTGGTTCACAGAGCACCGAGACCACCATCCAGATCACGCCCCCGGTTCCTCCGCCACCGCGGTTGCCGGGATCGGGTTCCGCCGGATAGCCCGCGTCTTCTTCGGCGGCCGCCGAAACCCGCCCGGACCGGACCGAAACCGGTACCGCGGAGGCCTGTGGTTCAGCCCACCTGGCTGACGGAGACCGGCAGCCCAGGATCCGACGCCACCGACAGCGGCGACGGCGCCGCGCCGCCGCCGATCACATGCGCGCCCAGAGCCGCGATCATCACCCCGTTATCGGTGCACAACCGCGGTTTCGGGATACGCAACGTCAGACCGGCCGCGGCGCAGCGCTCTTGGGCGAGCGATCGGATCCGGCTGTTGGCGGTGGCCCCGCCACCGAGCACGAGGGTGTCGACGCCGACATCGTGGGCGGCGCGAACCGCTTTCATCGTGAGCACATCGGCGACCGCCTCCTGGAACGAGGCCGCGATATCGGAGAGCGGCAGCTGCTCGGTCGCCACTCCTTGGCGGTGCTGTCCCTCCACATACCGGGCCACCGCGGTTTTCAGTCCGGAGAAGGAGAAGTCGTAGCGCGGATCGCGCGGGCCGGTCATACCGCGCGGGAAGGCGATCGCCGCCGGATCGCCGGTGGTCGCGGCCGCGTCGAGAGCGGGACCGCCGGGATACCCGAGGTCCAGCAGCCGGGCCACCTTGTCGAACGCTTCGCCGGCCGCGTCGTCGACGGTGCTGCCGAGTTCGACCAGCGGCTCCGACAGGTCCCGCACCTGCAGCAGATGGGTGTGCCCGCCCGAGACCAGCAGTGCCACACAGGGCGGCATCGGGCCGTGTTCGAGCGTGTCCACCGCGACATGCCCGCCCAGATGGTTCAGGGCGTAGAAGGGGATATCCCAGGCCGCCGCGTAGGCTTTCGCGGCCGCGACACCGACCAGCAGCGCACCGGCGAGCCCTGGACCGATCGTGACTGCCAGCGCGTCCGGGGCGGTGATGCCCGCGGTGGCCAGCGCGCGGCGCATGGCGGGCACAATCGCCTCGAGGTGGGCGCGCGAGGCGATCTCGGGCACCACACCGCCGAATCGGGCGTGCTCGGCAACGCTGGAGGCGACCTCGTCGGCCAGGAGTTCACAGGTCCCGTCGGGGTGGCGGCGGACGATTCCGACGCCGGTCTCGTCACAGGAACTCTCGATCCCCATGACGATCACGACAGCACCTCGTCGGGGGTACGGGCGAACCCGGTGGCCGTATCGGCGAGCGCGGGCCGGCGCATCGTATAGGCGTCGGCGCCGCTGGGGTGGTAGTAGTTCTTGCGCAGTCCGATGATGTGGAATCCGTGTTTGGCGTACAGCGCGATCGCCGCGGCGTTATCGGTGCGCACCTCCAGGAACACCGGACCGCCGCGCCGTCCCGCTTCGGCGAGCAGCGCTTCCAGCAATACGGTGCCGATACCGGCGCGATGACACGTCGGATCGACACCGATGGTGTGCACCTCGGCCTCGGGATGTTCGGCATCACCGAGCAGCGCGATCCCCGCGTAGCCCACCATGTTCCCGGCGTCGTCGCGGGCGGTGATGTAGCGGTTGTAACGGGCCGCCAGTTCGGAGCGGAACGCCACGGCGTGCCACGGATCGTCCTCCGGGAACAGGAGCTGCTCCAGTTCCACACACCCGTCGATATCGGTCGGCACCATGGGTTCGATGCGAATGCCCAACGTCATGCTCCCATCCGGTCGAGGGTGCGGTAGCTGCGCTCGACCGCGTCGGGCCGGCGCAGGTACAGCGGAACCAGTGGTTCGGGCGCCGCGCCGGACAACAGCGCGGGCGCGGCAACGTGTACCAGTCCGGCGGGTGAGGGTGTCCGCACGCCCAGCGCCGGCAGGTCGAACAGCGGAGTGTGATCCGGCGATCCGGCGATCACGGTCGCGCCGGCGGGATCCAGATCGGCCGGTTTGCTCACCTCGGGCCCGGCGATGCGGAGCGCACCGCGTTCGCGATACCGCGCGGAGTACACCTCGCGGCGCCGCGCGTCGGTGACGACCAGCAGTTCGTCGTCGGCGCCGAGACCGGCCGCACATTCGGCCGCGACGGCATCCAGGCTGCACACGCCGTACACCGGGATTCCCAGCGCGTCACCGAACGCGGCCGCGGTCGCCATCCCGACCCGCAGGCCGGTGAAAGGTCCGGGACCGATACCGGCCACCACCGCCGCGATATCGGCCCGGGCGGCCCCGGCCTCGGCCAGGCATTCCAGGATCAGCGGGGTGAGCGCCTCGGCATGGGCGCGGGCATCGACGAGTACCCGGGCGGCGAGCGTGCGCGGATGAGCGGCGTCCGGCGCGGGCGCACCGACGGCCACCTGCTCCAGTTCGACCAGCCCCGCCGTGACGGCAGGCGTCGCGGTGTCGACAGCAAGTGCAAGCATGATCTGGTCAACGATACCGGGTGACCTGCCCCACACGGTGGTGGCGCACGGCGCCCGGCCGGCGGTCACCGGAGACCGGCGGCCGCTAATCGGCGTGGCCGGTATGCACCCACTCCCAAGCTGCCCTGCGCACTTCGGATTCCGGTTCGCGCGACATCCGCACCAGCAGATGCCGGCCCGCCAATCGCTCCACCACGCCACTGCCCCACTCCACCACCACGACCGCGTCGTCGAGTTCGGTATCCAGATCGAGCGCGTCGAGTTCGTCCAGACTTCCCCCGAGCCGGTAGGCGTCCACGTGTACCAGCGGTACCGGCGGACCGCCCGCGCGCGCCCCCGGAGGGTGCCGGCGCGCGATCACGAAGGTCGGTGAGCTGACGCGGCCGCCGACGCCCAGCCCCGCGGCGATACCCCGCGTGAGTGCCGTCTTACCCGCGCCCAGCGGCCCGTCGAGCACCACCAGATCACCCGCGGCCAGGGTGGCGGCCAGTTCACGCCCGAGCGCCTCGGTATCGCCGACGGTGGGCAGTTCGCGTTCGCCGCGCTCAGCCACCGGTCGCCTCCGAGACATCGTCCTCGCCGACGACTCCCGCACGCACCAGTAAGCGGTCCAGGGCGGCGTTGGTCTGCTCCGGGTACTGCAGTTGCGGCATATGCGCGCATTCGGTGATCCGCACGAGTTCGCAATCACCCAGTTCACGTTCCAGCGCAAGGGAATTGCGGAACGGGATCACCAGATCTCTGGTACCACCGAGGACCAGGGTCGGAATATCGCGCAGTACCGGCAGCGCCGCGGCCTCGTCGTGCAGTTCGATCGCCTTCAGGAACTTCACCACCGATTCCACCGGAGTGCGATCGATCATCATGGTGGCGAAACGGGAGAGTGTCGGGCTCACCGGCCCGTGGAACGAACTCACGTGCAGGATCGGCGTGATGAGATGCCGGGCCGTCACCCGGCCCGCTTGCACCAGCGCGGGTGCGGTGTGCACGGCCAGCCGGAAACCGTCGATCGCCGGGTTGCGCAGCAACTGGCCGATACCCGCGGAACCGACCTCCGCGGCCGAGGTCGACAACAGCGCGACCGCGCGCACCCGCTGGGCGAACAGTCCGCGGGCATGAGCGGCCGCGGCCAGCACGGCCATCCCGCCCAGCGAATGCCCGACCAGGATCAGCGGTCCGCGCGGCGCGCGGGCGTCGATCACCGTCAGCAGGTCGCGGCCCAGTTGATCGACGGTGCAACTTTCGGCCTGCGGTGTTCCCGAACGCCCGTGTCCGCGCAGGTCGAACATCAGCATCCGCAACCGGGACCCCCAGCGTTCGGCCAGGTGACGACGCTGGAAGTGGAAGGACTCCATACTGTTGCAGAAGCCGTGCACGAAAACCACGGTGGCATCGGCATCGGCCGAACCCCACTCCCGGGTGGCCAGGCACACCCCGTCGTCGGCGATCACCTCCCCCGCACGGTCGAGGTCGATCAGCGCGAAGTTCTCGTCCCGGTACTCGTCGCGGACCGGTGGCCACAACACCTTCGCACCGGCTCGGCGCAGCGCATGCACCCCCGCCATGGCGCCGACGATCCCGGCCGTGGCCAGTCCGCCCCGCAAAAGTGTCGTCCGTGATTTCACCGCGCTCCTCCCCGGTACCGGCGGTGTACCCGTCCGCGGGGCGAGCACACCACTTCGTAGTGGATCGTGCCCAGTATGTCGGCCCAATCCTGGGCATGGGGTTCCCCGTGATCGCCGGGTCCGAACAGGATCGCGGGATCGCCCTCGGCGACACCGTCGGCGTTGTCCCCCAGATCGACCACCAACTGGTCCATGCACACCCGGCCCCGGTTGGGCCGGCGGCGCCCGCCGACCCAGACCTCCATCCGCCCACCCAGCGGGCGGAAGACGCCGTCGGCGTAGCCGGCCGGAATCAGCGCCACGGTGGTATCGGCGGGAGCGGTCCACTCGTGCCCGTAGGACACGCCCTCGCCCGCGGCGACATGTTTGACCAGGGCCACCTCCGCCTGGAAGGTCATGGCCGGGCGCAGGCCGAAGTCCCCGATATCGGGCACCGGGGTCAGGCCGTAGACGGCGATACCGGGACGAACCATGTCGAAGGCCAGATCCGGCCTGGTCAACGTGGCCGCGGAATTGGCGAGGTGCACCAGTTCGGGCTCGAGTCCGTGGTCCTTGGCGGCGGCGACGGCTTCCAGGAACCGGTCGCGCTGCAGATCGATCACGGGGTGATAGGGCTCGTCGGCGTGCGCGAGGTGGGAGAAGATCGCCCGGAAACGCACGGCTTCCTCGTCGACGAGTTTGCGCAGGGTGGCGAGCACCACGGGATAGATATGCGGATCGACACCGTTGCGGTTGAGCCCGGTATCGACCTTGAGCGTGACGGTAGCGGACCGGCCCAGCTCGCGGGCCGCGACAGCGACCGCGTCCAGCTGTTCCGGCGAGGAGACCCCGATCTCGATATCGGCCGCGATCGCGGCGGCGTAATCCGCGTCATACGCATTGAGCCAGCACAGGATCGGCGCCCGGATACCGGCCTCACGCAGGGCCACCGCCTCTTCCACCGTGGTGACCCCGAGTTCGGCGGCCCCCGCGGCCAGCGCCGCCCGCGCGACCTCGACGGCCCCGTGGTTGTAGCCGTCGGCTTTGACCACCGTCATCACCGCGGCAGCACCGGCGTGCGCGCGCAGCACACCCACGTTGTGCGCGATGGCGTCCAGATCGACAACGGTCTCCACTTGCCCATTCACAGTTGCCGATACTGCCATCTCCGGCGAGCCGCCCGGACCACGGCCACCCGCCCCGGCCCGGGCCGGATCTCAGGTGCGCAGGGCCCGCAGTGTGGCAACAGCCTCCGGGATGCGGCGCAACAGAGGCGTGGCCGATATCGGCGCCGCACCCTCGCCCCCGGGGACCGCGGCATGCGCGGCCAGGCCGGCGGCCAGGGCATGTACCCGGGCGGCCGCGGCCGCCGCCCAGGCCGGGTCACGACCGGCGGCCAGCAGCGCACCGATCACACCCGACAGCACATCGCCCGCGCCCGCCGTCGCCGCCCAGGAGCCACCCGCTTCGTTGACCAGCACCGGGCGACCCGGTTCGGTGACCAGGGTGGCACGCCCTTTCAGCAGCACGGTCACCTGCCACGCCGCGGCCAGTTCGCGGACCGCGGCGACCCGATCGGCGCCCGGTTCGTGACCGGCGAGCCGGGCGAACTCACCGGCATGCGGGGTGAGCACAGTGGGCGCCCGCCGACCCCGGACCAGCCCCGGTTCATCGGCGAGCAGAGTGAGCCCGTCGGCGTCGACCACGACCGGCACCTCGGCGCCCAGGATCTCGGCAAGCCGGTCGCGGGCGGCGGTATCGGTACCGGAACCGGGTCCGAAGACCCACGCCTGTACCCGTCCGGCGTCCGCGAGCCGGGGCACCGCGACGACCTCCGGCCGGTGCGCGAGCACCGCCGAATGCGCGGTACCGGCGTAGCGCACCATCCCGGAGGTCGCCGCCACCGCCGCGCCCGTACAGAGCACCGCCGCGCCCGGATAGGTCTCGCTCCCCGCGCAGACCCCGGTGACCCCCTGGCTGTACTTGTCGTCGTCCGGCCCCGGCACCGGCCAGCCCGCCCCCACCGCCGCCGGATCCAGCGCGGCGAGACCGGGTTCGGGCAGCTGTAATCCGATGGGCACCAGCTCGATTCGGCCGCAGCGTGCGGCCGCCAGGGCATGGACCGGTTTCCGGGCGCCGAAAGCCACCGTGATATCGGCGCGGACGGCCGGCCCGGTGACCGCGCCGGTATCCGGGTCGACCCCGCTCGGCAGATCCGCGGCCACGATCGGAACATCCAGCCCCGCAACGATCCTCGCCGCCTCCGGGCGCAGCGGCCCGCGGCCGGAGATCCCCACGATCCCGTCGATCACCAGATCCGCGCCCGCCAATTCCGTGGTGGCCCGGGCCGTATCGGCGCAGACGCGGCCCCCGGACCTCCGGAGCGCGGCCAGGCCCGCGGTATGCGCCCGATCCGGATTCAGCAGTACCGCGACGACCACCACACCGCGTCTGCGCAGCATCGTCCCGGCCCACAAGGCGTCGCCGCCGTTGTCCCCGGACCCCACCAGCAGGCCGACCGTCCGGCCGGCGACGCCGCCGCAGCGGGCTCGCAGTTCGGCCGCGACCACCCCCGCCAGCCCATAGGCGGCGCGTCGCATCGGCTCCCCGGCGGGGACCCGGGTGAACAGGTCGGCCTCGGCCGACCGCACCTCGTCGGCGGTGTAATAGCCGGTCACCGAACACACCTCCACACTCGGACGGACAGCGACTTCAGCAGACTACGCTTGACTTTCATGCCCAGATCGCACCTATCCGTACTCGCCCCGGCCGCCGGGTTCCTCCTGCTCGCGGCCCTGCTGTCGGGTTGCGGCGGCGGGCCGGATGATTCACCCGCCGGGGGGACCGCCGCGTCCGGGGATCACGACCATCACAGTCCGGAGGCGGCGGTCACCATTCGCGTCGAGGAGGACCGGTTCTCGCCGGACGAGGTCACCATTTCCCGGGGCGAAACCGTAACCTGGCATTTCGACGGGGATCTCCCGCACGGCGTACAGGGCATCGGCGACAAGGCCATGAGCATCAACAGCCCGCTGCTCGAAGCCGGCGACTGGAGTCACACGTTCACCCAGCCCGGCGAATACCGATACCTGTGCCCGATCCACCCCGGTATGCGGGGGACGATCATCGTGGAAGAGGAGTGACCGGCGGCCGCCGGTCACTCCCGAGCTATTCCACGGTGACGGATTTGGCCAGGTTGCGCGGTTTGTCCACATCGTAGCCGCGGGCCTGCGCCACCTCGGCGGCGAAGATCTGCAGCGGCACGGTCGACAGCAGCGGCTGGTACAGGGTCGGCGCCGAGGGAATCTCGATCAGGTCGTCGGCGAACGGCCGCACCAGATCGTCGCCCTCTTCGGCTATCACGATCGTGCGCGCGCCCCGGGCCTGGATCTCCCGGATATTGCTGAGCAATTTGGAGTGCAGCACCCCGCGCCCCTTCGGCGACGGCATGACCACGATCACCGGCAGCCCGTCCTCGATCAGCGCGATCGGCCCGTGTTTGAGCTCACCCGCCGCGAAACCCTCCGCGTGCATATAGGCGAGTTCCTTGAGTTTGAGCGCACCCTCCAGCGCCACCGGGTAACCGACGTGGCGGCCCAGGAACAGGATCGTCCGCTCCCGGGCCAGCTCGCGGGCGATGGACCGCACCTGCGGCGCCGTCTCCAGCACCTGCTCCACCAGCTTCGGCATGGCCTCGAGTTCGGCGAATTCGCGGGCCACCTCGTCGGGATATTTGGTGCCGCGCGCCTGCGCCAGCGCCAGCCCGACCAAAAGGTTCGCCGTCACCTGAGCGAGGAACGCCTTGGTGGAGGCCACCCCGATCTCCGGCCCGGCCCGGGTGTAGAGCACGGCGTCGGATTCGCGGGGGATCTGCGCGCCGTTGGTATTGCAGACCGCCAGCACCCGTGCCTTCTGGCTCTTGGCGTGTCGCACGGCCTCGAGGGTGTCGGCCGTCTCACCCGACTGCGATACCGCGACCACCAGCGTGGAACGGTCCAGCACCGGATCGCGGTAACGGAACTCGCTGGCGAGCTCCACTTCCACCGGCAGCCGGGTCCAGTGCTCGATGGCGTACTTGGCGACCAGCCCGGAGTGGTAGGCGCTACCGCACGCCACCACGAACACCTTCTCCACATCGCGGAGTTCCTGGTCGGAGAGGCGCTGCTCGTCGAGGACGATCCGGCCGGCCCGGCTGGGAGTCTGATCGAAATGACCGATGAGCGTATCGCCGACCGCGACGGGCTGCTCGTCGATCTCTTTCAGCATGAAGTAGTCGTGACCGCCCTTCTCTGCGGCGGCCAGATCCCAGTCGATGGTGAACGGGCGGGACTGCACCCCGTCGGTATCACCGTGGAAGTCGGTGACCCGGTAGCCGTCCGCGGTGATCACCACGGCCTGGCCCTCGCCCAGCTCCACGGCCTCCCGGGTGTGTTCGATGAACGCGGTGACGTCGGAGGCGATGAACATTTCGTTCTCGCCGACACCCACCACCAGCGGCGTCGAATGCCGCGCCGCGATAATCGTGCCGGGATGGTCGGCGTGGGTGAACACCAGCGTGAACGCACCCTCGAGCCGTCGCAGCACCGAGAGCGTGCTGGCCTCGAAATCGCCGGCGGTCGGCCCGTCGGCATAGGCCCGCGCCACCAGGTGCACGGCGACCTCGGTATCGGTCTCGCTGAGCAGTTCGACCCCGGCGGTCTCCAATTCCCCGCGCAACTGCGCGAAGTTCTCGATGATGCCGTTGTGCACGACCGCGAGCTTGCCGCTCACATCCCGGTGCGGATGCGCGTTGCGGTCGTTGGGCGCGCCGTGCGTGGCCCACCGGGTGTGTCCCATCCCGGTGCTGCCCGCGAACGCACCGGCGCCCGCGGCGCCCAGCGCCTCTTCCAGATTGCTCAGCCGACCGGCGCGCCGTTCGATCGCGCTACCCCCGGCGCCGTCGAGAATCGCCACGCCCGCGGAGTCATAACCTCGGTACTCCATGCGGCGCAAGGCAGCGACGACGACGCCCAACGCGTCCCGGTACCCGACGTACCCCACGATTCCGCACATGGCTACTCAGAGTACTTATCCGCTAACGTTCTCGTCGTGTCGGCGTCTGTGAAATCGCTAATGAGCACTCTGACCAGCCGCGGCCCACACCGGGTCCTCCGCGGGAACCTGGCCATCGCGGGCCAGCCCGGGGTGGTGTACACCCCGGAGAGCGGTAAGGACCTACCCGCCGTCGCCTTCGGTCACGGCTGGCTCAACCGTGCCGAAAACTACCGCACGCTGCTGGAACACCTCGCCTCATGGGGGATCGTGGCAGCCGCGCCGGACACCGAGCGCGGCCCGGTTCCGTCACATCTGAACCTGGCCACCGATCTGCTCACAACCCTCGATATCTGCGCCGGGGTCCGCCTGGGTGACGGCGCCCTCACCGTGCACCCCGAACGCCTGGCGCTGGCCGGCCACGGCATGGGCGCGGGCGCGGCGGTACTCGCCGCGTCCCAGCGCAGGGTCGCGGCGGTGGCCCCGCTGTTCCCGGCACCCACCTCCCCCGCCGCCGAATCGGTGGCGCCCGGTATCGACACGCCCGCCCTCATCCTGGCCGGCGTGAGCGACCTCGACTCGATGAGTTCCAACGCGGTCCCGCTGGCCGTCGAATGGGGCGGGCCGTCCATCCTGCGCACCCTCGAGGGCGCCGGCCGCAACGGACTCGCCGAGGGCCGCCGCCTGCTCGCCGCGGTCGGCGGGGGCAAACACGAACCGAAAACCGCCCGCGCCACCCGTGCCTTGCTCACGGGCTACCTGCTACACACCCTCCTCCGGGACAAGACCTACGCCGCCTTCGCCGACCCGGACACCTCGATCAAGCACACCCACGTCATCGACCCGGCCGCCGCCCTGCTCGAGCAGGAGACGAACCGCCAGGAAGCCGCGCATCCGGATCCCGCGACCATCGGCAAACTGGTCCGCACGATCCGCAAATAACATCACGCGGCCTACGTGCCGGAAAGCACGCCGTCGTGTCCGCAGTGGGCCTCAGCTGCCCGATTCGCGAATTCGATTCCGAACATCGCAGCGGCGGACACACACGATGCCGGGCACGTTGCCTCTGGCCGCCACCTGGCCCCACAACAGATCGCGCCAACCGGGCCACGCACCGTCGCGGCCGCGTATCTCCACCAGCCCGAAGATCAATTCTCCAAGGCTCGCGTGCACCCACTTACGCAGCAGATACCGATTGACGACGATGACGAGAACCGGCATCAGGATCACCGAAGAGCCCGCGCCACGCGGTAGCTCCACCGTCGTCTTCGCCTGCAGCACCAGTAACGCGAGGATCGGGACCAGCAACGAGCCGAGTACCAGCCCGATATCGATCACTACAGAGGCCATCCGACGCAGGTCGCGTGGCGACGGATAGCGCGTATCCCCTTCGGCCCCATGGTATCTCGGCAGGAAGTCAGGCGTATCCGTCAGCCCGAAGGCATCCCCCAATTTCATTGGGTAAGCATGACATGCCCCGCCCGGCCGGACACATCGCCATCGCGGCTCGGCCGCAACCGGCCGGTCTTTCCAGGGTTGACCGGCCCCGCCACCCCACGTAGGGTGCCGAAGCGGTTCGTGCTCAGGTTCATTCGTCGGTGAATCGAGCGCGCTGGGATGTCTGTAAGGGGGAAATGTCGATGGCCGCCGAGATGGACCTGGGCCGCGCGATAGAGGGGTTCGCGCAGATGGCCGCGGACGCGGAGCGAAAGACTCAGCGGTTCACAGAGTTACAGCAGCGGATGACAGCTCTGACGGCCACCGAATCGGGAGCGGGCGGACGGGTCGGTGTCACCGTGGACAGCAGCGGGGTTCCCGTGGCGATCGATCTGACACCGGGTGTACGGGATATGGATTCACGGGCACTGTCCGCCGAGATCCTTTCGTGTATGCGGCGAGCACAGGCGAAGCTCCGGCCGGGGATCGCCGAGTTGGTGCAGGATGTCGTCGGCGCAGACCCGGCCGGAGCGGTTATCGTCGACGGATTCAACCGGCGCTTCCCGGAAGCGGAGACACGTGCGGCGGAACCACGGAGTTTCGTTCCATCGCAGGCCGACCCGCCTCCACCGGCAGCCGCCCCGCCTTTCTCCCCACAGCATTCTGCGCCACTTTCGGGGAGTTCCGCGGCACCCCCGGAGCCGCAGACACGCAAGCCCGACCGCGATCGAATCGTCACCCCTGACGAACCCGACGAGGAAGACGAGTACTACCGCCGGAAATCGTGGCTGGTGTAATCGATGACGACCAACCCTGATGCCGTATCGGTCGACCCCGATGAAGTACGGAACCACGCGAACAACGTCAAGGCGCTGATGGGCAGTCTGGACCAATGTCTCGAGGCCGCGAACTACCTCGCCTCGGCGGACGACGGGTACGGCGACTGGCTACGGCCTGTTTTCACATGGCTCTTCGACGATAACCATCAATCCACCGTCGAGGTGATCCGCGCGGCAGGTGAGCGTACCGCCCAGGTACCGGAGAAGCTGAAGGCCACTGCGACTTCCTTCGAAGACGCGGACGGATCGCTCGGCAAGGCACTACAAGATCTTCAGGCCGCGATCGGGGAATCCCGATGAGCTTCGACGACACCGCCCCGCCCGACAACAAACTCATCGACAAGGGATCCCACTACAGCAATACCTATTTCCAGGAGGACGTCTCCTGGCTTTCCAATGTCGGGCTCGAAGGCGACGAAAAGACAGGCGGCCTGGGCGTACTCAAAGGCACCGTCGCGGGAGACGCGTGGGATATCTACGGAAACCTGCGAAAAGACAACTATGGCGAGGCGCTCTTCGGTGTAGCCGGTGTCGGGATGAGCGTTGCCGACGCGATCAAAGACCCGTTCGGATTCGTGGGAACCCAAATTGCCAAATGGATGTTGGAGCATATCGAGCCGCTCAGGCAGGCATACGAGGAACTATCCGGCAATCCGACGATAGTAGAGGCGTATTCGAAGTCGTGGCAAGCGATTTCGGAGGAGCTGACCACGACCAAGAACAACTGGCTGAGCAGCATCGAGAAGGACATCGGCACCTGGTCCGGCACTGCGGGTGATGGGTACCGCAACCATGCCAAAGATGTTCTCACCGCTATCGATACGGCCGCGGCCGCAGCCGCTACCCTCGGCCAGCTGATGGATAAGGTGTCGAAGTTCGTTGCCATCGTTCGAGATCTGGTGCGCGATATCATCGCAGCCCTGCTCGGTGCGGCCATCGGATATACTGTCGAGCTGGCGGTCACCGCAGGAGCCGCCGCGGGACATGTCATCGCCTCGTTCCTGGCGAAGCTCGCGAAGAGCAGCTTGGATACGATGACCTATCTGAAGAAGCTCAATGACGTGATTTGGAGCTTCGGCACGTATCGCGAGCCGCTTGCCAAGGCTCTCCAAAACGGGACACCCTGGTTGAACTCCCTCATCGACTTCGGCGGCGACGAGGGCGAGCAGCCTGCCGCGGCAACCTAGTAGCGGCGCAATCGCTTCACGTGACCCAGCTCAGCCGCCTGCACACGTCCTCACCGATTCCACGGGCAGTCCGTCGTAGCCGATCTGCCCCCGACGAACCCGACTATCGAGTTGATCCGAACCCCCGATATCGCTGTTGAGGATATGGGCGGCCTACGCCTCAGCACCCAAAATCCTGGTGCTCGAAAGATCGACGCCGCGATGATGAGCCGAGTCAGACCTGAAGCCGATTCCGTCCGAACCGTTTCAGACCAGCCAACTCTTGCGCCGGTAGTACTCGCCTTCGTCGTCACCGTCGTCGCCGCTTGGTGCGACGACATTGTTTCTGCGGCGCCCGGCGGCGGCGCGCGGCGCCAGCGCGCGCAATCGCGTCCCGCTGGTCGAACTCACCCGTCGGTACTGGTACTTCGTGGAGAGGGCTCCGATTCTCGGGCAGTCCGCTCACCGGCGATGCGAACTCCTCACGCTGATCACGACCAGCCGCGGCATCCCACCCGGTATCGGGACGCGGCGAAGCCGCCGGTTCGATCGACGGCTCCGGCGATTGCTTCTTGTCCTGCCGGCCGAGTTCCGTTATCCGGCCGACCGTTTGCACGATCAGCGTTTGTTCGGCATTTCGCGATCGCTGTCTGCTCTCGTGCATCTCCTCGACCAGCCGAGTCGAGCGCCAGCGCGCTTCCTCGGCAATTCGCTCCATCTCGCGAACATGGTCTACTACGACCTCCCCTTCCCGTTCCGTCTATCGATAGCCGCCGAGGAACCCGCTCAGAGCGGCCTGGCTTCGGCGAGCTGAGCACCGGTATCGACGGGCGGCGCGGCAGGTGGCCGGACCGGAGGCTCCTGCGCCACCTCGGGCTCTTCCTCCGTCTCGGCCGGATACTCCTGGGGCACGTGCTCGCCGGCTTCCTCTTTCCTGCCGACCGGAGCGCCGGGCACACCTGCGGGCGCGCCGGCAGGTTGTTGTTCCTGGTCAATAGAATCTTCGCCCTGCGCTTCGGTAGCCATATCTTGAAGAGCAAGGGAGCTGTTCGTGGACAAATGCAACGACACCGTGGTCGAAAGTGCTCGCAAAGACAGCGTAGAGGAAGGCCCTGCCCACCGTACTTCGGGCGCATTTCCCGGCAAACGATAACTCGGCTCGCCCAACGCTTCCGTTACTACACCGGCATAACGGGCGAAGAGGTCACGTATTCGGTCGCGTCGTGAAGCATCCGCGTCGGCGAAGTCGGTAAGCATCACTCTTATATCGTCCACGATACCGTCGTGGCCCAGAGCCTTTCCGCTGGTCATACCCAATCCCGAGTCGAACATGACCCACGACGACGAATCGCTCATCTCGATTCGCCAGCCGAATATCTCCGCCAGATCAGCAAAATCCGCCAATTGCCAGGACCAGCGCAGCGACCGCAGCCGCTCCGCCAACTCCGCAACCTCGGCATCCCCGATTACCCGCCATTCGGTCATAGCATCATCATATCCGGCCGGGCACGAGACTCACCAGCCGACATTACTTACTTCCACAGCGCTGTATCGCACGGGTTACGCGTATACGATACGGTTGCTTGTGACATGAACGGGGAGTAGACGAAGGGGGCGGCATGACTGCGTGGGCGAACTTCACCGCGAGGCCGACCGGAATCCTCGCGGCGCTTCCCTCCGGCACAGTGGCCGTAATCTCCGCACCGGGACCGCTGTGGGACCGTCGGCGGATCGCCCATTTCTGCAGGTCGATATGGGAATTCATGCGGAAATCCCCGGAAACTTCCTCCGCCCCCGATCCGCACCCATCCGAACATTGAGAGTATCAAATCAGCACCAGGCCGAGGTGCACGAATGAATGATGTACACCTATTCCACTATCTAGGCCGGTCACCCTTGCCTCCGGTGTCGGAAAAAGACCGTGACAACGCGCGCCGAAATCCCGGAAAGTGGTTCAAAGAACGCGCGAAGGAGATGCAGTATGACGGACTGGCCGGAATTCGCAGAAGGGTTGACCGAAACATTGGCAACGCTTCCCGCCGGAGCATTGGTGGTCGTATCCGAGCGCGTTCCGCGGTCTGAACGCATACGGTTCGCCCAGTTCTGCTGGTACGACAAGGGGATCCAAGCCGAGATACCCGGCGGCCGCCGGCTGAACATGACCGACGCAGACGGGGTTCGAATCATCACGGCGGCAGGGTGGCAGGAGCCCAGACCACCCTGGGACGGCGAGAATTGGTGGACCCGACTCCCGTGGCCCGCAACCACTGACAGCTATAGGAACCTCGCATCGATGGTGGTGACAGCACTCCGCGACGCTTATGGAATCCCGGGTCCGGACGCCCTGGAGTACGACGCGTGGGACGAAAATTCCGGCAACTCTCGGCTGGAATTTCCGCTGCTTGGGATCACATTCCACCCGAACAAGCAAAATTTCTGACCTACTACGGACGGTCAAGCGATATCCGGGGAGTCCGGACGACCACAGCGGATGCCGTAGCGGTATCCGGCGCCTTCGCCCTCAGACCAGCCAGTTGTTGCGCCGGTAGTAGTCCGCTTCGTAGTCACCGTCATCGTCTATCGGTGCGACGACACTGTTTCTGCGCCGCGCCGCGGCGGCACGCGCGATTGCTTCACGTGGGTCGAGGTCGCCGAGCTGCTCCGCGGACTCCGTGGGCCCGCCCTCGTGAGCATGTTGCCCGGGTACCCCACCGTCCCCGCTCGACGGGGCCATCATCTCTTGCTGCCGGCGCAACTCCAGGTTCCGCAGGCGCTCGATTTCGTCCTGCCGTAGTCGAAACAGGTCCGGTGGCGGCTGATTTCCATTCGGTTGCGGCCGCACGGCGGCCTGCTGCTCTTGCCGATCGCCGCCGAGCCGCCGCTCTTCCGCCCGACCTGTCTGTTCGGCCGGGGCCTCTGCCATCCCCTGCCGGAGCTTCCGCATTTCGGCCGCGGACTGTTCGGCCATCTGACGACTCCGGGCTTCCCGCTGCGCCCGCGACTCCGCCATCCGTTCCACCATGCGGTCGGCGTACCGGCGGCACTCCTCGCCGATCCGTTCTATCTCGCTCGCCATACCTTCCTCACCGCCCCTGCCCGGGAGCTGTCACCGAATTCGTGATGCTCACAGGGGACCCGCCTCGGCAAGCTGCGCACCGGTATCGACCGGAGGAACGGGCGGCGGAGCTGTTTCCACCTGTTGGGGCGTTTCCTCTTCGGCCGTTCCCTCGGGGGGCTGCACCGGATAGTCCTGCGGCTGGTGCTCGCCGTCTTCTCCCTTCGGCGCGACCGGGGCAGCCGGCACACCGGCCGGTTGACCGGCGGGCTGCGGATTTTCGGTCTCCGGAGGCGCCGTGGCGCCCTGTTCGCCCTCGGTGACGATCGTCGGCCTACCGTCCTCGCCGATCTCGACCTTGTAGTTCACCGGCTCGCCGTCGGCGCTGTCGACCACGAGATTCAGCTGCCCTTCAGGGCCGACTTCCAGCTTGTAGTTCTTACCGTCGAACTCGACACCCTTGTCGCCCTCGGCATCCGGCTGACCGTCACCGTCCGCATCCTTATCCGGCTCACCGTCACCATCGAGGTCCTTGTCGGGCACCCCGTCGCCATCGGCGTCCTGATCCGGTTTGCCGTCGCCATCCAGGTCTACGTCCGGCTCGCCGTCACCGTCCGTATCGATCGCCTGCTCCGCCTGTTCCCGCAGCGCCTCGAGCGTGCTGGAGATCTGCTGGGTCGCGGAGCCGACCAGGCTGTTCAGCCCCTCGGACAGCTGGGTACCGATACCGGACGACGCGAGCTGTGTGCCCAGTGACGCAAGGGTGGACAGCGGATTGTCGGTGCTGCTGGGGGTTGTGGACGGTGTCGTGGTCGTCGACGGTGTGGTGGTCGTGGAAGGGGTGGTTGTCGTGGAGGGCGTAGTCGTCGAGGGCGTACCTGTGGTCGACGGGGTTCCGGTGGAACTGGGCTGTCCCGACGGGTTTCCGGACGGGTTCGTCGTCTGTGGTGTCTGCGAAACCTTGGGGCAGGGGTACTTGGTCTCGTTCAAGCCTTGGAAGGCCCTCACCAGTTCATCGAAGACAGCTGCTATTCCCTGATTCGTTTGATTGCAGGCTGCCACGAACTCCCTGATATTCGACTCGTATTCGGTCTTGAAGGGATCATTGAGCCAATTGATACAACGATCCCTCATCGCAGCGGCTTTCTGGTGAAGTTGTGCGTCACTGGCGATCGCGGTGTCACTACCTTTTCCCACACCCCCGGACGAGTTCACCCCCTCTCCCGTGACGTCGGACCAGTCGAGCCGAGTCGCCGAAAACGAACAATCAGGAAATATTCTGTTGACTTTATCGAGCAGGGAGTCGCCGAACCAGTCGGTGGTGGTCGTTCCAAAGCCTGTAGCGAAGGTGATAATACTGTCGATATCTTCGGGGGTTTTGCCATCGACCTTGATTTCTTCACCTACCAGAATCCCGTCGACAGCAGCCTTGGCTTTTATTGCCACCGCATCACGTAAAGCTTGCGGCGCGGCGTCCATTTCTGCATACACATTGCGCACGATATTGATATCGATCTCCGACAGCTGGAGTTGCCTCGCCATCATGTTCGAGGCCGCGGTCGCAGCGTCACCCCACCACACCGTGGACAAGGTCTGCGCGAATGTCGCCTGCTGATTACGCTCGGTGGCGACCCGGTCGAGCACGGTCTTCAAAACATCCGCAGATCGGCGGAAGGCATCCTCGTTCAGACCGTTGTGCTGATAGCAGAGTTCGTGCAGAGCCGCATACGGCTTGAAGTCGGCCGACTTCGCGTCACCCACCCAACGCAGGTAGCGGACTTCCAGAACCTCGAAATACCGGAGTGCTCCGGATCCGATTCTGAGCAGTTCGGTGCAGGAACGAGTTTCCATGATCAGCTCGCAGCCTGCTGGGTCTTGTCGGAGTTTTCCTTGTCAACCGTCGACATCTCGATCACGGTCTGCCCCATCGCGTCACCGGTGAGTTGTGTCGCCTCGGACCAGTCGTTCAGCCACTGCTGCACGGCGTCGAGCCCGGCGTGAATAGCATCCCCCTGCGCTTTGTAAGCGAACCCGGTATCGCCGGGCGCAATCATATTGCCGGCGACCTGCCCCACCTGGTTCTTCACTTCACCGGCGCTGGTTCGCATTTTGTTGGCCAAGCTCACCACCGCGTCGGACTGCATGCCGACCGTTTGTTCACCGGTACTCACGGATCTCCCCTCCGTATTGCCCGCCCCTCCCGGGTACTCCCCCGATCGGCCCTGCGGGGCGCTCTGCTGCTACCTGGTTCGACGCGACGGCCGGGACTTCGGTTCCATCCCGGGCCGCCGCGCCCTACCGGTCACTCCCCGACTCTCCCCTTGTCGGTCTGCCGCCAGTCCCCCGTCCCATCCGGGTTGCGGTGGTACTCCCACGCGGAGTAATCACCGTCGTTCTCCACGATGCTCAGCTGATCGGCGAGGCCGTCGAGATCGGAGTCGGTCCACACACTCATCGAATCGGGGCCGGTGGTGGTGAAGGTGTCGAGAACGCCGTCACCGTTGAGGTCTTGGGTAGGGGACTCCATCTCCACCGGACCGAGGCCGTCCAGGGACGAGGAGGTGTCGAAATTCGGCATACCGAGTCCGGGGAACTCTCCGGATAGGGGCATGGGTCCTCCTCGGTTCCGTTGGTCGACTACGGGTTATGCGTTGTGCCCATCTTTCCATCCCCACCGGCATAATGCAGCCCCGCTCCCGGTATGGGAACGGGGCTGCGGGGCTGCGGGATCCAGGAAGCCGTGGTCGGAGCAGACCCGGCCGGATGTCATCGCTTCGGCATCATCAGCCACAGCACCAGGTAGATGATGAACTGTGGTCCGGGCAGTACGCAGGACAGGACGAACAGCAGCCGGACGATACCGGAGCTCCAGCCGAAGTACTCGGCGATACCGCCGCAGACACCGCCGATCCACTTATCGGTGGTGGAGCGGGTGAAGCGGCGCGCGGGGGCGGTCATGGCGGTCCTTTCGGTAGCGGGTACTACAACCTCCACTATCCGGACCGGGGGTCTGGGCGCGCATCGGCAGCGATACCGATGCGGCCCTGATATTCCGGGGCGCCCGGCTCAGGGTCGGACCCTGAGCCGGGCGGGGGCGGTCAGACCGACGCCACCCGTTTGGCCAGGTCATCGGCCAGCTGCTCGGCGCGGTCGTGATCGGTGGCCTCCACCATCACCCGGACCAGCTGTTCGGTTCCGCTGGGACGCAGCAGGATCCGGCCGGTATCGCCGAGCAGCTCCTCGGCGGCGCGCACGGCTTCCAGGATGCCGGGGTCGGCGGTAACCGCGGATTTATCGGTCACCGGGACGTTCACCAGCACCTGGGGCACCTTCTGGACCACGCCGGCCAGTTCCGCCAGCGGTTTCCCGGTCGCCGACATCCGGGCCATCAACTGCAGGCCGGTGAGGACACCGTCGCCGGTGGTGCCGTATTCCGGGAACACCACGTGACCCGACTGCTCGCCGCCGAGCGTGAAACCGCCGGCGCGCAGTTCCTCGAGAACGTAGCGGTCACCTACACCGGTGGTGCGCACGGTGATCCCGGCCGCGCGCATGGCCAGATGCAGGCCGAGATTGCTCATCACGGTGGCGACCAGGGTGTCCTGGACCAGGGTTCCGGCCTCGTGCATACCGAGGGCGAGGACCGCCATGATGGCGTCGCCGTCCACCAGCTCACCGCGGGCGTCCACCGCGAGGCAGCGGTCGGCGTCGCCGTCGTGGGCCAGACCCAGATCGGCACCGTGTTCCAGCACGGCGCGCTGTACCTGTTCGATATGGGTCGACCCGCAGCGATCGTTGATATTGAGACCGTCGGGTTCGGCGTTGATGGCCACCACGTTCGCCCCGGCTTCCCGGTAGGCGGCGGGCCCGACCTCCGAGGCGGCGCCGTGGGCGCAGTCCACGACGACGGTCAGTCCGTGCAGGTTCCGGCCGGTGACCTCGACCAGATGCTCGACATAGCGTTCATGGGTGCCGCCGACACCGACCTGGTCGGGCAGATCCGCTCCGGGATGCCGCGCCCCGGAGGCGTTGAGCACCCGGCCGATGGCCGCGCCGGTCGGGCGGGCGACGTCACCGCTGTTCACCCGGGCTTCGATCTGCTCCTCGACCGCGTCCTCGAGTTTGTGGCCACCCGCCGCGAAGATCTTGATCCCGTTATCCGGCATCGGGTTGTGCGACGCGGAGATCATCACGCCCAGACTGGCCTCGTACAGACCGGTCAGATAGGCGACGGCCGGGGTCGGCAGCACCCCGACCGGTAATACGTCCATTCCGGCGGCGGTGAGGCCCGCGGTCACCGCGGCCTCCAGCATCTCCCCGCTGGCCCGCGGGTCGCGCCCGACCACGGCCACCTTGCGGCGACCGGACCTGACATCCGCACCCAGTACCTGCGCCGCCGCCCCGGCGACCCGCAGCGCCAGCTCCGGGCTCAACGAATCGTTGGCGAGCCCGCGTACGCCGTCGGTGCCGAACAAATGTCCCATACTTTGGCCTTGTCCCTCGTCAGTGAGTCCACGGCGCGCGACGACCACTGCCGAACTGCCCTTCCGACGGCAGGCCCGGCGAACACCGCGGTACATATAGCACGAGAGCAGGCGACCAGACCGGCTGGCTGCCTGCTCTCGTAGTCGACACCGGCCCGTCCGCCCGCGTAGGGCGAGCGGACGGCCGGTACCGGTGATATCAGCGCTTCGAGTACTGCGGCGCTTTACGGGCCTTCTTGAGGCCGTACTTCTTGCGCTCGGTGGCACGCGGGTCACGGGTGAGGAACCCGGCACGCTTGAGCGCGGGCCGGTCGTCCGCGTTGACCACGGTCAGCGCCCGGGCGATGGCGAGGCGCAGCGCGCCGGCCTGGCCGGAGGGGCCGCCGCCGTGCAGGCGGGCGTACACGTCGAAGGATTCGACGCGCTCGACGGTGACCAGCGGGGACTTCACCAGCTGCTGGTGCACCTTGTTCGGGAAGTAGTCCTCGATCGAACGGCCGTTCAGCACGAAGTTGCCGGTACCCGGGACCAGGCGCACCCGGACCACGGCCTCCTTGCGGCGGCCGACGGTCTGCACGGGACGGTCCAGCGGGGCCGCGTACTCGACGAACTCGGCTTCCTCGTCGTAGACAACGCCCTCGTCCAGGACCTCGGCGGCGGCGTCTTCGACGACCGCTTCGTCGTATTCGGTGAATTCCTCGGGAGCGGTCACTGGGCCACCTGCTTGATCTCGAACGGAACGGGCTGCTGAGCGGCGTGCGGATGAGTCGGGCCCGCGTACACCTTCAGCTTGCCGGCGATGGCGTTGCCCAGCTTGTTCTTGGGGATCATGCCCTTGACGGCCTTCTCCACCAGACGGTCGGGGCGGGTGTCCAGCACCTCACCGACAGTGCGGGACTTGAGGCCGCCGGGATGCCCGGAGTGGTGGTAGATGCGCTTGCCGTCGCGCTTGTTGCCGCTGACGGCAACCTTGTCGGCGTTGATGATGATGACGAAATCGCCACCGTCCATATGCGGAGCGTAGGTCGGCTTGTGCTTGCCACGCAGCAGATTCGCTGCCTGAACGGCAAGACGGCCGAGCACTACGTCAGTGGCGTCGATGACGTACCACTGCCGGGTCACGTCACCCGCCTTCGGGCTGTACGTAGGCACAGTGCTTCCCTGTCTGTCGTCGGTGCTGCCGGCCATGTGCGGTCGAGTGGTTCCCGGCGGCCGGTTGAGACCCGGGACTCGGTGTTCCGCACACCAGCGGACCACGATACCAGTCACGTATCGAGCCCGGAAATCGACCCGGAGCGGGTCAGACGTCGAACGGCGGGCCGGGATCGGCGACCCCGGGACGGCCGGGTACCAGGTATCGCAGGGTGTCGATATCCGGCCGCTCACATCCGCCCGCGTCCGCTTCGGCGGGTTCGGGGGTCCGCTCCCCGGCAGAGGGCGCGGAGGGGACGCGGGCATAGAGCGACCGGGCGGGGCCCGTTTCCCCGGGTTCGGCCGCACCGGGCGGTTCGATCATCACCCGCGGCATCGGGACGCAACCGGCCGCACTCGTCGAGGCGGGAATCGTTCCCGGAACCGGATCGGACGCCCGGACCACACCGGGTTCCGGCGTAGTGGCCTGGGCCTGCGCGACCCCGGTGCCGTCGGCACCCCACACCGACACCGCAAGCGCGGCCGCGCCGATCACGGCGTGGGCGCCGAAGATGTTGTCCTTCATCTTGTTCCAGAGCTTGCCCTTGGGCTTGTCGCCCTCGTGCTCCGGTGGCACCGCCGCGCCCGGCTGGCGGTCCGGACGCCCGGGTCCGCCACTCGGATACCCGGCCGGCGGCGCCGCCGGCTGGGTTCCGGTATCGGGGTCGGGCGGCCGGGTGAAGCGGCTGGCCGGTCCGGATATCGGCGGCGGCAGGTCACCGCGGTCGACCTTGACGGTCGGTTCCTGCCCCGAACCCATCTCCGGCGGGGCGGGCTGCTGATTCGGCGGACCGTACGGTACCGGGCCCCCGGCCCGCGGTTCGGCGCCCCGGGGATCCGGTCCGGTCGGGGGTCGATCGGACCCCCCGGCCGCCCGATCGGCGCCGGACTGCTCCGGTCCGGGCCGGAGCGGATACTGCGCCGGACCCTGCGGATTCCCACCGGGCCGTCCGGGTGCGCCCGTATCCCGGGCGCCCCCGCCGGGATACCCGGCGCCACCGCCGGAACCCGGTGGGTTCTGCTGCGCGACCGGTGGGTACAGGCCGCCCGGTGCGGGCTGTCCCGGGCCGGGCACCGCGTAACCCGCCCCCGGGGCGGGGCGTTCCGGGGGCGGGCCGGGGTTCGGATACGGCTCGGGTTCCTCGTCGTCCTCACTCTCGGTGACCAGCAGATGGGTCGCGCCGAGAACGAGTGCGTGCATGGGATGCTCGGCCTTCTTCAGGCGTTGCCCCAGATGATTGCGGAAGGCGAAGCGCAGGGTCTCGTTGAACACCACCTGCCCGGCCAGCAGCACCGTCGAATTGTCCGCGCCCATCGCCCGCGCCGCGGCCATGACCTCGATCACCGTATCGTCGGCGACCCGCGGGTCGTGGGTGGATTCGGGGTCGATCGGCACATACACCGATTCGGTGGGCCGCTCCTCGTCACCGTGCACCGCGACGACCAGGACATTGGCGCGGCCGTCCACCACCTGACCGTCGAAATGCACCGCGGTCGCGCCGAGACCGTCGGGCAGGGCGTGATCGGGCGGACGGACCAGGCCCAGGGCGCGCACATAACCGGACAGCGCGATGGATTCCGGGATCGGTTCCACCTCGACGTCGAGCTGTTCCACCAGCTGGGCGTAGGCGTCGATCTTCGCGTCGGGCCAATCGTCCGGGTACGGCAGCGCGACCACATCCGGTTTGCCCCGCAGATAGCTCCCGACGGCGGCCAGCGGGTTGTAGAGCCGGGCACGGAATACGAGTTCGGCCGGCCAGGTCGCACCGGCGATGACGATCTGCGGGTGCCCGAGAATATCGCGCACATCCGGGATCGCCATGCCCAGATCCGGCCGCTGTTTGTCCACGCCCGCGGTGTAGAGCCGGCCGGAGGCGTCGGCCAGCAGATAGGCGGGCGGGTTGTAGCTGCCCTCGACCTGTACTGGGCGGATGGGCACGCCGGATCCGCCCGCGGCCACGGACACCACATCCCACCCGAGATGTACCGCCCCAACTCGCACCATCACAGGCATCAGTGTGCCTGGTGTGTGGTCGTTGCGCTCGCCGCCCCCACCCACGGGTGGAGCGGCAGGTCCGCGGGGCCGGTCACCGGTCTCATCTGGCGGACTTCTTCAGCCGCAAACGGCTCCAGGTGAGCAACGCGAGGACCACCGTGATGGCCACCACCATGCCGATATCCAGGAACCATGCGCCGCGGGCGTGCTCCCAGAACCCGTCTTGTTGCGATTGGACGAACAGTGCGCGAACATCCACCGTCGATGCCGCCGCGGCATAGCCCCAGCGCGAGGGGAACAGCCAGGAAACCTGTTCCAGCACTACGCGGTCGGTGACCGGGATCAGACCGCCGGCCATGACGAGCAGGCCCATGATCGCCACCACCAGCAGCGGCATCACCTGTTCGCTCGATTTGGCCAGGCTCGACAGCAGCAGCCCGAACACCACGCAGGCGACCGCGGTGGCCGCGATATCGAGATAGAGCTCGGCGCCGCCCACGGCCAGCACCGAACCCTCCTCCGGCCGTTTCTTGCCCAGCAGCACGAAACCGATCATGACCGCCGACTGCAGTAATACGGCCAGCCCGAAGATCACGACCTTGGCGGTGAGGTAGGCCCCGGGCCGCAACCCGACCGCCCGTTCCCGCTGGAAGATCGTGCGTTCCCCGACCAGATCGCGCACCGAGAGAGTGGCGCCCATGAAGCAGGCGCCGAGGATGAGCACCACCAGCAGCTGCTGCGGCTCGGAGCTGCCGGCGCGAATGAAGCTGCCGTCGTCGGCCTGGGTCAGCGGTGGTTTCGAGAATCCGTATTGTCCCGGCACCACGAGCGACAGCCCGCCGAGCACGAACGGCAGCAGGACGAGGAAGGAGAGGTAGCCGCGGTCGGCCAGGATCAGCCGGATCTGGCGCCGGGCCAGCGTCGAGAACTGCTTCCAGGCACCCGATTGCGGCGGCGAGCCGGTTCCGCCCTGCTGCGCCGCGGGCGGCGGTGGCGGTGGCAGCGCGGCCTGCCGGGATCGGAAGTGCGCGAACGCGGCGTCGGGGTTGGCCGCCACATCGGCGAAGATCCTGGCCCAATCACTGGTGCCCAGCGCGGATTCCACCCCGGCCGGGTTGCCGGCGTACGCGGTTTTACCACCGGGTGCCAGCAGTACCACCTGGTCGCACATATCGAGGCAGGCGACCGAATGGGTCACCACGATCACCACACGGCCGGCGTCGGCGAGCTCGCGCAGCATCATCATGACCTGCCGGTCCAGTGCGGGATCCAGACCGGACGTCGGTTCGTCGAGGATCAGCAGCGACGGACCGGTCAGTAGTTCCAGCGCCACCGACGCGCGTTTGCGCTGCCCGCCCGACAGCCGGTCCACCCGGGTGTCGGCGTGCTCGGTCAGTGAGAGTTCGCGCAGCACACCGTCGATGACCTGCTGGCGATCGGCCTTGGACGAGTCGGGCGGCAGCCGCAGCTCGGCCGCGAATCCGAGTGCCTGCCGGACCGTGAGCTGACGATGCAGCACATCGTCCTGCGGGACCATGCCGATCCGGGAACGCAGCGCCTGGTATTCGGCGTGCAGATCGTGGCCTTCGAAGGTCACCACACCGCTGGAGGGCTGGGTACTACCCGCGATCAGCCTGGACAGCGTGGATTTACCGGCGCCGGACGGGCCGATCAGCGCCGTCAGGGTGCCGCGGGCGGCCTGCATGTTGACATCGACCAGCAGTTGTTTGTTGCCCTCGACCGTGAAGCCGATCCCGTGCACGCCCAGGCCCTGTTCGGCGACGGGCCGCTGCCGGTGCACCAGTGTGCCCTGCTGCACTTCGAAGTCGATGTTGCCGATGGTGATGATGTCGCGTTCCCGCAGCACCGTGCGCTGCTGACGGACACCGTTGACGAAGGTTCCGTTGGCCGATCCGAAGTCCTCGAGGACCAGTCCCTCCGCGCCGCCGATGAGCCGCGCGTGTCTCCGGGAGGCCAGCGGATCGTTGACGACGATCTGGTTGTCGGAGGTACGGCCGATGGTCAGACCACCCGGCGGCAGCCGGTCCGCGCGCGCCACCGGACCTTCCGTGGCGCGGTGGCGCACCGGCGGGACCGCCGCCACACTCGCCTTGGCGGTCATGTTCACGTTGGCGGGCTGGAGCGGCTGTTCGACCGCCGGCCCGGTACCGGCGGGCGGCGGCTGCTGCCCGCGCGGCGGGGTCCACTGCGGGTGCGGTTGATGCGGAGTGGGGTGGGGAGTGTTCGGGATGGGTCCCGACGCGGATCCCCGGGGCGGGACCTGCGGCTGCGCACCGGACGGCGGACGATTCGGTGGAGCGGGTGGGCGCTGCTGCGGTGGGGGCGGGTTCCGCGGCAGTTGCTGCGACGGCCGCTGCTGGTGCTGCTGCGGCGGCGGCTGGTGCTGTGGCTGCAGCTGTGGCTGGTGCTGCGGCTGCGGCTGGTGCTGCGGCTGCGGCTGCGGGACCCCCGATGGAACCAGCCAGAGCAGCGGGCCGCTGATCGCGTCACCGAGCCTGACTTGGGTCGGCCGGTCGATCGGCACGGGCCGTCCTACCCGGCGCGCGTCGACGAACACCCCGTTGGTACTGCCGTTGTCGGTGAGCACCCAGGCTCCCGACTGCCAGGCGAGCGTCGCGTGTACCCGCGAGACCAGCGGACTGTCGACGAACAGCGTCACCTCGGGCGCACGGCCCAGGGTGATCTGCTGACTCGAATCGAAGACACGTTCGGTTCCATCATGGCGCACCGTGATGGTGCGCACCCCCGGTGCAGACATGCAGCGGATACTATTCCATTACCCGGGCATCGGAGGTGCCCCCGCTGAGGGGCGACTTTCCCCGTTCCGGCGGGAAAAATGCCAGCACCGTATCGGCCGAATTGGGGGAGGATCCATGCCGAGATTTCGGGCCGTGGCCGTGGCTGTGACGGCGATATGCGCGCTGTTGCTGGTCACCGGGTGCACGCGGTCGGTCGACGGCCGGGCGGTCTCCATCTACGACAACCCCTTCCAGGTCGCCGGGCTGCCCACGACGAGCGGTCCCAGCGGTCCGCGCGAGGACGCGCCACCACCGGCGTTGAGCGCGCGCAACGGTGACGGCGGCGAGATCGACACCCTGGCGCTGAGCGCCGTGACCGATGTCGAGGCGTATTGGAGCGAGCACTACGACGCCGAGTTCGAGGGCGACTTCGAACCGGTGCAGAAGCTCATCTCCTGGAGCGCCCGCGATTCCCGCAAGGATTCGGTGGAGTTCTGTACCGAATCGACCTACCGCATGGTCAACGCCGCCTACTGCCGGCTCGACAACTCGATCGGCTGGGACCGCGAACTGCTGCTGCCCACCATGGCCGACACCTTCGGGCAGATGGCGGTGGTGATGGTGATCGCCCACGAGTACGGGCACGCGATCCAGAACAACGCCGATATCGTCGGCGACGACGATCCGGTGATCGTCAAGGAACAGCAGGCCGACTGCTTCGCCGGCGCGTATATGCGCTGGGTGGCGGAGGGCAGGTCGGACTACTTCACCGTCAATACCTCCGACGGGCTCAATTCGGTACTCGCGGCGACCGTGGCGATCCGTGATTCCGATCCCGACGACCCGGAGAGTGTGCACGGTTCGGCCTTCGAGCGGGTGACCGCGGTACAGGTCGGTTTCACCGACGGCGCCAAGGGCTGCAAGGGCATCGATATGGAGGAGATCGAACAGCGCCGCGGCGATCTGCCGCAGAGTTTCGACGGCGCCTCGGGGGAATTCGAGATCACCCAGCAGAGTCTGGTGGAGTTGGGCAAGGCGCTGGCGGTGATCCTGCCGACCGAGAACGAGCCGACGTACTCCTACGAGGGCGCGGAAGTCGAATGCCGTGACGGTGTCTCCACCGAACCGGTGACCTACTGCCCGGCGAGCAACACCATCGCCACCAATGTCGAAGGGCTCGCCGAACGCGGCACCGCCGCCGACGATTCCGATGTCCCCTTACCCGTGAAGGTCACCGGCGACTACAACGGCTACGTCGTTTTCATCTCCCGCTACACCCTGTCGGTGCAGAAGAACCGCGACCAGGATCTGGTCGGCGCGAAAACAGGCCTGCGGGCCGCGTGCCTGTCCGGTGTGGCCACCGGTGAACTGGCGCAACCGGGCCGTTCCCAGGGCGATATCACCCTGGCGGCGGGCGATCTGGACGAAGCGGTGTCCGGTCTGCTCACCGACGGGCTGGCGGCCAGCGATGTCGAGGGTAAAACGGTGCCGAGCGGGTTCTCCCGGGTGGATGCCTTCCGGGCGGGGGTGCTGGGCGGCGAGGACACGTGCAGCGCCCGGTACGAATAGGCCGCGCTCAGGATCCGAAGGGCGGCGGCGCCGCGGATTCGTAGCGCAACATCCGCTGCCCGATGAGGATCTCGGTGCCCGGGACCAGGACCACCGGCTGATACGGCGGCACCCGGACCCAGTCGCGGTAGCCGGTGGCGCGGGTGCGGGTGCCGTTGGTGGATCCCCGGTCCACCAACGTCACATCCCAGTTGACCAGCAGCAGTTCCGCGTGGGCGCGTGACATTCCGCCGGAGTTGTCGACGACCTGCAGCGGGGTCAGCCCACGCCGCGCCTGGTCCGAGCCCTCCGGATCGCGACCCAGTACGGAGTCGGTGTCGAGCAGATACGTCGCGCCGTCGTCGAGAACCAGGATGCCCAGCGGCGGCCGCACCACCTCGATGAGCGGCTGGGTCTGGTCCACCGGCATACCGCAGACACTGCAGAAGGCGGCGCGGGGATCGGTGGGATGGGCCCGCGCGCATTTGAACCCCATGACCTTCACCGTGAGCGCGGCGCCCTTCGCGGTGGCCTCGGTGCGGCGGCGCAGTTCCGCGTCCAGCGGCGGTACGTGACGCTCCGGCGGCCCGTGTAGCGGGGTGCCCGGTGATACCGGCAGGTCCACTCGGGGTGTGGGGTGCGCGGGCAACGGGCGTGCGAGCGGATCGCCGTGGCGCGGGCGCGATTCCGATGTCTCGTCGAACTCGCCGAGCACCGGTGGCCGGCTCGCCGGATCTCCCGCCCGCTGCCGACCGCTGATCTCGGTCTCGGCGTGATGCGGGTCGGTGACCGGTGCCGGTGTCCGCGATCCTCCGGTGGGTTCGCGCCCGGCCGCGGCCGTTTCGGCGGCGTCGCCGCGCTGCGAGAGTTCCACGCTGTCCAGCATGGGCGCGGCGGCCGCGGTCGGGATCTCGTCCGGGATCATCGGCGGCGCCGGACTCGATCGAGGCGTTTCCGAGGCCCGCGGCGGTTCCGAGGCCCGCGGCGGTTCAGGGGTTCGTGGCGGTTCAGGGGTTCGTGGCGGTTCAGGGGTTCGTGGCAATTCCCGGGTGGCCGGGGCTCGCGGAATCTCGGCGGTTTCCAGGGCACCGGCCGAGGTCGTCGCCGCGGCGGAACCGGATGCGTCCAGCGGCGCCTTCTTGCCGAGCGAGACACCCGGTCCGGCCGGATCCGGGGTCTGCGCGATGCGGGCGGCCGGGGACCAGGCGATCACCGCCGCGGCCTCGGCGATACCTTCCACCAGCCGGCCGATCCCACGGGTCCGCGGCAACTCGGGCAGCGCGTCCCCCGATGCGGTGTCGTCGGAGCCAGGGGCGGCGTCGTCGGAGCCAGGGGCGGCGTCGTCGGAGCCAGGGGCGGCGTCGTCGACGAAGAGCGCGACCGCACGCGCGGGCAGCACCGCGGCGCGGTCCACCGTGAACACCGCGTCGCGGCCGTGGAAGTACTCCGTCCGGTCGCCGTCCACCATCGCGGTGATCCCGCCGTGCAGGAAGATCGCCACCCGGCCCGGGCCCGCCGCGGACAGGATGCCGAAATCGACCGGCGCGCCCCGGCCGGTCCGATCGGCCTGGGCCATGAGCCATCTGGTCACCGCGCGAGCGATGAGAGCGCCGGGCTCCTCGGGTTGCCGTGCGGTGGCCTCGTGCACCAGTTCCGCGAGGGAAACCAGGGCCCGCATCGCCGGGGCGTCCTCGGTGGGCCTGCCCTGTCCCCTATGTGCCACCAGCACCACCGCGCCCGCGACCCGCGCCGCGGCATGCGGCCCGGGCACGACCTCGACCTGCTGGTCCCGCATTCGGATCAGCCCTCGCCGCGGGTGCGCCTGGGGTTGTCTGCCACCAGACCAGGGTATGGCACGAGCCGGAGCAGGCCTCCCCGAGATCAGACCGCGTCGGGTAACTTCGACAGCGCAGCTTCGATCGGAACGAGGGGCCGGCCCATGGTTCGGATATCGCGCGCCACCACCGTCACCGCGGTTATCGCCCTCCTGGTGGCAGGCCTGACCGCGTGTGGTTCCGTAGCCGGTAGCCCGGTGCCGGGGGAAATCGACGTGCGGACGCTCGCGGTCGGCGATTTCCCGGTCGACCGGTTCAGCTATCCGCAGGAAGCGGGTGAGCACGGCCCGATGCTGGAGGGCATCCGGATGTCGGAGGCCGTGGCGACCAGCAGCCAGGTCGATCCGTCGCTGAAATTCGGCCGGGGGTCCAAGGTGCTGCCGGATACGGCCACCGCGATCGATTTCCTGGCCAATGTCTCCGAGCCGATCCTGAAGAACCGCAAGATGCTGGTCGGCTATATGGCCAGCGGCGCCGACCGCGACGATCCGGAGGGCGGGACGCGCCCGAATCCCGATGCCACCGCGATCACACTGGTGGCGTTGCGTTTTCCGGATAGCGCGAGCGCGGGTAGGGCCGCGACCGAGCTGGAGGCCGCCGATATCGCGGTCTCGCCGCAGAACCGGCCGCTGAAGTCGGCGAAGTTTCCCGGCGCACTGGTGCACTGGCGGCCGGGTGTCGCCAATATCGGCGCCTTCCTCGCCCATGAGGAATTCGTGATCTCCTTGTTCGTCCAGCGCCCGAAGGCCGATAGCGCCGATCTGGTGTCGTGGGTGGACAAAACACTCACCGCACAGCTGGATCGGCTGGACCGGTTCCGGCCCACTCCCACCGCCGATATCGCCGATCTCCCGGTAGATCCGGAGAACCTGCTGGCCCGGGTGGCGGTCGCCGATCGGGAGGGTCAGACACCCGATCCGGACCGGTTCGCGGTCTACGGGCCGAACTATCTGATCCACGATGCCGACGATCAGGTCGCCCGGACCCGGCTGCTGGAGGCGTCCGGTTTCGAGAGCACCGCCTACGCCGACGGAAGCTCGGTGGCCCGGGTCCGTGATCCGGCGGGCGCACCGGTCCTGGTGGACGGTTTCATCGAATCGGCGGGCGCTGTGTACGGCCCCATGCCCACCCCTGCGGATATTCCGGGCGCGAAATGCCTGGAGCTCAACGAGAAAGGCGATCCGCAGCGCCAGTACCGGTACCGGTGCTTCGTTCCCTACAAGCGGTATGTGGGCGTCGTCTCCAGTGATGACGAAACGGAGATCGAACAGAAGGTCTCCGCCCAGTACGCCCTGCTCGCCAACAGTCTGTAGGCCGGTACGACGCGCCTCGGCGCGGTCGTAATTCGTTGCGGCGCGGACACTCTCGACCTGCGGCGCGCCGACCCGATTTGGCCGCTAGGACAGGCTAGCCTTACCGTGTTCTGCGTCTCATCGCGGCGCACTCGCCGGATGGTCACGTGCCCGCCCACCTGTACTTTGAGTGTGTTATATCGAATCGCTATCACACGCCGTAGTTAGGTAACCCTTGCCTGGACGCGGCCGACGCACTAACTTCGCATTCCAACTCGTCAGCACGGTACTCAGAACATGAATCCGAGAAGGGAAACATTGGTGAAAAGCGTTCTCTCCGAACGTAAGACGCTTCAACCACCGAGCATCGAAGATATCGAGCACCGTGAGTTACCCGAGACCGCCGGACGCGCGGTACGTGAACTGGCCGCTGAGATCGCACTCACACTGAACACCTCGGCCACCCGGACCGGCGGACGCAGCCTCGCCGATCCGGCGCTGCCGGCCCTGATCGAGGCCCGGGCCGCCGACCTCCCCGCCGAGATACGTACCGCCGTCCGGCCACCGGCCACTCCCGCCGGTGCCTGTGTCCTGAGCAGGCTGCCTTTGACCGACGACGAGATCGGTCCCACTCCACCGGATTGGGAGACCGCGACCGCCTGGAGCGCGGACCCGGACCGGCCGGGCTGCTCGTTCGAATGGGATATCGCCATGCTGCTGCTCGCCGCGGCGGCCGGTGAACCGTTCGGCTGGGCCGGCCAGCAGGACGGCCGACTGATCAACAACATCGTGCCGGCCGCCGGGCACGAATTCGAACAGTCCGGGGCCAGCAGCACCGTGCTGCTCAGCCCGCACACCGAGGACGCGTTCCACCCGCAGCGGGCGAATCTGCTGATGCTGGGCTGCCTGCGCAATCCCGACCGGGTGGGTACCACCGTGTCCTCGGTACGCCGGGCGCGCCTCTCGCAGGTCCAGCGGGACGTGCTGTGCACACCCACGCTGCCGATCCTGCCGGATGTGTCCTACGGATCGGATTTCGACCGCGCCACCGCCGTCCCCGTACCCACCCTGTGGAACGCCGGCGGCGAAACCGCGCACGACGCGCTCACGCTGCGGTACGACCCGGCATATACCCCGCTCGACGATGCCGGTCCGGACTTCCGAGCGGCCTACGCGCACCTGGAACGCGAACTCGAAAGTGTCTGTGTCCTGGCCACCTTGCGGCCCGGTGAGCTGCTGCTGATGGACAACGATGTAGCGGTCCACGGCCGCGTCCCGTTCACCGCCCGCTACGACGGCACCGACCGCTGGCTGAAACGAGTGAATATCCGGTTACCCGAACGCCGTCGCCGCGCAGCCGAATCCGAGGAGAATGGATACGGTCAGCAGATCGTCGCACCCTTCGCGCCACCGGCGTCGCACCGGGTGCGGGAAGAGCGGAACGGTGCAGCAGATGATCGAGGATCCGTTGAGCACACGTGACCGAGCGACCCCCCTGCGTGTCCTGAGCCGCAGCGACCTGGCCGATGTCCCGGTGGCTCCGGCCGACGTGGTCCGGGCGGTCGAAGAGGCCTATATCGCACTGGCGGCGGGAGATTCCGACAACCCGCGCAAACTCAGCGTCGCCAACCCGGACGGCTGGTCGGTCGCCTACGCGATGCTCGGCCGGGACGGGCGGCGCCGGGTGGTCGCCATGAAGAGTTCCTACAAGTTCGACCCCGGTCACGACCGCACCACCAAGCGCTACTACACCACCATCACGCTCTACGACGACACCACGGGCGCGCCGATCGCCATGATGGACTGCTCCCGGGTGGGCGCCCTGCGCACCCCCGCGGTATCGGCGCTGCTGGTCCGCGAAACACTGTGCCGTGACGCGGATACCGCGCTGCTCATCGGCACCGGCACCCAGGGCCGCAACGCGCTGCCGCATCTGCTGGCCGCCAATCCGCAGTTGCGCAAACTGATGCTCTACGGCACTCATCCCGAGGGTATCGAGGCGGTGCACCGGCAGCTCGCCGAGTACGCGCCGCACGCTCTGCTCGACACCGTGGACGATCCCTACGATGCGGCCCGCGGCGCCGATGTCGTCCTGGCGACCGCCGGACCGGGCACCGAGGTCGCGATCGAATCCGAACACCTCAAACCCGGCTCGGTGGTGGTGCTGGTGGGGTACGGTCTCGCCCCCTCGACCCTGCGCGACGCCGACCGCGTGGTCGCCACCAGCGCCGAGCAGATGGCGCTGACCGGCACCGATATGGCCGACGAGCACGGTGGGCTGCGGTGGGTGGACGCCGAACTGCCGCAGATCCTGAGTCGCCGTGCCGATGCCCGCCGGCGTCAGGACGAACGGATCTTCGTCTACAACAGCGGCCTGGTGCTCACCGATATCGCGGTCGCGCACGCCCTGGCCGAACGCGCCATCGCCGAGGGCCGCGGGACCGAGGTGGCGCTATGGGATTGACCGGAGCCGACACCCCCGCCGGTACCGGTACCGAACCACCCGAGGGATACGCCGATACCGTAGCCGCACCGGTGCCCGCCCACCGCGACCCCTGGGAACAGGGGATTCTCGGCGATCCGCGGATTCTCGGCGATATCGCGTTCGCGGTGGGCGGCCCCTTCCATCTCATGTATCCGCCACGGGTGGCGGCCAATATCCGCGAATTCCAGGAGGTATTCACCCGGAGCGGGGTAACCGGTGCCGTCTACTACGGCAAGAAAGCGAACAAAGCCGCCTGCGTCGCCCGCGCCTGCGCCACGGCGGGCGCCGGAATCGATATCGCGAGCACCGGCGAACTCGTCGCCGCCCTGAGCCAGGGCGTCACCGGTCCGGAGCTCATGGTGACCGGTCCCGAGAAATCCGGGGAACTGCACTGGCTGGCCGCACGGCACGGCTGCTTGATCGCGGTGGACAGTCTCGGCGAACTGGAACGACTGGCCGCGCTGGATATTCCGGTGCGGATTCTGCTCCGGGCGTTACCGGCGGCGTCGGCCAGCCGGTTCGGAATGACGGACGGCGAACTCGATCGCGCGGTCGCCGCGGCGGCCGAATTTCCCTCCATATCGTTGGAGGGGTTCAGTTTTCATCTCTCCGGCTATGATGCCGAACCCCGGGCCGAATTGGCCGGGCAGCTGCTCCGGCGCTGCCTGGCCGCCCGCACCCAGGGACATCCCGCCACGACTGTGTCCATCGGCGGCGGATTCGGGGTGGATTATGTATCCGCGGCCGACTGGTCGGACTTCCGCGCGCGCGTCAACCGCCGGTGGTTCCATTCCGGCCGCACGTTCGAGTCGTATTACCCCTACGCCTTTCCCGAACCGGGTCCGGCGATGCTGGCCGCGATCCTGCACAGCGATGATCTGGCGGGCCGGTTGCGGCGCAGCGGGACGACCCTGGCGATCGAGCCCGGCCGCGCCCTGCTCGACCGGGCCGGCAGCACGGTGTTCCGGGTACAGGGCGCCAAAACCCGCCACGAACACGGTCGGCCCTACCGGATCCTGACGGTCGACGGCTCCAGCCTGAGCCTGTCGGAGCAGTGGTTCGGCAGCGAATACCTGCCCGACCCCGTGCTCTGGCCCGAGGGGCCAGGCACTCCGACGCCCACGGTGGTGGGCGCCGCCACCTGCCTCGAATCCGACATGCTCAGCTGGCGCCGGATACCGCTGCCGCGGCCCGCCGCCGACGGCGATCTGCTGGTCTACCCCAATACCGCCGGTTACCAGATGGATTCCAACGAATCGCCCTTTCACGAATTACCTCTCCCACCGAAGGTGGTGCTGTCCGAAACTCCGGACGGCCGGTATCGCTGGGCACTCGATCACCCCTGTCGATGAGGCCACCGGCCCGGCCTCATGCACTGCCCGCCATCGATGCCCAGGAGATCCGCCATGCCCCTCGTCACCCGTGTCACGGACCTGATCGGCCGCACCCCGCTCTTCGAATTGGCGGCCACCGCGTCCGGCACCCGATTATTACTGAAACTCGAGCAATTCAATCCGACCGGCGCCGCCAAGATACGAATGGCTCACGAAATGGTCTTGGACGCAGAGCGCCGGGGATTGCTCGGCGCGGGTGGGCATATCATCGAATCCACCTCCGGAAATACCGGGCTCGGCCTGGCGGTGGTGGCCGCCGAACGCGGCTATCGATTCACCGCGGTGGTCGACCATCACGCGAGCAAGGATAAATTGCGGGCCATGCAGGCAATGGGGGCCGAACTGGTGTTCGTCGCCGATGACGGCGACGACACACTCGCCACATCCGCCCGCGAGGACCATGCCGAGGCCATGGCGGCCGATGATCCCGACGCGTATTTCACCGAACAGCACAACAACGACGCCAATGCCGTCGGGTATTACGCCGTGGCCGACGAATTGCTCGCCGAAGTGGACCGGGTGGATATTCTGCTGTCCGCGGTCGGCACCGGTGGATCGCTGTTCGGCACCGCGACCCGGCTGCGCCAGCTGGGCTGCGTCCCGCGGGTGGTCGGAGTGGAACCGGTCGGCTCGATCGCTTTCGGCGGCGCGGGTGGGCCGTACTGGCAGTCGGGAACCGGTACCCCACCGGGCGCCACCATCGGCACCGCGGTGGACTACGACCTCCTCGACGAAGGGGTGAAGGTCACCGACCGGGATGCGTTCGCGACCTGCCGCGCGGTCTCGCGCCAGCTCGGCCTGATGCTGGGCGGATCGGCCGGTGGATCCGTGCACGCGGCGCTGACCAGGCTCGAGGAGTTCCCGCCCGGGTCCACGGTGGTCACGATCGTCTGCGACGGCGGCGAGAAATACCTCGACACCGTATTCGACGACGACTGGATGGCGGCGCGGGAACTGCTCGACACGACGGCCGAACGCGAGGTCCACGCCATGCTGAACCGTTATGCTCCCGCGGGCCGCGGAACTCATCCGGTTGGCGCCGCGGTTCTGGGCAATACCGATTCCGGAACCCCCCGCGCGGTCCGGACAGCCCGGACCGCCGGCCGCCACGACCACGACGAACAGACGGAGGATTCGGACACTATGGTGCGGGCCCGGTGATCAGCACACCCCCCTCGCGAAACCGTCCCGGCGAGCGGCCCACCGCCGCCCCCGGCACCAGGCGGCCCGCCGCCTCGGATATTCGGCGGCTCGCCGCCCTGTCCGCTCCCATCGCCCTCACCCAACTCGCCCAGGTCGCGGTGTCGACCACCAATATCGCCCTGATGGGCAGCCTGGGGGTGCGTGCGGTAGCGGCAGGGGGGCTGGCGCTGGTGCTGTTCAATCAGATCCGGACCATGTGCGTCGGCCTGATCACCGGCAGCGGTAACCAGATCGCGAGCGCGGTGGGCGCCGCCGAGAAACGCGGTACCGATCCCGACCACGAAGTCCGCGACGTGGTCCGGTCGAGTTTCCTCATCGCCACCGCGGCGGGTCTGCTGGGCGGTTTGCTCCTGGTCGGGCTGGGCTGGTCACTGCAATGGCTCGGTCAGGACGCCGGGGTGCTGGCGGATGCCCGGCCGCTGATGGTGGCACTGGCCCCCGGACTGCTGCCCTGTCTGTGGTTCCAGGTGCTGCGCCAGTACACGGTCGGTATGCGGCGACCGCAGGCCCTGCTCCCGGTGACCCTCGGATCCATCGCGGTCAACCTGGTGCTCGCGCTGGCACTCATGCACGGCTGGGCCGGTCTGCCGGCCCTGGGCCTCACCGGCATCGGTGTCGCGACCTCACTGGTCTTCCTGCTGATGTTCGCGGTGTTCTGGATGATGGTGCGCCGCGACGCCGAACTCGGGCGCACCCTCCCCGTCCGCCCACTGCCGGTGCGGAAGCGGACGGTGCTGGCCGAACTGCGGCTGGGTACGCCCATCGCCCTCACCTACGGCTCCGAGGCCGGGATGTTCTCGGTGCTCGCACTGGTGATGGGCGCGCTGGGCCCGGCCGCGCTGGCCGCCCACAATGTGGTGTATCAGGTGATCTACATCGTCTTCCAGGTCGCCATCGGTATCTCGCACGGCGCCTCGGTGCTCGTCAGCCACAGCGTCGCCCGCGACGAGACCGCATCCGCCCGCGGGCTGGCGTGGTTGTCGCTGCGGTTCGCCGCGGTGGTCGCGGCGGTGACCGGCCTGGCCTACGCCTTCGCCCCCGACCTGGTGCTGCGGCCCTTCCTCGATCTCGCCGATACCGAGACCGTCGAGGCGGCACGCACGCTACTGCTCATCGGGATCGTGCTGCAGTTCTTCGACGGCGCCCAGAACATCGGCACCGGGCTGCTGCGTGGCCTGCAGGCCACCGGCGCCGGTTTCCGTTTGTCCCTGGTGGGCTACTGGGTGGTCGGACTGCCCACCGCGATACTGCTCGCCTTCCCGGCCGGGCTGGGCGCCGCCGGGGTGTGGTGGGGGCTCACCGCGGGCCTGGCGGCCACCGCCGGACTGATGCTCCGCAAATACTTCAGCCTGCTGGACCGGAACGACGCCACCGTGGCCCACCGCCCCCGCGAAGCCGTAAGTTAGGATTGCCTCACCAAAGTTTGCACGGAAGGAGTAGGCACGGTGCGCGTTGTCGTCCTGTTCGGCTCGGAAATGGGCACGGCGGAGAAGGTGGCGGAGGGTATGGCCGACGAATTGTCCGGCCACGAGGTCACGGTCGTCGATATGTCCGAATTCGATCCCGGCGAACTGGATCCGGCGACCTTCCATATCGTGGTGTGCTCCACTTACGGGGAGGGCGACCTCCCCACGGGCGCCGAACCCTTCTTCGAGGCACTCGACGCCGGACGCCCCGATCTCACCGGTCTGCGGTTCGCCGTATTCGGGCTGGGCGATTCGGTCTACGACAGCACCTTCAACCGCGGCGGGGAGATCGCCGCCGCGAAACTCACCGCCCGCGGCGCCGTGCAGATCGGCGAGCACGGCCGCCACGACGCCTCCGGAGAAATCAAACCGGCCACGATGGGCCGCGAATGGGTCCGGGCCCTCCCCCTCGGGTCCGGAATTCTCACTCCCACATAATCCGGCACCCAGACCACCTGCTCCCGACGGTCGCATCTGTTGGGTGGGGCGCGCCCGGTTCTGGAATGGCATGCGATGTGCGCGCACAAGCCATGGGTTGCGGCCTTTGAGCACTTACATGGTCGCGGAACCTACTCAGGTGTTGGAGCGGGCTTGTTTGTGAAGGTGGGGAGGTGACCTTGCCAGCCAAGGTGAGGAGGTGACCCCGCTCGCCAAGCTGAGGCAGGTGACCTCACCCGCCAAGGCGAGAAGGTGACCTCACCCGCCAAGGTGCTGTGTTTATTGGCGCGCTGGCGCGCGCGGGGTTCGGCCCCCGAAGCGTCTGCTGTCAGCCCTCGAGACTCGCGGCTGCGCCGCCTCG
>NZ_JBEZYU010000042.1:0-49567 GCF_040638875.1 Nocardia sp. NPDC024068 | reverse complement strand
GGCCCCAAGGGCCACCCCCGGCGCCTCGACCGGGTCAGTAATAGTGGCGACGGCTGCCGATGGGGCGGCCGACCGAACCGGCGATCGCGAGCACCGCGCCGATGAGCAGCAGGATGATGCCGACGGTGGTGAGCAGCCCGATATTGAGCAGAAAGCCGACGATGAGCAGAACGAGTCCGAGAACAATCATGATCAGGTCCTTACTTGGATGGAGCGGGATTCGGTAGGAGGGCGCGGGTTCGCGGGTTCGCGGCTATTTCGCCGCGGCCCCGCGTTTGCCCGGTTTGGGCAGGAAGCGGTTGATCGACCAGGTCGGTGCCGTGGCAGGGGTTGCCGCCGGGGATTTCTTCGGTGGAACCTGCGCTTTGGCGAGATCCTTTTGTGCCGCGGCCGCCTCACGACGGGACTGCCGCAGCTCCCGGCGCGTCGCCAGTCCGGTACGGGTGGACCGCAGGGCGCCTGCCGCCACCATCCCCGCGCCCAGCCCGCCGACCACGCCGATAACGACGCCGATCAGGAACAGCTCGCCGGTGGTACCGGAGAACTGGTAGTCGAATACCGAGAAATCACTGGTCAGCTTGTTGGTATCGCTGGTGTTGGCCGCGACTCCGGCCACTCCGGCGGCGAGTGCCGCGACGGCGAGGACAAGCCCTAGAACGATGATCATGGCAATTCCCATGTGTCGAGAAACAGTGTGCGTCCGGCATTCCCGGGAATCGGGATGTCAAACACGCGGATGTCAAACCGGGTGCGGAACCCGCCCCGCGACACCGGTACCGTCCACGCTCCACCGGTGCTCCGCGGCGCCGCCGGAATTGGTACAACTGGCTGCGGCCCGTGGCACGGGCCGCGCGGTTTCCGAGCGGGCGACGCTGCCCGCGGATCGAGAGGTTGGCCAGTGAACAGGGACACCTTCCAGGCGTTGTTCGATCTGAGCGGGCGAACGGCGGTGATCACCGGCGGGACCCGCGGTATCGGGCTCGCGATCGCCGAGGGGTTCGCCTGCGCGGGCGCGAATGTGGTGGTGGCGAGCCGTAAACCGGAGGCGTGCGAGCAGGCCGCCGCCCGCCTGCGTGAACTGGGCGCCGAGGCGATCGGTGTGCCCACGCACCTCGGGGATGTCGCGGCGCTGTCGGCGCTGGTACAGACCGCCGCCGATACCTTCGGCGGGATCGACATTCTGGTCAACAACGCCGCGAACGCGCTGGCGCAGCCACTGGGACGTATGGATCCGGAGGCGGTGCGCAAATCGTTCGGGGTGAACGTCGAAGGTCCGTTGTTCCTGGTCCAGGCCGCGCTGCCCTACCTGCGAACAAGTGAACACGCGGCGGTGCTCAACTTCGGTTCGGTGGCGGCCATGCAGTTCGCGCCCGCACTGTCGATGTACGCGGCGGGTAAGTCCGCGCTGTTGTCGTTCACCCGGTCCATGGCCGCCGAATTCGCCGCGGACGGTATCCGGGTGAACGCCATGGCGCCGGGCGCGGTGAACACCGATATGGTGCGCAAGAATCCGCCGGAATTCATCGAGGCCATGGCCGGGGCCGCACTGCTGGGCCGGATCGCCGAACCCGACGAGATGGTGGGCACCGCGCTGCTGCTCTGTTCGGACGCGGGCAGTTTCATCACCGGTCAGACATTCCTGGTCGACGGCGGCACCGTAGCCCGCTGAGCCACTACCCCGGAAGGAGACGGCAGTGACCGAATTGACCGTAGAACACCTGTCCTCGGGTGTGACCGTGCTGACGATCGACCGGCCGCACCGGCGCAACGCGCTCGACAACCAGACCGTCGCGGAACTGCATACGGTTCTGGACGAGATCAACGGGAAACCGGAGATCCGCGCGGTGGTCGTCACCGGGGCGGGCGCCGGATTCTGCGCGGGCGCCGATCTCAAGGCCGAGCCGCAGGACTTCACGGCCACCGGCGCCACCCCCGCCGCGGCGCTCCTGGATTCGGTGCGCTCACCGGTGGCCCGGATCTACGCGGCCCAGGAGCTGATGGCCTCGGCATTCGAGAAGATCCACCGGTTGCGCCAGCCGGTGATCGCCGCGGTGAACGGCGCCGCGGTCGGCGGCGGGTTCGCACTGGCTCTGGCCTGTGATATCCGCTTCGCGGCACCCGAGGCGACCTTCGGGGCGGTGTTCATCCGGCACGGGATCTCGGCCTGCGATATGGGCACCAGCTATCACCTGCCCCGGCTGGTCGGCGCCGCACGCTCGGCCGAGCTCCTGCTCACCGGCCGGGTCTTCGATGCCGCGGAGGCCGAGCGGATCGGGCTGATCCTCGAGGTGACCGACAGCGGCGCCCTGCTCGACCGGGCCGTGGCCAAGGCCGAGGAGATCGCCGCGCACTCCCCGCTCGCGGTGTGGATGACGAAGGAAACGATGTGGCAGACCGTGGATGCCCCCAGCCTGCGCCATGCCCTCGATATCGAGAACCGGACCCAGGTGATGTGCAGCGCGACCGGCGAACTCGGCGCCTCGTTCGCCGCGTTCCGGGACGGCACCGCGACCACCTGGGGTCCGCTGTGACCCGGACGGTGGGTCGCCAGCGGCGGCCCGGCGGGCGGCCCGCAGTGCGCGGACCGCGAGTTCACCGAGTTCGGTCAGGGTGGGTGCCACGGCATTTCTCGGAGGTTCGACAAGACCCGGCTGTTCCCGGTCATTGTCTCCCGCCGGTGTGTTACAAAGTGCGCGAACGGCAAGGAGACGAGGGTGTCACGTCCATATCGGCTCATCATCTGGGGACCAGGCGACATCGGCGGACGAGCCCTGCGCACGGCTCTCGAATCACCACGGTTCGAGGTTGTCGGCGTCAAGGTGTTCGGTCCCTGATGCAGCATTTCTCTTTCGACGCCGTGCTGGGCGATGTGGCGTCGGCGCGATTTCTGGGCCCGGATCATCCACGCAGCGCGTCCGGCGGCCATGTGATCACCCTCGACGGCAGCCCCGGCGGTATCGAGCTGCGTAACGAATCGGACGACACCACCGACGACAACGAGTGGTCGGCCGTCACGGATATCTCGGTCGCCGCCGTGCTGAGCGTGGTTCCCGAGTTGTGCGCCGCGCCGCCCGGCGTGGTGATGCCGGATCCGAGTCCGCACTATCGTCTGGAGTCCGAATGAGTTCACCCGCTCTCGCTGTCGCGGTGCTGGGGTCGGGCCTCCTCGCCGACCGGATCGCCGAACGCATCGCCGCGCGAGCCGATCTCGAGGTGACAGCGTGCACCCCGGCGTCGCAGGCTCCGCCGGTCGGAACCGAATGCGTGGTCTACGTACCCGCTTTCGCGGAGATCACCGGCGCCGCACCGGATATCGTCCTCCCGCAACTGCTGCGCGACGGCTTCGATGTGGTGTCCACCGCACCTCTGGACGGCCACGTACCGCCCGCCGAACTCGTCGACGCCTGCCATGCCGGTGCATCGACCTTCCACGCCACCGGGGCGTTCCAGTCGACCATTCCGGCCCGGATGCTGCGTTCCCTGGCGGAGGTGACCCGCGATATCCGCCGCGTCGAATTGGTGGAGGAACTCGACTTCGGCGTCTCGGGGGTCTATCCGTGGGATACGGTGCGCGATATCGGGATCGGCACCACCGAGACCGCGCTCGCGGCCGCCGCGGCGGCCGCGGTCGACGGCTATTACGCGGCCGGTCTGCGAGTCCTCGATGACGCGGTGTTCGCCGGCGCGGCCGGCACCGCCGCCACCCACCGGTCCTCGGTGGAGGTGGTCACCGATGCCGACGGAGCCGTCGAAAAAGTCGTCGTGGAAAGAGATCTCGGCCCCACCCTGAGCTACCGGTCCATCTGGGCGGCGCCCGGCGCCGACCGGGCGCCGCTGCGCTATCAACTCGTGACGACCACCGGGACCGCGCGGGGTACCGCCAACGTCCGGTTCCGGTTCACCGACGGGCTCCATCCCGCCGATCATCTGACCTGCGTGAATGTCGTCGAGGCGCTACGCCCGATCCATGAGCACGGCCCCGGGATCGCCCACCGCGACCTGTCGATCACTCATCTGGTGCCCGATGACCGGCTCGCGATCGGCGGCGCCGGCTGATCCGTCCGGATCAGGCGTCGAACAGCAGATACAGACCGGTGAAGGTGAACCCCACCATCAGCAGCATGAGCGCCAGTTGCCCGGTGAGACGGTGCGCGGGCGGCAACAGCCGCAGGCACCGGTCGTGGGCGGCGGCGACCGCGAGAATATGGCCGAGGACCACCGCCAGCACTTTGACGGTACCCAGCAGCCCCGGGTGCGCGGACAGGACGTAGGCGACATCCCGGCCGGCGAGACCGAACAGATTCCATCCGGCGCCGAACGGGTCCGCGAACAGGATCACGGTCGCCTGCCCCTTCTCCACCAGGAAGGTGAGATAGTGGGCGACCACATAGCCGGCGACAATGGGCGTGAGCGTGTAGGCCAGTCTGGTGGGCAACAGCTTTCGCTCGGCGAACGGCAGCCCGCCGGTGGCCGAGGCGGCGAGATGGAAGCTCACCCCGACCACGAGGACGAAGGTCAGCAGGCCGGCGGTGCTCACCAGCGTGCGCCCCGGGCCGCTCCCGGTTTCGGCGAGCACCTCCCGCCACCAGGGGAACATCGAAAAACTGTCGAACGCGGTGGAACCCAGCAGAGTCGCGGCGACCGCCACTGATCCCCGGCCCACCGGCGTCCCGGCGAGATTCGCCAGCGGCGAACGTAGTACGAGCGCGCCGCCCGTGTCCCGTCCCAGCGGACTCAGCCGGCCCAGCAGGCTGCTGTAGACCTCGAGGGGGTCGGCGTGCTCGGCCCAGGCGGTGCCGTAGACGAGCAGTCCGATGAGGGTGACGATCAGGTACCCGATCAACCAGGCCGTCACCGCGAAGACCGAACCCGGTTCGGGTGAGGCCAGTTCCAGCCAGACGAAGGTGAACAGTCCGAGCGCGGCCGGCCACCGGCCCCAGGACCGCGGATAGGGCCGGCGGCCGGTCGCGGGTGCGCGTCCGCGGACCCGGCACAGCAGCCGGTGCAGTGCCCGGGCCGGTGACAGCGCTTTCCACACCGGCCCGACGACCAGGGAGGCGACCATGACACCGACCCAGAGGAACACGTAGACCACGCCCGGCACCGGGTTGCGTGCCGGGTCCGTCGGACCGAACAGGCCGACCGCCAGGACGAACGCGAAACCTGCCACCCCTACGACCCCGAGCGCGGCACGGACGGCCGGGGAGTCGGCCGCCGTACGAACCGCGGGTGGCAGCGCGATACCCGCCGACCGCGGGTCCAGCCGCGGTTCCCGCCACGCGAACGCGATCACCGCGAACGAGAAGGCCAGCGCCCACGCGGCGCCGATCAGCGCATAGGTCAACGGGATCGGCAGATCACTCGCGCCGCCCAGACCGTGGGCGAGCAGTGTCATTCGCGCACGAGCACGGTCGCCACCGTGCGCTCGGCGTGATGCAACTCGATATCCACCCGGCCCGGGATGTCGACGGTGAAACGGAAACGCTGATCGTCGCCGGGGCTGACGGCGAAGGTGTGGTCGGGGTGGGCGTGCACATGCAGTTCGTCGGCGGTATCACTGTCGACGAGCACCTCGATGGGCTGGCCCACCCGGGCCTCCAGCCGTTCGCCGACCGGTGTCACGGTGCCGCCGGCGAGGCGCACCTCGATACGCAATGATTCCATGGTCTGCGAGGTTTCCGCGGACGCCGGCCGCTCGGCGGACTTCTCGTCCGCCGCGGCACAGCCGGTGGCCAGCAGGCCGGCGGCGAGGATCGGAAGGCAGAGGCGGGCCAGGGGCGACCGGGGCAGGGAGGACATCGATCAATTCTCCTTGTCGGTACCGGATTCGGCATCCGGGTCCACGTTCGGCTCGGGATCGTCACCGCGTCTGCGATCACGCACCGCGATGACGATCACGACACCGGCGATGAGGAACGCCGGGAGAAAGGCGGGGACCGCCAGCAGGACCGAGTGGTCGGCGAGGATGTCCACGCCGTCGTATCGATCGGTCATGGCACCGGAGCCTGTTCCCTTTCCGCCGCGGGCGCGCGATGCGGGTACCGGTCGTTGATCCGGGCCGCGCCCCAGGACAATGCCGCGATCAGGATCAGGCTGCAGGCCAGCACCACCAGCGACGCCGCGGCGAACAGCCAGGCCGGATGGTCGAAGGACCGTTCCCGCTGCAGCACGGTGATCTCCGCGACGAACGGGCGGGTGAAGCTGTCCAGCGCCGGGACCTCCTCGGCGGCGATACCGGGGTCGGCGGCCATGAAGATCGGGAGCGCGGTCTGCGTCCGGCCGTCCTGGATCCGCAGCACGGTCTTCCAGGAGCCGTGTACGGGAACGGGTTTGGTGGTGACGTAATGCCCCGGTTCGACCCGCCGCAGCTGGTCCACCACCAGACCGCGGCCGGGGCTGTCGCTGCCGACGCCGCCCTGCCAGGCCAGGATCTGGATCCATTCGGGGTCCTCGCCGACCAGGTCGCCGGGGGTGAGCCGGATATCGGCGTGCACCATCCGGCCGCCCTGGTCGCCGGCGTCGGTCAACGCCACGGCGGCCCGGGCATCCTCGGGAACGTCGATCATCAGGCCGTTGGCGGTCGCCGCGGCCACGACCACCACCGCCGCGGCGACCAGGGTCCGGCGCACCGGCGGGCGGGGCAGCGGTTCGCCGCGCAGCACCGTGGCCAGCATCGCACCGATCACACCACCGGCGATACCGGTCGGGATCGCCATCGCCAGCAGTTCCGGCCACATCGCCGCGGGCCAGGGGTCGACGAACATCGCACCGATCCACAGCGATTCGAGCCACAGTCCGGCCGTCGCGGCCACCAGCCCGCAGCCGGCACCCCACAGGATCCGCCGGTCGGTGGGCAGCAGCGCCAGCAGTTCCACCACCACCGCGATCCCGAGATAGAGCGGGAAGACATTACGAGGTGCATCGATGAGGGGGCCGCCGACCAGAACCGCGACCACCGTGCGCACGACCGCGGCGAACACCACCACGACCAGCGTGCCACCCGCGCCCAGGGTCAGCCGGGCGGCGACCAGCGTGATCGACGCGGCGGCCACGATCAGCATCGGCTGCAGAACCAGCCGGAACTGCTCCACTCCGAAATCGAATTCGACCTGGAACACCGACAGGCCGATGAGCAGGCCGCCGAAGGCGAACGCGCGCAGCAGCCACATCCGCCGCGTCTCCGGGCGGTCCGGATCCGGCCGGTTGTGGCTGCCCTCGAATTCCAGCAGCAGCACTCCGACCAGGGACAGGCCCGCGCCTCCGATCAGCATCAGATGGGTCGGTCCCCAGAGGGTGACGTCCTGGCCGAAGATCCGGTGCCAGACATCGTCGAGCGGGAACCCGATGAGCGCGTAGAGCCCGGCCCCGGCCAGCAGGATGCCGCCGACCGGGGCGTACCAGGTGCGGGTGATCCGCACGGCCGCCGCGCCGGGCTTCTCGTCGAGCGGCAGCACGATCGCCGACATTCCCGCTGTGAACAGGAAGAAAAGCCCCGCGAGGATGAAATAGTGCGCCGGATTGGCCAGCGGACCCTCATCGCGGCCGTTGCCGATGTGCAGGCTGACGTCCCAGATGAAGCCGAGCAGCGCGGTCAGGATGGTGGCGAGGAACATCGCCAGCGGCAGCGCCACCCAGCCGGGCCGGTTGAGCAACCGGCCGAGCCGGTCGGCGACGCGCTGCAGCCAGGTGATCCGCCGGGTGCGGTGCAGATATCCGATCCACAGCAGCACCAGCGCGATCAGCCCGGCGGAACCGGACATGATCGCGACCTGATCCCAGGCGGCGCCGCCGCCCTCACTGCCCGGTGCGGCCGTCCAGTCGACCATTTCGTACGTACCCTCGGGCACGGAACCTCCACACTGCCGGCGGGATATGTGTAACGAAAAGTAGCATGAATCGCGAGCCCGGCGGACCGTTCCCCGGTAGGTTCCGGGCTCTCGGGCATACCCCGCCACGTGGAAATCATTCGTCCGCCCCGCGAGTTCTCGGCGATGATGACCCGGTGACCGCACGACACCGCTCAACCGCCGATTCCGGCCCCCGCTCCCCGGTCCGCCCCGCCGGTCCGGGCGATATCGCGCGGATCGTCGAGATCCGCGCGAAGGTGGCCGCGGAGGGCCGCTGGATCGGCGCGGAGGGCCCACTGGACACAGCCGAGGCCGCCGCCCGGCTCCGTGACGCGCTCGCGGACGAGAAATTCGGCGTGTTCGTCGCCGAGATCGACGGCATGGTGTGCGGCTCCGCCACCGTGCGCTTCACCGGACGCGGAGTCACCGAGTTCGGCATGATGCTCACCTCGGATCAACGCGGCCGAGGTCTGGGTGGCGACCTGCTGACCCGGGTGATCGACTGGTCCCGCGAACACGGCGCGCACAAGATCGCCTTGCAGGTGTGGCCGCACAATGCGCGGGCACTCGCGCTCTACGCCCGCGCCGGATTCGAGGTCGAGGGCGTATTACGCGCGCACTACCCTCGTCGCAACGGCGAACTCTGGGACGCGGTCGTCATGGGCCTGCCACTGTCGGAGGCCGCCCGGCGCCGCGGCCCGCGATGATGCCCGCGTGCAACGATCCGCTCGGGCGGGTTGCTGCAGCCACCAGGTCTCGGCTTCGTTGCCCGGGCGCAGTAGCGACCGCCTCCGTGATCGCGCGGGACCGCCGTGTATCGGCCGACCGTGGAGCCGGCCCGGAATCGAAAGAATGAGATCACCGTCGACGCATTGAACCCCTTATAGACCGGCGAAGATCTTCTCCCATAACAGGTTTCGTCACCGACAAGAAACGCCGAACGGCAATCAGTGCAGTCGGCGCCGAGCCCGCTCCCAATCGGTCGTGGCCGCGCGGACGGCCTCACGCGCGGCCTTGTCGGCCTGCCGGGCGAAGCGATGCCGGTCCTCGGCGGCGGCCAGTTCGTCCCGGAGTTCACCGACCCGGGATTCGGTTCCGCGCAGTTCGTCGGCGGCCCGGCGAGCGTCCTGTTCGGCGGCGTCGAGGTCCGCGCGCGCCTGTTTCTCGGCGGCCCGCAGCCGCTCGTCCTGCCGGCGCTCCTCGGCCTCCCGGGCCGCAACCGGATCTTCTTCTCCCGGTTCCTGCGCGCGCTTCGCGCGCGACTTCCGTCGCGGTGCCGCCGCAATCGATTCGGGTTCCTCGCGCACCAGGGCGAGATCCGGTTCCACCGGACCGAAACCCGAGTAGGCGGCCGCCGTCGCCAGTGTCGCGGTCCGTACCCGCTCCGCGACGGCCGGATCGGCGAGAGCGGCGGTCAGCGTCTCGCCCACCTGGCGCAGCACCGCGGCGGAGGCGGGATACCCGGATTCGGCGGCCACCTCCTGCGCGCGTGCGGTCAGGGCGTCGACGACCTGGCGGCGTTGCCGGGTGAGCAGGCGCAACTGCTCTCCGGACAGTTCTCGCTGCGCGGTCCGCAATTTCTCGCCGAGCCCCAGCAGTGCCTCCACTTCGCCGGGCGCGGCGCGCACCAGGGCGTTCACCGTCCACGCCGCCACGGTGGGTTTCCGCAGCGCACCGATCGCGGACGCCAGTTCACGGTCCCCGGCCGCGGTGGCGGCACGCGCCCGTTCGGTGCGCGCGGCGACGAATTCGCCGGGCGCCAGACCATACAGGTCGGCGGCCACCTCACCCAGGCTCATGGTGACCGAGCGTAATCAGGGGCCGCGGCTACCGGGCCGCGCCCCACGACCGGGCCCGTGTCGCGGGGCGCGGCGAAATGCGCGATGCTGCTGTTCTGGACACCAACACCCACCTCGATCAAGGCAGACGGTGACTGCGGCCGACCACACACACGACCGGTTGCCCCGGCGACTGGGCACCACCGACGCCGTGGTGATCGGCCTGGGCGCGATGCTCGGCGCCGGGATCTTCGCCGCGCTCGCCCCGGCGGCACGCGCGGCCGGCTCCGGCGTGATGATCGCGCTGGCAACGGCCGCGGCCGTCGCGTACTGCAACGCGATCTCCTCGGCGCGGCTGGCGGCCCGCTATCCGGAATCGGGGGGCACCTATGTCTACGGCCGCGAACGCCTCGGTGATTTCTGGGGGTTCCTGGCCGGCTGGTCTTTCGTGGTCGGCAAGACCGCGTCGTGCGCGGCGATGGCGCTGACCGCCGGCCTCTACGTATGGCCGGAGTACGCCCGCGCCTTCGGTGTCGCCGCCGTGGCCGCGGTGGTCGGTGTGAACTATCTCGGGGTACGGAAATCGCTGGGGGCCACCCGGGTCATCGTCGTGATCGTGCTCGCCGTCCTGGCCGTTGTCGTCGCCGTATCCGTGACCTCGGGCCGGCACGTGACCGCTCCTCCGGAGCCGGGTCCGGATATCACCCCCGGCGGTGTTCTGCAGGCCGCCGGACTGCTGTTCTTCGCGTTCGCCGGGTACGCGCGCATCGCGACCCTGGGCGAAGAAGTACGGGATCCGGCCCGGACGATCCGGCGCGCGGTTCCGCTGGCGCTGGGGATTACGCTGGTCGTCTACACCGTTGTCACGCTCGCCACCCTCGCCGTACTCGGGCCCGAGGGCACGGCCGCGACAGCGGCTCCGCTGTCGGAGGTGGTGCGGGCCGCGGGCGCGCCGCAGTGGGAGCCGGTGGTGCGCGCCGGTGCCGCGCTGGCAGCGCTCGGATCGCTGCTGGCCCTGATGCTGGGCGTTTCGCGCACCACCCTGGCGATGGCCCGCGACCGGCGGCTACCGCACGCGCTGGCCGCGGTGCATCCCCGGTTCGGGGTGCCGCATCGAGCGGAACTGCTCATCGGCCTGCTCGTGGCCGCGCTGGTGGTGACCGCGGATATCCGCGCCGCGATCGGCTTCTCGTCGTTCGGTGTGCTGCTGTACTACGCGATCGCGAACGCGTCCGCCTACACCCTCACCGTGGCCGAGGACCGGCCGCCCCGGTTCCTGCCGGCGGCAGGTCTCGCGGGTTGTCTCCTGCTGGCCGCCACCCTGCCGCGGGCTTCGGTTGTCGGCGGACTCGCCGTGGTGGCGGCCGGGGCCACCGTCTACACCCTGCGCGGCATATCGGCTCGCCGCTAACCCCGGCGGAGCCCTCCGACATCGCCCAATAGTCGGCGTGGCGTCGCTTTTCGTTCATCCGGTGGTCGACTGATGGAAAACTGGATATATGGGAGCCCCCACGACCACGGCGCCTACCCGCACACGGTCCCGCCGGCTGCTGCGCAGTGGTGTGTGGTCGGCCTATCTGCTGGCGCTCGTGGTGGTCACCGTGCTTTTCGGACCCCCCACCGACCGTATCTACCAGGCGGTGTGGATCGTGGCCGGGATCGCGGCCTACCAGCCGGACCGGCCCTGGCGCGAGCAGGTGCGCATCCTCGTCGACTGGGTGCCGCTCATCGCCGCGCTGGTGATCTACGACCACACCCGCGGTATCGCCAATACGCTCGGCATGCCGGTACGGGTGGAGGAACTGGTATCGGTGGAGAGCTGGTTGTTCGGCGGGACCGTACCGACCGTCTGGTTGCAGGACCATCTGCTCCACGACGGCGGCAAACCGTGGTGGAGCGTGCTCACCGGACTCGTCTACATGAGCCATTTCATCGTGCCGTGGCTGATCGCGGCGATCTTCTACGTCCAATCGCGGGACCGCTGGTCCAAGTACATGCGGCGGGTGCTGGTGCTGTCCTATCTGGGCCTGCTGACCTATGTGCTGCTGCCCTCCGCTCCCCCGTGGTACGCCGCCCGGGTCGATGTCATCCATGCCGATATCCGGCGCGTCACCGGATTCGGCGTGGGCCTGGTCCCCTACGACGTGAGTGGCGACTGGCTGGCCGCGCAGAGCAACCCTGTCGCCGCCATGCCCTCGCTGCATGCCGGTTTCGCGCTGCTGGTCACGCTCGCGCTGTGGCCGGTGGCCCGGCACCGGTATTGGCGGGTGCCGCTGGCCCTCTTTCCGGTCGCGATGGCTTTCACCCTGGTCTACGGCGGCGAGCACTATGTCATCGATGTGCTGCTGGGCTGGGTGTACGTGGGTCTCACGGTCCTGATCGCCACGGCATGGGAGCGACGGAGACGCCGGTCTTCATCCGCGGGTCCCGGCAGTGCCGGCCATGAGGAGACGGGCCAGGATTCCCGTGCCGGGGGAGTCGGACAACTCGGCCGGTGACCCGACGCGGATCAGCCGGCCTTCGTCGAGAACCGCGATCCGATCGGCGCGGGCGAACTGCTCGCCCGGGTCGTGACCGATGTACACCACCGCCGCCCGATGCGTATCGCGGTAGTGGTCGAGATGGTCCAGGATCCGCTGGGCGGTGGGCCGGTCGAGGGCGGTGGTCACCTCATCACACAGCAGCACCCGGGGGCGCGCCAGCAGCGCCCGCGCCAGAGCCGCCCGCTGTAGCTGTCCGCCGGACAATCCGGTGGGCAGCCGGCGGGCCTGGTCGGCGTCGATATCCAGATCGGCCAGCACGGCGAGCGCGGCCGCCGGTGCCGCGGCCCGGTCCATACCGCGAAGCCGGACCCCGGTGGCGGCCACCTGGTCGAGCACCGCACGCCGGGGGTCGAACGACCCCGCGGACTCCTGCCAGACGTATTGGATCGCGGCGATCCCGCTCCGGGAGCGCCGCCGCAGTACCGGGAGGGATTCACCGTCGGCGGTGATCCGGCCGGCGGCGGGCCGGACGAGTCCGGCGAGGCAGCGGGCCAGGGTCGTTTTGCCCGCACCCGAGACCCCCATCAGGCCCAGCCATTCCCCGGCGTGCAGATCCAGATCGATATCCCGCAGGATCGCCATACCCCCCTGCCGGACCGTCAACTCCCGGACGCGCAGGATCGGGGCGGCGGCGGGCGTGGTCGCCGGGCGTGGCGCCAGGTCGGGGCCGGGGTCGAGCCGGACCACATCGTCCAGCCGGCCGCCCCGCACGAACAGGGTGCGATCGGCCGACTCCCGCACCGCGAACGCATCGTGGGTGACCAGGACGACGGCGCCACCCGCGCGTCGCACCCCGTTCAGCCCGGCCAGCAGGGCGGTCCGGGCCGGACCGTCCAATCCGACGGTCGGTTCGTCGACCACCAGGACATCGGGTCGCCACGCCAGAACCTGGGCCAGGGCGAGGCGGGCGCGCTCGCCGCCGGAGAATTCGAACGGATACCGGCGCAGTGTCCGGTCGAGGTCACGGTCGTCGATATCGAAAGCGGCCGCCGTGAGCACCTGGGCGATGCGGGCGCGACGCTCCGCCCGTCGCAATCGCGCACCTCCGTCGCGCCGGTGTCGCAGCGCGACCAGTTCCCCGAGCGCCGTGCCGATCCGGCGCGCCGGATTCAACGTCGACGCCGCATACTGCGGCAGGTAGCCGATCCGCACCCCGTCGGCGCGCCGGATCTCGCCGGATAGTTCGATCCCCGGCCGCTCCATCGCGGCCAGTGCGGCCGCGATGGTCGTCTTACCGGCGCCCGACGGCCCGAACAGGGCCACGACCTCCCCGGCCGCGATATCGAGGTCGATATCGCGCAGGATCACCGAATCACCGGCCCGGGCGCTCAGCTTCCGCACCGAGATCAGCGGGCCATCAGTCACGGGTGGATCCTCCTCGCGTGTGGTCTGCCGCGACCGTGCGCGGATCGGAGAGCAGATCATCGGCCAGCAGATTGGTACCGACCACGAGCAGCACGATCAGCATCGCGGGCAGTGCCACCGACCACGGGGCGATGAGCAACGCGTCCTTGTTCGCGGCGACCGATACCGCCCAGTCGGGTGCGGTGGTATCGAACCCGAGGCCGAGGAAGTTCGCCGACGCCAGGAAGTACACGGCGGCGGTGAAACGGATTCCGAAATCCGCCGCGAGAGGTCGCGCCAACTCCCGGACGGCATAACGGCCGTAGCGGTAGGCGCGGGTCTCCCCCTGCATCCGCAGGGCATCCATGACCGGTCCGTGCACGACACCGGACGCCGCCATCCGGACGAATCGCGCGATCGGCGCCACCAGCGCGAGACCGATCGCGCCCGCGATGGCGAGACCGGACCCCTCGGTGCGCAGGGCCGCGACCATGATGATCAGCAGCGACGGAATGCACAGCAGGACATCCACCGGGCGCATCAGCAGATCGTCGAGCCAGACCCGCGGCGCCGCGGCGGCAGCGACCCCGATCGCGAAACCGGCCAGGTACGCGCCCAGCACGGTCAGCAGACTCACCAGCAGAAAGGATTGCCCCCCGGTGAGCGCCGCGGCCAGCACATCCCGCCCGAGCCGGTCCGCGCCGAACGGCGACCACGGTGACGGGCCGAACGGGACCAGCCGCTCGGCCGGGGCGGAACGGGCCAGTAGCGGGCCGGCGGCCGCGAATATCAGCGGGATCGCGATCAACGGCAGGTAGATCATCCGCCGGCGTCTCATCCGCCGAGCCCTCTCGCCGACCGCGGATTCATCCGGTAGCCCGCGATATCGATCGCGATATTGATGAGGAGGGCGAACAGGGCGGTGAGGGAGACGATCGCGAGGATCACCGGATCGTCGCGGTTTCCGATGGCGCCGATGAGTTCGGAAGCGATACCGGGCATCGCGAAGACGGCCTCGACGATCAGCACACCGGAGAGCAGACCGCCGGTGGTGCGCCCGAGTTCCTGCGTCGCGGGCGCCAGCGCATTGGGCGCGATATGCCGGGTCAGCAGTGAGATACGCCCGACCTCGAGCCGCCGTGCCTGCACGATATACGGCTGCTCCATCACATCGATCACTCCTGCCCGGATCAGGCGCACCAGTGGTGCGGCGATCCGCGCCACCGTGACGGTCAGCGGGAGCACCAGATATTCGGGCCGTTCGAGCAGCGTGGACAGATCGGCGCCGAGGAAGGTCGCGGGCAGCAGGTCCAGCCGCACCGACAGGAAGGCCACCAGCAGGACGGCGAGCACGAAATCGGGAATCGAGTCGAAGCCGATGCTGATCGTCGTGATCCACCGGTCGCGCCCCGAGCCCGGGCGCAGGCCCGCGGCGAAACCGGCGCCCACCGCCACCGGCACCAGCAACACGAGGGTCAGCAGGGTCAGCAGCCCGGTGGTGAGGAACGGACCCGCGATCACCGAGCCGACGCTCGCACCACTGGCGTAGGAGGTACCGAAATCGCCGGTCACCGCCCCGCCGATCCAGTCGAGGAAGCGGGTCACCGGCGAGACGTCGAGGCCGATCAGTTCGCGCGCGGTGGCGCGCTGCTCCTCGCCGAGAAGGGTGTTGTTCTGGATATCGGCGGCGTCCCCGGGGAGCAGTAACGAGAGCACGAAGACCAGGACCAGCAGTACGAACAGCTGGCCTACACCGATGACGAGGCGCCGCGCCACCAGCCGGCGAAGCGAACGCGGGTTCCGCGGCACCGACCGGTTACCGGATCCCGACGACGACCCTGTCGTCGCCGTACTGCCACACCACACCGGCCTCGGCGAAACCCGCGTCGCGCGCGTCCGGGACGGGCGGCGTCATCGCGCGGTGACCCTGTCGAACCGTGCCCAGCCATGCGAATTCGGGACCCCGGCGGGAAGCCCCTGGTAGCCGGAGCGGGCCGCACTGTTCCACGGTGTGGTGCCGAAGAACACGAAACCTCCTCGGTCGTAGAGTATTTCGTGCATCGTGCGATAGATGGCCGCCCGGTCCTCCACTTCCGGTGTCGCCTGGGCGGCCGTGTACAGCCGGTCGAACTCCGGGTCGGACCACTTGGTCCGGTTCTGCGGCGAGGTGGTCAGCAATCGCGACGCGAAATGGTTGGGAATCGGCAATGGACCGGACTGGCCCATCGTCAGATGCCCGGTCTTCAGCGCATCGGTGTAGTAGCTGTCCTTGGAACCGAGCACCACGTTCACCCGCGCCCCGCAGGCGGCCGCCTGGTCGGCGAACAGCCGGGCCGCCTCGACGAATCCGTAGACCACCGGCGCGGTGAACAGGTCGAAGGTCAGGTCCCGGACGCCCGCCCTGCGCAACAGCCGGCCGGCCTCGTCGGGGTCGTATTCGTGCTGCGGGAGATCGGCGTAGTACTGATTCCCCTTTCCGAACACATCGTTGGACACCTCGCCCTGACCCTCGAGGGCCACCTTCACCAGCTCCCGGCGGTCGAACATCCGCATCACCGCCCGGCGCACGTCCGGCTTGTCGAACGGCGGCCGATCGGTTTTCATGGCGAAGAAGTAGATACCGCTGTTCGGCGTCGACACCAGGTCCAGATCGCTACCGCCCGCCAGGGTCCGATGAGCGGACGGGGTGAGGTTGTCGGCATAGTCGATCTCCCCGCTGCGCACCGCGTTCACCCGGGCATCGGCTTCGGCGCTCACGATCCGCAGTTCCCCGATCCCGGGCTTCCCGTCCCAGTAGTGCTCGTTGGCGGTCGCGACGAACCGCCGGCCGGGCTCGAAGGAACGGAAGACGAACGGGCCGGTACCCACCGGACGAGTGAAATCGGCCGCGCCGTCCTGCACGATCTTGGTTCCGTACACCGACAGCGCGATGAGGAACTCGAACGACGGCTCTTTCAGCACGATCTCGACAGTCCGGTCGTCGATGGCCCGGCAGCCCGGAAGATCGACCTGGGCGAGCGAGGACGCGGCGATGAACGGACGCTTCTGCGCGGGCCCGAGCACCCGGCCCAGGGTGTACAGCACATCGCGGGAGGTGAATTTCCTGCCGTCGTGCCATCGCGCGTCACGGAGTGCGATCCGCCACCGGGTTCCGTCCGCGTTCGGCTCCCCCGATTCCGCCAGCCGCGGGATCGGGGCCATCGTCTCGTCGCATTCGAAGAGGCCGTCGTAGACCGACTTCATCCGCGCCTCGTCGATGAACAGGGTGTTCACCCCGGGGTCGATCCCTTCTCCGGCGCCGGAACCCTGGAACGCCGCGGTGAACACATCGGTGCGAGCGCTCGCCTCGTTCCCGCATCCGGCGGCCAGCGCCGCGGCGGCGACCGCGCTACCGGCCAGGAAAGATCTCCGGCTCAACAGCAGTGGGGTCGGCATATCGGACTCCTGTCGCGTCGGGCCGTGCACGCGACAGACATGCGAAACACACCGCACAGCGGCGCGTTCGGCGCATCGACCAATACCCACGTGATCATGACCGTTCCAATACTTCATCCGCGGGTATCTGGCTCCGGCCCGCGTACGGGCCTCACAGTTGCGGGACAGCGCCGGTTTCGCACCGGTCTTCCCCGCGGACATCGCAGACATTACCGAAGGACTTTCCGGTAGACCATGCAGCCCGATCCGATAGGGCGGCAATCCAATCGAACGGCCTCCCGGCGACACGGCACCACCACCGGAAACAGCCCGGCCGGCGCGGTGCGACCGGAGATCCCCGGCGAAAGACATCGCTCGATCCCGGCGATGAAGCGAACCCCCGGCATGTGACCCAGACCGCGACCGGCCCACGTTTGCCCCTGATCACCGGGGGTAGTTATTCAAGCGGGAGTGCTCTCGTCGTGGCCGGCCCCCGGGGGCCGCTCGGGAGGGGGCGGTCGACGAGCAACAGGTGGCTAGGAGAGTCGGGTGTCGGTAGTTCTCGTGCTTCAGGCACGCGGTCTCGGTGATCTGCTCACTGCGGTCCCGGCACTGCGCGCGCTGCGACGGGCGCGCCGCAACGACCATCTCGTCCTCGCCACTCCGCACCGGTTGCGCCCTATCGTCGATGTGATCGCCTCGGTGGACGAGATCCTGCCGATCGCCGACCCGCAGGGCTTGCGCTGGGACGGTCCCCCGCCGAAGCTCGCCGTCAATCTGCACGGCGCGGAGGCCACCGCCATCGTCGAGCTCACCAAAACCGGCGCCGAGCGGATCCTCACCTATCGGAACCCGGCGTTCCCGGAGATCCCCGGACCCGACTGGCTCGCCGATCGCCATCCGATCGACCGCTGGTGTCATCTGCTCGAATTCGACGGGATCGGCGCCGACCGCCGTAATCTCGGCCTGGTCCCCCCGGTGGCCACCACCAGCCATCGCGACTGCGTGGTGGTGCATATCGGCGCCGGCGCGGCCGCACGGCGCTGGCCCGCCGACCGGTTCGCGGCCGTGATCCGCCATCTACTGGTGCTCGGGCACGAGGTGGTGCTCACCGGCGACGAATGCGATCGCGACGAGGCGCTGGGCATCGCCGCCCGCGCGGGCCTGTCGAGGCACCGGGTGCTGGCCGGTCAACAGAACCTCATCGAACTGTCGGCCACGGTCGCCGAGGCCTCGGTGGTGCTGTGCGGTGATACCGGGGTCGCTCATCTGGCCACCGCGTTCGGGACCCGCACGGTGCAGCTGTTCGGGCCCACCCCGCCGGAGGAGAGCGGCCCGCCGGGACATCTGCGCAACCGCCACGAGGTCCTGTGGGCCGGTCGTACCGGCGACCGGGAAGCGACCACCCCCGATTCCGGCCTGCTGCAGATCGGTGGGACCGAGGTCATCGCGGCCCTGGACCGCCAGCTGCACAAGCGGCGCGGCGAGGCCACCAGCGTTACCGGCGTCTCGTATCGCCGGGTGGGCTGACCCCCGGCCTCCGGGGCTCCGGCCGCAGCTCCGTTCCGCGGGCCTGACTCAGTGCCGCGTTGTAGGCGGCGAGGGCGCTGGGCCAGAACTGCTCCAGATAATCGCGGGCATCACCGAGCCCGCGGGGGTCCAGCGAATAGAGGCGGCGGTTGCCGACCGGTCGCACCATCACCAACCGTGCTTCTCGTAGTACCCGCAGATGCTGGGAGACCGCCGAACTGCTTATCCCCACCTGGTGGGCCAGCTCCCCCACCGAGCGCGGCCCCGAGGGCAACGCTTCGAAAATCGCCCGCCTGGTGGGGTCTGCCAGGGCGATCAGCGGCGCAGCTCTGTTAGCGACCACTCAACAAGTGTCACTTTCCGGCACACTCGGGTCAAACATCGTTTCGATGTCTCATTTGCGCAGCTCGACGGGCGATATCGGACATTCCGTTACCGGACGGTTATAAGCGACCAGGGGTTATGCGCACGAGTGACGGTTGCCACACGATTGCTGACCGGGCGTGTCGGTCCCCTAGCTTGTATCTCATGCCCGTGACCCTTCCGTTACTTTCCCGCAAGTTCACGGTGCCGTCGATCGGCCGTCGTCGCGTAACGACGCAGGTTGTCGCCACCACGACCGCTGTCGCCGCCGGTTTCGGCCTCTTCGCCGCCGGTGCCGACTCCGATAACGAACAGATCACTCCGGTTGCCGCCTCGGTATCGGCGGAGCAGGGTGGCGCGCCCGCGCCGTCCGAGCAGCCCGCCACCTCCCACGACCCGGCCGCCTGGGATCCGCACCAGGCCGCCCAGCCCGTCGCCTGGCCGTTCCCCGAACCGCCCCGCCAGACCACCGTTCGCCCGGTCAACGGCGTGCTGACCTCGGGTTACGGTGCCCGCTGGGGTACCGCCCACAACGGCATCGACTTCGCCGGCGATATGGGCGCCCCGATCCACTCCGTCACCGACGGTACGGTCATCGAGGCCGGGCCCGCCACCGGCTTCGGCCTGTGGGTCCGGGTCCAGCAGGACGACGGCTCCGTCGGCGTGTACGGCCATATGCAGGACATTCTGACCCAGGTCGGCCAGCAGGTCCGTGCCGGTGACGTGATCGCCACTGTCGGCAGCCGCGGCCAGTCCACCGGCCCGCACCTGCACTACGAGGTCCACCAGCCGGGTATCGGCCCCGTCGACCCGCAGCCGTGGCTCGCCGCGCGCGGTCTCGATGTGAACAACTTCCCCGGCTGACCCTACCCACGACCCATACCGGCGGCCCCGGCGATACCGGGGTAGCGGGTGGTATCCGTCCCGTAGCGGGGCGTCTCCCCCGGTCTCCCGTTCCTACCGTCGGTCCATGCCCGCACTCTCCCCGCCCGGCGTGCCGGACTCCACCGGCCGCCCCCTGTTCTCCGATCCGCGTCGGGTGATCGGACGCCTGCACCGGCCTTTGCTGCTCTGTTCCGCGGCAATGGCCGGTCTGGTGTTTTCCGGTCTCGTCGCGATGGTTTTCGACGACCGCCAACTGCTCGGCGAGTCGGTATGGCTCAAACCCGTGAAATTCGGGCTGGCGTTCTTCCTGTACGCGCTCACCCTGGCCTGGCTGCTGTCACTACCGCATCGGGGCAGCCGGATCACCTGGTGGTTCGGACTCGTCTTCGCGGTGACGGGGGTGGTGGATGTGGGTTTCGTGGTGGTGCAGGCCGCCCGGGGTACGTTCAGCCATTTCAATACCGAGACCGACGCGGTGAACGAAATCGGCCAGCTGGTGTTCGCCTCCGGCGTGCCCGGTCTGTTCGTCGCGAATCTGGTGATCGCGGTGATCGTTTCGATCCGGCCCGGAGCGGATCGGCCGACCGTCTGGGCGATCCGGGGCGGGCTGGCGCTCGCGGTGGCCGCGATGGCACTCGGATACCTCATGGGGTTCACCGGAACCCAGCTCACCCGGACCGCGGACGGTCGCCTCGTGGAGTTGGCCGCCGGTCACACCGTGGTCGACGCCGAAACCCGGCAGGCACTCGGCGCACCGGACGCGGCGGCCGGGATGCCGATCACCCACTGGAGCACGATCGGCGGTGACCTGCGAATCGCCCATTTCGTCGGCCTGCACGGGATCCAGGTGCTGCTCCTCGCCGCGGTCGCGCTCGCCTGGGGTGCGGCGAGGTTTTCGCGACTGCGCCCGGTCCGTACCCGGAGCAGGCTGGTCGGTGTGGTCACCCTCGGCTGGGCCGGACTCCTGGCGATCACCTTCTGGCAGGCGATGCGTGGTCAGCCGCTGGTACGTCCCGATTGGGCCACTCTGCTGGCGGTGTCCGTCCTGGCCGTGGTGGTCGCGGGCCTGGCGGCGGCGAGCATCCGTACCGTGCCGGAACACCGGCCCGGTACCGATCCGGTCAGCGCAGACGTTCCGCGTCTCGCGCCAGTTCCACCAGGGCCGCGCTGAGGCGTGCCAATTCCACGGTATCGGCGCCTTCCTCGATCGCGATGGCGACATCCTCGGCCGCGCATCGGGCGGCGAACCAGCGGTCGGCCAGGGCGGTGGCCTCGGCGGCACTGAGCACCACCGAATCAGCCGGGATCCCAGTGCCCTTCACATTGTTGCGGTGTTCGTAGGCGCGCTGCCGGCAGGACTGCCGACAATACCGGCGCCGCCGACCCGCTTCCGTATCCACAATTTCCCGACCACACCACAGACACGACTGCAACCGGCGCGACATGACCCGACACCCTAATAGGCACTGTCCCATCGGCACACACCGCACACCGCGCGGCCTACTCCGCCGAACCCCGTACAATTAACAGGCTCTCCCGAACAAGGGAACGGATCGACCCTCACGAACGTTGACATGAACAGGGCGCACGGCCGGGACCGGCACGAATCGACGATTCGTACCACAGGTAACGGTCGGCACACGTGACCCGAACGGTCGGCGGAACGCAACGGCCGGCGAAGCGCGGACTCACGAGGTCCGCGTCGGAGAACCACAGGGGTCAACCCACCGGTTCGGGCCCGGATCGGGTTCCGGTGCCCCCGCAGCGGATACACCCGCCAGGTGTTTTTCCGCTCCGGCGGCAGCGCGACCGAACGATCCAGGACCGCGAACCCGCGCGCGGCAACGCGCCACAACACAGAGAGGACCTGTACAGATGGCAGATCGCGTACTCCGGGGCAGCCGGCTCGGAGCGGTGAGCTACGAAACCGACCGCGACCATGATCTGGCACCCCGCCGGATCGCCCGGTACCGGACCGACAATGGTGAAGAGTTCGACGTCCCGTTCGCCGACGAGGCCGAGATCCCGCCGACCTGGCTGTGCCGCAACGGCCAGGAGGGTGTGCTGCTCGAGGGCACCACGCAGGAGGCGAAGAAGGTGAAGCCGCCGCGCACGCACTGGGACATGCTGCTCGAGCGGCGTAGCAAAGAAGAACTCGAGGAACTGCTCAAAGAACGCCTGGAACTGCTCAAGACCCGTCGCCGGGGCTGAGTTTCCGATCGGTTTCCGATCACAGCGGTTTCCGATCACAGCGCAGTAGGTTCGGCCCATTCCGGGTCGGAACCCGTGAAAAGACCGTGCCCGCCGGGATCGTCCGGCGGGCACGGTCTTTTCCGTGCCGGGTCAGCGGCTGGCGACCCGTCGGTACTGGAGCAGCGCCAGCGGGATGGCGATCGCCAGGATCGCCAGTGAACAGCCGATCGCGTATTCGACACAGTGGTCGGCCGGCCAGCCGCTGGCCGGAATGAACGTCGGCGGGGCGCTGTTGTCGAACAGTTTCCGGCCGGTCGCCGCGACCGCGGTGATGGGATTCCATTCGGCGATGGTGGCCAGCGGGCCCGGCAGAGTTTCGGCGGAGATGAACGCCGAGGAGATGAACGACAGCGGGAACAGCCAGATCAGTCCGGCGCTCTGGGCGACCTCGACATTCGGTGCGAGCAGACCGGTGAGCGCCCCGACCCACGACATCGCGAACGCGAACAGCAGCAGCACCCCGTAGGCCAGTACGGCGTCGAGGAAACTGCCCTCGATACTCCAGCCGACGACATAACCGCAGGCAGTCATGACCGTCAGACTCACCATGCTCACCACGAGATCGGACAGGGTTCGGCCCATCAGCACCGCCAGCCGCGACATGGGCAGCGCGCGCATCCGGTCGATGATGCCCTTCTCCAGATCGCCCGCCAGGCCGACAGTCGTGAACGCCGCGCTGAAGGCGACGGTCTGCGCCATGATTCCGGCGATCAGGAATTCCCGGTATTCACCGCCGCCGAGCGATGCGCCGAAAACGTAGGCGAACAGGAACACGAACATCAGCGGCTGCACCGTGGCGGTCACCAGCAGGGTCGGCACCCGCATGATGGTGAGCAGGTTGCGGTGCGCCACGATCGCGCTGTCCCGGAAGACCCGCATCCGGGGCCCGCTCGATTTCCGGAGTCGATGCGTTGCAGGTGTGGTGTGCAATTCCGTCGCGCCCCCGGTTCCGGCTGTGGCGTCCACTTGTTCGACCGCGGCTTCTGCGGTGCTCACGACATGATCTCCTCGGGTGCCTCGTGGATTTCCGGCTCGGTGTCCGGCTGCGCCGGAGCTCCGGTGATGGACAGGAAGACGTCGTCGAGGCTGGGGCGGTGCACTCGCGCGTCGACAACCTGCACATCGGCGTCGTCGAGCCTGCGCAGCGCCTCGACCATGGTGCGGGAGCCGTCGCCGACCACCACCGACACCTCGTCGGCACTCGCCTCGTGCGCGGGCTCACCGATACCGATCTCGCCGAGCACCCGCAACGCGACCGCCGGATCATGGCCCGGCGTCAGAACGACGGTGAGGCGGTCGCCGCCGATCGAGGATTTCAGCTCGTCGGTGGTGCCGCGGGCGATGACCCGGCCCTTGTCGAGCACCGCGATCTTGTCGGCCAGCCGGTCCGCCTCCTCCAGGTACTGGGTGGTGAGCAATACCGTGGTGCCGTCCCGGACGAGTTCGGCGATCACCCGCCACATGTCCTTGCGGGCCCGCGGATCCAGGCCGGTGGTCGGTTCGTCGAGCACCACCACCGGCGGGCGCGCCACCAATGCCCCGGCCAGGTCGAGGCGGCGGGTCATACCGCCGGAATAGGTTCCGGCCCGGCGGTCGGCCGCCTCGACGAGCCCGAAATCGCGCAGGAGCTCCCGGGCCCGCGCCGCCGAAGTCTCCCGCGACATCCCGTAGAGCCGCGAAACCATCCGCAGATTCTCGTAACCGGTGAGGTTCGCGTCCACCGCGGCGTATTGGCCGGAAACTCCGATGAGGCGGCGCGCGCCGGCCGGATCGTGCAGGACGTCGACACCGGCGACCTGCACCGACCCGGCGTTCGGCTTCAGCAGCGTGGTGACGATACGAACAGCGGTCGTCTTACCCGCGCCGTTGGGGCCGAGCAGGCCCATCACGGTACCGGCGGGCACTTCGAGATCGACCTCGTCCAGTACCCGGGTCCGGCCGTAGATCTTCACCAGACCGGTGATCTGCACCGCGGGGTTCACTGAGCGTTCTCCTTCGTTTCGATACCGGGCTGTGACCGCGTCTTCGCGGAGTTGTCCGCGGCGCGCAGGTGTTCGGTGAGTACCGGGCCGATCAGGGCCAGCGATTCGGCGGTCGTCATCTCCGCGTGCGTGCACGCCAGTTCGTGGGCGCGCACCTCGCCGGTGACGAACTCCTGCCAGGCGCCGGGCCGGCGATCCGGTTCGGCCAGATTGACCGGATCGGTTCCGGCCGCGAAGAACAGCAGATCGCCGTCGAACACCCCTGGCCGGAACCCGTTCGCCTGGACCGTACCGTCGGCGTAGCCGGCGTACAGGCGTTCCAGATGTTCCAGGGTCAGCGCCTGGAACGGACCGGGACGGGAGCGCAGCAGATCGGCGGCCTCGGCCAGGGTCGGTTCCGGACCGTCGACGGCGAGTTGGCCGCCGAATTCGCCGAGGATCGCACCGATACCCGGGACGGCGTCGGCGGCGAGATCATCGGAGAGCCGGTAGCTGTCCAGCATGCTCAGCAGCGCGACCTGTTCACCGGCGGCCTGCAACCGGACGGCGATCTCGTGCGCGATCAGACCGCCGAGCGACCAGCCGAGCAGATGGTAGGGCCCGTGCGGCTGCACGTCGCGGATCCGGGCCACATAGTGTTCGGCGGCCTCGGCGATCGACCCGTATCCGGGATCTCCGGTCGCCTGCGGCGCCTGCAGCCCGTAGACCGGCCGGTCGGCGGGTAGTTCGGCGAGTAGTCCCGCATAGCACCAGGACAACCCGATCGCCGGATGTACGCAGAACAGCGGTGGCCGGTCCGAACCGGTGGCCGGGCGCAGCGGCAGCAGCGGGGCCAACGCGAGATCCATCGCATCGGCGGCGGTTCCGTCGCCCAGCCGCGCGGCGAGCGCCGCGGGTGTGGATTCACCGAACAGCAACTGCATCGGCAGCTCGAGCCCCGCTTCGCGGGCTCGTGCGACGACCTTCGTCGCGAGCAGTGAATTACCGCCCAGCTCGAAGAATCCGTCACCGGCGCCGACCCGCTCCACCTCGAGTACGTCCGCGAAGATCTCGCACAACGCGGTCTCCACCGGACCAACCGGCGCCCGGTACCCCTGTGTCCCGCCGAAGACCGGCGCGGGCAGCGCGGAGCGATCGAGTTTGCCGACGGGAGTCAGCGGCAGCCGGTCGATGAGCATGATCGACTGCGGGACCATGTAATTGGGCACCAGTCCGGACAGGTGTTCGGTCAACTCGGCCGCCGTGGTCCCGGGTCCGGCCTTCACATAGGACACCAGCGCGGTGGCGCCCGCGGCGGTCCGGTGTCCGACGGTGAGCGAGAACTCCACCGCCGGATAACGGCCGAGCGCGGCATCGATCTCACCCAGCTCGATCCGGAAACCACGAATCTTCACCTGGTGATCGGTGCGGCCGACGTATTCGATATCGCCCGGCCCGCCGCCGGGACCGGCGCCGATCCGCACCAGGTCACCGGTCCGGTACATCCGCTCACCCGGCTTGCCGAACGGATTGGCGACGAACCGCTGCGCCGTGAGCCCCGGCCGGTCGTGATATCCGCGGGCCAGCGCGCCACCGGCGAGGAACAACTCGCCGGTGACCCCGAGCGGCGCGGGCCGCAGCCGGGAATCGAGCACCATGGCGGCGACACCCCGGATCGGTTCGCCGATCGGGATCGGGCCGCCCGGGGACAGCGGCGAGGACATGACCGTGACGATGGTGGTCTCGGTGGGGCCGTAGACATTGTGCAGGTCACGCCCCGGTGCCCAGCGGGCCACCACCTCCGCCGGCAGTGCTTCACCACCCACCAGCACATGCTGGAAATCGGTGATGCCCTCCGGATCCACCGTGGCCAGGGCCGCCGTGGTGATGAACGCGTGGGTGATCCGCTCGGCGGTCAGCACCCGCGCCAGCTCGGCTCCGCCGACGACTCCGGGCGGGGTCAGGACCAGCGTGCCCGCACCGCCCAGCGCGAACAGCAGATCCAGCATCGCGGCATCGAAACTCGGTGTCGCGAAGTGCAGGATCCGGCTGCCCGGCCGGACATCGAACCGATGCGCGGTCTCCGCGGCGAAATTGGACAGACCCCGGTGGGTGACCACGACGCCCTTCGGGGTTCCGGTGGACCCGGAGGTGTAGACCACATAGGCGGGGTTGTCCATCCGCAGCGGCGCGGTCCGTTCCGTATCGGCGACCCGGGCGCTCGACGCGCACAGGACCTGTTCGCGGACGTCCGGATCGTCGAGTGCCAGCCAGCGGCAGTCGTCCGGGAGCCGATCGCGGTATTCGGCGAGAGTGAGTCCCAGGGCCGCACCGGAATCGGCGAGCATATGGGTGATCCGCGCCGCCGGGTAGCCGGGATCCACCGGTACGAAGGCCGCGCCGGTCTTGGTCACCGCCAGCACCGTCGCCACCGATTCGATCGTCCGCGGAATACCCAGTGCCACCAGGGTTTCCGGGCCGACCCCGTGCGCCATCAGGACCCGGGCCAGCCGATTGCTCCAGCGGTCGAGCGCGTCATAGGTGACCTCGACACCGGCCGCGGCCAGTGCGACCGCCTGCCGGTCCACGGCCGCCGCGGCGCCGAAGACCTCCGGAAGGGTCACCGGATTATCGGGGTCGGAACGACGCAACGGGGCCAGCGCCGACCATTCGGACGGTTCGAGCAGCTCCAGATCCCCGACCGGTACCGAAGGATCGGCGACGATCGCGCCCAGCAGCCGGATCAGCCGGCGTCCCAGCCGCGCCGCGCTCGGTTCGTCGAACAGATCGGCGGCGTAGTTCACCGACAGGGTGATACCGCCCGGCTTCCGATCGCCGGTATGGCATTCGGTGAGCGTGAACTGCAGATCGAATTTCGCGATACCCGGGTCGATATCCAGCGCCTCGATGCTCAGGCCCGGCAGATCCAGCGCCCGCACCGGTTCATCGTGCACCGAGAGCATGATCTGGAACAGCGGGTGGTGGGCCCGGGAACGCGCCGGGTTCAGTACCTCCACCAACCGCTCGAACGGCAGCTCGGCATGCCCGAACGCGTCGAGATCGGTACTGCGCACGGTATCGAGCAGATCGGTGAACCGATCGCCGGACCCGACCGGGGTCCGCAGCACCAGGGTGTTGACGAACATCCCGATCATCCGGTCCAGTTCCGGCCTGCCGCGACCCGCGACCGCGGTACCGACCGCGATATCACCGGATCCGGTGACCCGGTGCAGCAGCACGGCCAGGGCGGCGTGCAACACCATGAAGAGACTGACATTGTGCCGGCCGGCGAGATCCTTCAGATCACGGTGCAGATCGGCGTCGAGCCGTTCCTGCACTGTGCCCCCGCGATAGGACGGTACCGGCGGGCGGGGCCGGTCGGCGGGTACCGCGAGCAACTCGGGCAACCCGCCGAGGGTGTCGCGCCAGTAGTCGAGCTGGCCGCGGATCGACGACGCGGGATCGTCCTCGTCGCCGAGCATTTCGCGCTGCCACAGGGTGTAGTCGATGTACTGCAGCCCGTCATCGTCGGCCGGCGGTTCCGCACCGAGCCGGACCGCGCGATAGGCGCCGGCCACCTCGGCGGCCAGCGGTGCCAGCGACCAGCCGTCCATCGCGATGTGGTGGACGACCAGCACGAGAACATATTCATCGGGTGCGACGGCGAACAGTGCCGCGCGCAGCGGTACCCCGGTGGCCAGATCGAAGCCGGGGGCGACGAAACGCGCGATGGCGCCGTGGAGGTCGTCGGCGGCGGCCGCCGGACTGTGCAGGGTGATCGCGGCCTCGGCCGCCGGGATCACCCGCTGGACCGGTTCACCGTCGACCTCCGGGAACACCGTGCGCAGGGTTTCGTGCCGTTCCTGCACACGGTGCAGCGCGGTGGTGAGCGCGGCATGGTCGAGCGGGCCCCGCAACCGCAGCACCATGGGGACGTTGTACGCACCCTGCGCGGCGTCCGGGTCTCCCGAACCACCGAAGCGTTCCAGGAACCACAGTCGCTGCTGGGCCGGGGAAAGCGGAATCCGCTCCGGCCGTTCCCGCCGCACCAGCGCGGGACCGGCGGTGCCATCGGCTTCGTCGTCCAGTAGTGCCGCGAGTTCCGCGACCGTCGGCGCGGCGAACACCGTGCGTACGGCGATCCGGGCACCGGTGGCCGCGGCCAGCCGGCCCACCAGCTGGGTGGCCAGCAGCGAGTTTCCGCCGATATCGAAGAAACTCTCGTTCACATCGGCGACCGCGCTGCCGGCCAGTTCCCCCATCACCGCGGCGACCAGGCGCTCGGTGGCGGTTTCCGGTGCGCGTCCGGCCCGGGCCGCCGGTAGCGCCCGGGGTTCGGGCAGCGCGGCGATATCGAGTTTGCCGACCGGGGTGAGCGGAATCTCGTCGAGCAACGTGAACGCCGACGGGACCATATGCCGGGGCAGCCGCTGCGCCAGATGGTCGCGCAGCTCCTCCGGCTCGGGCCGGTTACCGGGGTCGGCCGGCCGGACATAGGCCACGAGCCGGTCGGTACCGCCGACACCGCGCACCTCGGTGTGGGCGAAGTGGATCGCCGGATGCGCGGCGAGCGCGGCGGTGATCTCACCGAGTTCGATCCGGAATCCGCGGACCTTCACCTGGCTGTCGCTGCGGCCGAGATAGCGCAGATCGCCGTCGGCGGTCCAGCGGACGACGTCACCGGTGCGGTACATGCGGGCGCCGGTGGGCCCGTAGGGGTCGGCGACGAACCGGGACGCGGTGAGCCCGAACCTCTCGTGGTAGCCCCTGGCCAGGCCGGGCCCGCCCAGGTAGAGCTCACCGGGCACACCGGTCGGCACCGGCCGCAGTCGTTCGTCGAGGACCAGGGCGCGGGTGCCGCGGATCAGACCCCCCAATCCGGCGGGGCGGTCGACCGCGACCGGTGTCACCGAGACCACCACGGTGGTTTCGGTGGGCCCGTAGGCGTTGAACATTCGCCGGCCGGGTGCCCAGCGGGCGACCAGTTCCGGGCCGAGATGCTCCCCGCCGACCATCAACCCCTTCAACCGCGGCAGCGGCCACCGGGAGCCGTCGATGGTGGCCAGCGCCGCCGGGGTGATGAAGGTGTGGGTGACCTCGGCCCGGGTCATGAGTTCGGCCAGTTCGTCGCCGCCGTACACCTCGGGCGGGACGATCACCATCGCGGCGCCCGCGCCGATCGCCAGCAGCAGGTCCAGGATCGCCGCGTCGAAACTCGGCGAGGAGAAGTGCAGGGTCCGCGCGGCGGGGTGCACCGCGAGCCGATCGCGGAACTCGTCGGCGAGATCGGCGAGCGCGCCCTGGGTGGCGGTGACGCCCTTGGGGGTGCCGGTGGAGCCGGAGGTGTAGATCAGATAGGCGGGATTGCCGATCCGCAGCGGGCGCACCCGTTCGCGGTCGGTGACCGGGTCCGGTGCCGATCCGGCGATCTCGCGGTGCCCGGCCGGCGCGTCGAGCAAGAGCCACTCGATGTCTTCGCCGCCGGCGGCACGCAGATTGTCGGCATGACCGGTCCGGGTGATACCGAAGGCGCAACCGGAGTCGGCGAGCATATGTTTCACCCGCTCCGGCGGGTAGTTCGGATCCACCGGCACGAACGCCGCACCGGCTTTGGCGATTCCGAGCATGGTGGCCACCGAATCGGCGGATCTGGTGAGTCCCAGCGCGACCTTGTCCCCCGTACCCAGCCCGCGCCGGATCAGGGCGCGTGCCAGACGGTTGGCCCGGCGGTCCAGTTCGGCGTAGGTGAGGACGGTGTCGTCGGTGTAGAGCGCGGGCCGGTGCCCGTGGGCGAGCACGGTCGAGCCGAAGAGCGCGGCGAGGGTGCGCGGAATACCGGGAGCGGGTCCGCGTGCCGGGCTGAGCGTCGCCCGCTCGGTATCGGTCCGGGTGTCGATATCGCCCACCGGGACCGCGGGGTCGGCAGCGATCGTGGTGAGCACCCGCAGGAACCGGTCGGCCAGGGTCGCGACGGTGGCGGCGTCGAACAATTCATCGGCGTAGACGAATTCGAGTTCGCCGCCGTCCAGTTCACCGGCCCGCAGTTCCAGATCGAACTTCGCGCGGGCGATATCGAGCGGTGCCGCCGCGACGGTCAGCCCCGGCAGTTCGAGCGGCGGGACCGCGGTATCGGCCACGGTGAGCGCCACCTGGAACAGTGGGTGACGACCGGTGGCACGGGGGTCGTTGCCGAGCGCGCCCACGACCTGTTCGAAGGGGATATCGGCGTTGGCCAGCGCACCCAGTTCGGAATCGCGGTCGGCCAGCAGTAGCTCGGCGAACGGCCGGGCGGGATCGATATCGGAGCGCAGTACCAGGGTGTTGACGAACATCCCCACCAGATCCGCGAGGCGGCGGTCGGTGCGCCCGGCCACCGGGGTGCCGATGGCGATATCGCGGCCGCCGGTCACCGCGCGCAGCAATACCGCCAGCGCGGACCGCATCAGCATGAAGGCGCTCACCCCGTGGGTGTGGGCCAGCGCCGTCAACGCCTGCCGCACAGGTTCCGGGATGGTGCGGCGCACGGTGGCGGCGGTCTGCCGGGGTTCGGCGGGACGCGGCCGGTCGTAGGGCAGCGGCAGTTCGTCGGGCAGCCCGGCCAGCCGGTCCCGCCAGTAGCCCAGCTGGCGCGCCGCGAGGCTGTCGGGGTCGGTATCGGCGCCGAGATGTTCCCGCTGCCACAGCCCGAAATCGGCGTACTGGACCTCGAGCGGAGCCCATTCCGGCTCGGCCCCGGCGGATCGCGCCTGGTAGGCGACCGCGAGGTCCCGGGTGAGTGGTGCCAGTGACCAGCCGTCGGCGGCGATATGGTGCACCACCACGCCGAGCCGGTACCGGTTCTCCCCGGTCCGCAGCAGTATGGCGCGCAACGGGCCGCCGGAGGTGAGATCGAAACCGGTGGTGGCGCATTCGTTCAGCAGTGCCTCCGCCGCATCGGGCGTGGCGTCGCGCGGTTCCAGCGCGGGCAGCGCCCAGGGCGCGGGCAGAATCCGCTGCTGCGCGCCGGACCCGTCGTCGGGGTAGACGGTCCGCAGCACTTCGTGCCGTTCGACGAGGTCGCCCAGCGCCGCCCGGAGGGCGGGTACGTCCAGCGCGCCCTCGATATCGAGAGCGAACGCGATGTTGTAGGCACTGGATTCGGGAGCGAACCGGTTCAGGAACCACAACCGCTGCTGCGGCAGCGACAGCGGCAGCCGGGCCGGTCGCGGATCGTAGGCGGTCAGCGGCACCCGGACGGTCACCGGTGTCCGGACGAGGTGTTCGGTGAGCGTGGCGACGGTCGGCGCCTCGAAAACGGTGCGTACCGGCAGATCGACACCGAACTGTTCGTACAGTTCGCCGACGAGCCGGGTCGCCAGCAGCGAATTACCGCCCAGATCGAAGAACCCGTCTTCGGCGCCGGGAACCTCACGCCCCAATACCTGGCCGAAGATCTCGGCGACCCGGCGTTCGGCGTCGGTCGCGGGCGGGCGTGATGCGACGGTCGTGGCGAGAAAATCCGGCTCGGGCAATGCTTTACGGTCGAGTTTGCCCGACGGGGCCGTCGGGAATTCCGGCAGCCGGGTGACGGCGTCGGGGACCATATAGCCCGGCAGCCGTCCGCGGACGGTCGCCCGGACGGCGGCGGGGTCGAGTTCGGTATCCGCGACGAGGTACGCGGCCAGGCGCTGATGCCCCTGGGCGTCGGTGTGCACCACGGTCAGCGCCGAACGCACTCCGGGGTGGGTGCACAGGACGTGGTCGATCTCGGACAGCTCGATCCGGAATCCGCGCAGTTTCACCTGATCATCGGCGCGTCCGAGGAACCGGAGGCGTCCGGACCGATCGGCCACCACCAGATCGCCGGTCCGGTACATCCGTTCACCGCGGCGGCCGTAGGGGTTGGCCGCGAAGCGGGCGGCGGTGAGGCCGTGCCGGCCGTGGTAACCGCGCGCCAGGCCCGGTCCCGAGAGGTAGAGCTCGCCGGGGGTGCCGGGCGGTACCGGGCGCAGCCGGGAGTCGAGGACGAACAGCCGCATCCCCCGGACCGGATGGCCGAGCGGTACCGGACGTCCGGCACGCATCGGCCCGGACATGGTGGCCGCCACCGTAGCCTCGGACGGCCCGTACATATTGTGCATGCGGTACCGGTCCGCCCAGGTGGCCACGAGTTCGGGCCCGCAGGCCTCGCCGCCGACCATGACCGTCTGCAACCGGTCCAGGCCGGCCGGATCGACGGTGGCGAGCGCGGCCGGGGTGACGAACGCGTGGGTCACGCGCTCGACCCGCAGCAGCTGGGCGAGTTCGGTGCCGCCGTAGATATCGGGGGGCGCGATCACCACGGTCGCCCCGCAGGCGAATCCGAGCAGCAGCTCGAGCACCGAGGCGTCGAAGCTCGGTGAGGAGAAGTGCAGGGTCCGCGAGGCCGGGGTGACGCCGAACAGGTAGCACTGTTCGGCGGCGAACGATGCCAGCCCGGCATGGGTCACGACCACGGCTTTCGGCGTTCCGGTGGACCCGGAGGTGTAGATCAGGTAGGCCGGGTGCGTGGTGCGCAGCGGCCGGACACGATCGGCGTCGGTGACCGTGGCGGCGGATTCGGCGGCGCACGCCGATTCGAACTCCAGCGAGCCGGGCACCAGCCAGGTCTCGACGGCCTGTTCGGGCAGCGCCGCCAGCTGATCCGGCCCGGTGATCCCCAGGCGCGCACCGGAATCGATGAGCATATGCGCAATCCGGTCACGCGGATAGCCCGGGTCGACCGGCACGTACGCGGCGCCGGTTCGGGCGACCGCCCAGATCGCGGTGATGGCGTCGAGCCCACGCGGCAGCGCCACCGCGACCACCGTCTCGGGTCCGGCGCCCCGCGCGATCAGCAACCGGGCCAGGCGGTTGGCCCGTTCGTCGAGTTCCCGGTAGCTGGTATCGCGGCCGCGCCAGCGCACCGCGACACCGTCGGGGTCGCGGACCGCGGACCGGTGCAGCAGTTCCGACAGCGATACCGGCGGCTCGGCGGGACCACCGGCCAGCGGGACGAGATTCCCGTATTCGCGCCGGTCCAGTACGTCGATATCGCCGATCGGCCGGCCGGGCGCGGCGACCGCCGCGCCGAGTACGCTGACGAACCGGCGGGCAATTGCCGCAATCGTGCGTTCATCGAAAACATCGGTGGCATAACCCATTTCGACGTGCAGTTCGCCACCGGAGTTGTCGTCGTGCACTTCGAGCTGCAGATCGAACTTGGCGATATCGGCGTCCAGGGGCAGGATCTCGGTGCGCACGCCGGGCAGGTCCAGGTCGAGTTCCCCGGCGTTGTCGTAGGACAGCATCACCTGGAACAGCGGATGCCGGGCACCGGAACGTTCCGGGTTCACGACGTCCACCAGCCGCTCGAACGGCACATCGGCGTTGGCGAACGCGTTGAGATCGGTTTCCCGGACGATATCGAGCATCCGGTCGAAATCGGCCGCGGGATCGACCTCGGTCCGCAGGACCAGGGTATTGACGAACATCCCGACGAGTTCGTCCAGCGCGGGATCGGTGCGGCCCGCGATGGGGGTGCCGATCACGATATCTGTGCTGCCGCAGATCCGGGACAGCAGTGTGGCCAGGGCCGCGTGCACCACCATGAACATGCTCGCCCCGCGGGAGGCGGCCAGTTCCGCCGCGGCTCTCCGGGTTCCGGCCGGGATGGTGAACGCGACCCGCCCGCCCTCGGTGGAGCGGCGTGCGGGACGCGGGCGGTCCAGGGGGAGGTCGAGCTGATCGGGCAGGCCGGCCAGTTCGGCCCGCCAATGGGTGACCTGACGGCTCAGCGCGCTGGCCGGATCGGATTCCTCTCCGAGCAGTTCACGCTGCCAGAGCGTGAAGTCGGCGTACTGCACGGGCAGCGGGGTCCATTCCGGCGCCCGGCCCGCGGCCCGCGCGGCGACCGCATCGGTGAGGTCGCGGGCCAGTGGCGCGACCGACCAGCCGTCGCCGCAGATATGGTGCAGAACCAGCACCAGCACATGGCAGTCGGTATCGGTGGCGTAGAGCGCGACCCGGAACGGGAGTTCGGTGCGCAGGTCGAACGGTTGCGAAACGAATTCGGCCGTTCGCCGGGTGATATCGGCAGCGCCGACCTGAACGGCCTCCAGGTCCACCGGCACCTCCGGCAGCGGATGTATCAGCTGCTGCGGGCCCGCACCGAGATCCGGGAAGGTGGTGCGCAGGCTCTCGTGGCGCCCCAGCACATCACGCAGGCCCGCGCGCAGCGCGTCGATATCGAGATTGCCGTCGAGTTGCACGGCCACCGGCATGTTGTAGGCCGCGGCGTGTTCGGCGAATCGGTTCAGGATCCACAGCCGCTGCTGGGCCGGGGACAGCGGAATACGGTCCGGCCGGGTCGCCGGGACCAGCTGCGGGGACGCCAGGTCCGGCTCACTCACGGTGAACCGTTCGGTCAGTTCGGCGATGGTGCCGGCCTCGAACAGGTCGCGGATGGTCAGCGCGGTGCCGAGCGCGGTATTGATCCGGGCCACCGCCCGCGCCGCGACCAGCGAATTGCCGCCGAGTTCGAAGAAGCCGTCCTCGATACCGACCTCCTCGACGCCGAGGAGATCGGCGAAGATCGCCACCAGCGCCTCTTCGACTTCGGTGCGGGGCGCGGTGCGGGTCCGGGTGCCGGATACGACGGGCACCGGGAGCGCCGCGCGGTCGATTTTGCCGTTGCTGTTGAGCGGCAGCTCCGCGAGGGCGGTCACCGTATCCGGGATCATGTACGCGGGCAGTGATCCGGCCAGGTCGGACCGCAGCGAATCGGTGTCCGGCTCCCCGTCGCCCCGGGGCACCACGTACGCGGCGAGCCGGTCGCCGGCCGGGGTGTGGTGGGCGACGCATACCGCGCGGGCGATCCGCGGATCGGCCAGCAGCGCCGATTCGATCTCGCCGAGTTCGATCCGCAGCCCGCGGATCTTCACCTGGAAATCGGTACGGCCCAGGTAATCCAGAACACCCTGCGGGGCATCCGGGGCGGCGAGCCGCCAGCGGGCCAGATCGCCGGTCCGGTACATCCGCTCCCCCGGACTGAACGGGTCGGCCACGAACCGGTCCGCGGTGAGAGTGGCCTGCCCGAGATAGCCGCGGGCCAGCTGCACCCCGGCCAGATACAGTTCGCCGACCGCGCCCGGAGGTACGGGGCGCAATTCGGAGTCGAGCACATAGGTCCGGGTGTTCCACACCGGCGAGCCGATCGGCACGCTGTCCGGATCGGCCGGGCAGGGCCAATAGGTGACGTCGACGGCGGCCTCGGTCGGCCCGTAGAGGTTGTGCAGGCGCGGGCCCGGCAGCGCGGTATGGAATTCGCGCACCGTCGCGGGCGGCAGCGCCTCACCACTGCAGAAGACCCGGCGAAGTGATACGCATCCGCCCACCTCGGTCTCGGTGACGAACACCGAGAGCATCGAGGGAACGAAATGCGCTGTGGTTACCTCCTTTTCGCGGATCAGAGCAGCGAGGTAGGCGGGGTCACGGTGACCGTCCGGCCGCGCCACCACCAGCCGGGCGCCGGTCTGCAACGGCCAGAAGAACTCCCAGACCGAGACGTCGAAGGTGGCAGGCGTCTTCTGCAGCACGGTATCGGTGGAATCGAGCCGGTACTCGTGTTGCATCCAGCGCAACCGGTTCACGATCGCCCGGTGCGTGACGCCGACTCCCTTCGGCGTGCCGGTGGACCCGGAGGTGAACAGCAGATACGCCAGATGGTCGGGGCGCAGTGGGGTGATCCGGTCGGCATCGGTGACCGGAGCCGGATCGAGGTGGGCGAGATCGGCGGTATCCACCGCCAGACAATCGATATTCGCCGGCGGTTCGAGACGATCACGGTCGGCCACCAGCAGGGCGACCGGCCGGGCGCGGTCCACGATCCCCTCCAGCCGCCGCACCGGATGCTCCGGATCCAGCGGCAGATACGCGGCGCCGGTTTTCACCACCGCGTACATGGCGGTCACCAGGTCGAGGCTGCGGCGCAGGCACAGCGCCACCACCTGTTCCGGCCCGGCGCCCTCGGTGATGAGCAGCCGCGCCAGCCGGTTGGCCCGTTCGTCGAGTTCCCGATAGGTCAGTGCCTCGTCCTCGAACTCCACCGCCACCGCATCCGGGCAGCGCTGTGCCCGATCGGCGAAAATACTTGCCAGCGTGCCGGGTTCCACCTCGGCCGCCGTGTCGTTCCAGGCCTCGAGAACCTGGCGGCGTTCACCGTCGGTGAGCACCGGGATCGCGCCGATCAGGGTGTCGGAGGCCGCATTCAGGAAGCGATCCAGGAAACCGATGTACCGCCGGTGGTGCGCGGCGACCTCGTCTTCGCTGTACAGCAGCGGATTGGCCTCGAAATCGAGGTGCATCGGGCCACCGTCGGCGTTGTAGAGGTTGACCGACAGATCCTCGACCGGCCCGGTGGCCAGGACGTGGGCGGTGACGCCGAGATCGGCGAACCGCAGCGGCCGGCTGAACAGCATGATGTTGATCATGGGGCCGAAGAATCCGCGGGTATCGCGGTTGTAGCCACAGTCCCGGCGGATATCGTCGTGCCGGTAGCGCTGATGCCGCAAGGCGCCGGTGACCTGCCGCTCCACCGCGCGTACCACATCGGAAACCGTTGTGGCGGAATCGAACCGGATCCGCAGGGGCACCACATTCGATACCACGCCCGCGGACCGGCGCAGCGATACCGTGGTCCGCGCGGAAACCGGCAGGCTCAGCACCACATCGTTCTCACCGGTCATCGCCCGCACGTAGCAGGCCATGGCGGCGGCGAACAGCACCGGGTTCGAGGCGTCGCGCGCGGTCGCGGCGGCCGCCACCGCGGTTTCGGTGGCGGGGGCGAGCCTATCGGTCACCAGCCGGCGCCCGGGATCGGAATCGGGGGCAGCCGGGTTGGCGACCGTGGACAGGCTCACCACGTCACCGGCGCCCTCGAGCAGTTCGCGCCAGTACTGCCCGTCGGTGGCGAAACGCTGCGAGTTCCGGTATTCGATCTCGCCGCTGTAGAGCTCGGCCAGCGGAGTCGCGCGCGAGACGGACGGCTCCCGGGATTCGCTGTAGGCGGTGTAGATCTCCGCCGTGCGTTCCAGCGCGTTCATCGCGGCGTAGCCGTCGATGACGATATGGTGCGCCCGCGAGTACCAGATGTAGTCGCGGTCGCCGGTGCGCAGAACGGCGTTGAAGACGAGAGGGTCGTGGTCGAAATCGGTCGGGGTCCGGACGTCGTCCTTCATCCAGCGCAGCGCCGCGGCGTGCGGGTCGGGTTCGGACCGCAGATCCAGCCGTGCCCAACCGGGCCGGGCCGCCGGGTCGATCACCTGATGCGGCACCCCGCCGACCTGCACGATCCGCTGCAACCCCACCTGGGTTTCCACCCCGAAGCGTTCGATCGCGTAGAGCAGCAAACCGGGATCCAGTTCACCGTGGAACTCAACGTATTCCGCAATGACCAGCGGAATGTCCGGCTGGATCCGCTGGGCGTACCACATCGCTGTCTGTGCCGGTGTGAGTGGAAAGGGATCGGCCGAAATCTCTGCGGACGAACTGTTATCGACCCCGGTGGCCGACGATCTCATCAATCACTCCGTTCTACAGCTAGACACTCCCCGAACAGCCCACGAGCGGCCGATACCGGTCGTGGGTGTGATTCACGACTGGTTATTCGGAGCGTCACCTTGAATGGATTGCAGTCGAAACCGAATGGTTACCTGGAGCCGGTGCAGCTTCCGGACCACAGTGTCCGAATTCCGGCGCGGTGTCCTGCCATGTAGCGGAATAACGCTTCACTTCATGCCCGGCAGCCCGGGCGCTGACTAGATCCTACGCACAAAGAGCGTAAGTGTTTACCCTCCGCGACCAAAAAATAAACCGGCCGGTTCGCGGTGCGGAACATCGGCCCGCGACGGTACTCGGCACCGGCCCGGAGAGCCCCGGCGCGAGCGCCACACCGTCCGGCGATCAGTGCTGGACGGATACCTCGACATCGCCGTCGGAGCGGCGGGCGTTACGCCGGCGGAACAGCGCGAACACCACCGCACCGGCCGTCACCAGCACCGCAGCCAGCTCGGGCCAGGGCCCGGCCGCCGTGGCAACCGTCGTGGAGGTCCGCAGCGGGACCTGCGCCACGAGCGCTTCCGGCACGAACAGCTCGCTCTGCTGCCGCACCGTCCCGTCCGCCGCGATGATCGCGCTGACCCCGGACGTCGCTGCCACGACCAGCGATCTCCCGTGCTCCACCGCCCGCACTCGCGACATCGCGAGCTGCTGATAGGTCATTTCACTGTCACCGAAAGTCGCATTGTTCGTGGGCACCGTGAGTAATTGCGCCCCGGAACGAAGAGAATCCCGGAAAGCGCGATCGAAAGCTACTTCGTAACAGGTTGCCACCCCGATTTCCGTACCCGAGGCCCGAATTGTTCCATCACCGTGACCCGGAACGAAGTAGCCCGCTCTGTCCGCATAGTCGGAAAAGAGGCGAAAGAATCCCCGCATCGGGAGATATTCACCGAAAGGTTGTACTATTTTTTTGTCATGGCGGTCACCGGGACCTTCTGCACCGGTCCAGACCATTACCGAATTAGTGGTGGTGCGATCGCCGTTGACCAGCACCGCGCCCACCAGAATCGGTGCCGAGATCCGCTGCGCCGCGCGGGTGATGAGCGCGGCGGCGTCCGGATTGCGCAACGGGTCGATATCGGAGGAGTTCTCGGGCCAGACGACGACATCCGGCGCGGGAAACCGACCGGAGGCCACCTCGTCGGCCAACTGTTCGGTCCGGCGTACGTGATTGTCGAGTACGGCCCGGCGCTGGGCATTGAAATCCAGCCCCAATCGCGGCACGCTGCCCTGGATGGCCGCCACCGTGATGGTGCTGTCGCCGTCCAGCGGACCGGGGAGAGTGGCACGTACCGCGAAACCCGCCAGGGGCAACAGCACACAGACGAGCGCGGCGACGGCGACCGGGACCACCGGATGGCGGCGCACCGCTACCGGGGATTCCGGGGCGGCGGGTTTCGGGGCGGTTCCGCCGGGACGCCGGGCGAACTCGACCAGGCCGAGCACGACCGCCGCCCCGCAGGTACCGCTCAGCGCCACCGCGAAACTCACCAGCGGCGCCCCGCCCACCGACGCCAGCGGCAGAAACCACCCGTCCGCCTGACCGAACGCCAGCCGGCCCCACGGAAACCCCCCGAACGGAAAACTGGATCGGCCCCATTCGGCGGCGGACCAGGCCAGCGCGACCCACAGCGGCCAGCCCGGCAGACGCCCCACGATCCGGACCAGAATGCCGAACAGCCCTATATATAGGGCGCACGCCGTAGAGAGAGCGATCCACGGCACCGGGCCCACATAGATACCGGTCCACGGCAGCAGCGGAAGGAAGAACCCGAGGCCGGCGAGGAAGCCGTACCCGAAACCGGACCGCCACCGGGCACAGTCCCGCAGCACCAGGGTGAGCAGCGCGATCCCGGCCGGGGCGAGGAACCACCACGGCCGGGGCGGGAAACTCCCGAACAGCAGCAGTCCGGACACCAGCGCGGCCACCGAGCGGATGACCGCCGGATGGCGGCCGAGCAGGCGCACGGCGGGATGGCGGCCGAACCGCTCGGTCCAGCCGGGCCGGGAGGTATCCGGCCGGGTCGGCGTATCGGCCTGATTCACTGGGAGATCCTGTCGTCGCATCCTGGTCGGGACTGTGCGGGGGCCGGGTTCACGCGCTGTACAGGGTGACGCCCCGGTGCACAGTGTGCAGACAGCGCGGCAGTTCGGCGCCCGGGGTCAGCGGCGGCAGTCCGGGGACCCGCGAGCGCGGGTCGGTCGACCAGCGCTGGACCGAATCGGCGGGCGCGCCGACCACCAGTTCGGCGGCGTCCCATACCGCGTAGGAGGCGGGCGCGCCGGGCGCGAGGGTCCCGGCGACACCGTCGCGCACGCCCCCGGCCCGCCACGCGCCACGGGTGGCGGCGGCGAAGGCCGCGCGCGGGGAGAGCCCGTGCCCGGCGGTGCGGTGGTGCACCGCCGCCCGGACGGCCGCCCAGGGATCCAGCGCGGTGACCGGTGCGTCCGAGCCGATCGCCAGCGATACCCCGGCCGAGGCCATCGCCGCGAACGGATTCGAGGCGCGTGCGCGGTCCACGCCGAGGCGCTCGGCGTACATACCGTCCGTTCCGCCCCATGCTCGGTCGAAGGCGGGTTGCACGCTGGCGATCACGCCCCAGGTCGCCAGGGCCTCGATCTGACCGGAGTCGAGCAGCTCCGCGTGTTCCACCCGGTGCCCGCGCGCCGCGATCGCCGGGCCGCCGAGTTCGGTGGCGACCCGGCCGAAGCCGGCGACCACCGCATCCAGCGCCGCGTCGCCGATCGCGTGGAATCCGGCCTGGATTCCGGCCTCGGTGCAGGCCCGGACATGGGCGGCGATCGCGTCGGTGTCGAGATAGGACACCCCGGTGCCGGAATGGTCGGCGTAGGGCTCCCGCAACCAGGCGGTGTGGGAGCCGAGGGACCCGTCGACGAACAGATCTCCGCCGAGCGCGTGCGCCCCGAGTTCGGCCACCAGGTCTCCGGCTTCCCCGGCGCTGCGGACCGCCTGCCCCCAGTAGGCGCGGACCTGCACGCCGTGTTCGAACACGAGCAGTTCCCGCAGGTCGGTCTCCCCCTCGATCTCCGGTCCCGCGCATTCGTGGACGACCGCCACACCGTGGGCGGCCGCGGTATCCAGGGCCGTACGGCGGGCCGCGTCGCGCTGTGCGCGGGTGAGGTGGCCACGGGCCGCGGCCCGCACCAGATGGTGCGCCTGCGCGCGAACCGGTTCACCCGCCCGGTATCCGTCAGCGGCCCGCAACTCCGGCACCGCGTCGAGCAACGCGGTGGAGGCCACCGCCGAATGCGCGTCCACCCGGGCCAGATACACCACTCGCCCGGCACCGGCCGCGGTATCGATGTCCTCGGCCGTCGGCGGCCGGCGCTCCGGCCAGCGGGTCTCATCCCAGCCGTCGGCCAGGATCGCGCCGTCGGGGTGGCGCGCCGCGAACTGTGCGAGCAACTCCAGGCAGTGCGGCAGCGAGCGGGCCGCGGAGAGGTCAAGGCCCATCCGCTGCAGGCCGTAGGCGGTGGTGTGCAGATGCGGTTCCACGAACGCCGGGGTGACGAACGCGCCGTCGAGATCACGGACCTCGGCGTCGGGGTGCAACGCCCGCCCCACATGATCGGCGCCGAGCCAGACCACCACGCCGTCGGTGACCGCCATGGCGGTGGCGTCGGGGGCCGCCGCACTGTAGATCCGACCTCCGACCAGCAGCTGCGTACTCACGGGGATCCAGTCTGCCGCACCGCCGCGGTGACCGTGCGGCGGGTGGGGCCCGTCCCGCCGCCGATCGCCGGATCGCCTCTGGCCCGGTGGCGAATTACCCTGCCTGCATGACCAATGCTCCCGGTGCGGTCGGTACCGCCGACTACGTCCTGCTCACCACGTTCCGCAAGGACGGCACTCCGGTCGCCACGCCGCTGTGGGTGGTGGCCGAGGAAGGCAAGGTGTACGTCTGGACGGTCACCGACAGCTGGAAGGTGAAGCGGCTGCGACGCAATCCCGAGGTGACGATGCAGCCGTGTGATTTCCGCGGCAATCCCCGGGGCGAGGTGGTACACGGGACCGGCCGCGTCCTCGACGATTCCGGTAGCGAACATGTCCGCCGCCTGATCCGCCGCAAGTACCGGCTGTCGGGTCCGCTGATCGTCTGGGGCAGCACCCTGCGGCGGGGGAAGTCCGGCACGGTCGGTATCGAACTCACCCCCGCGCCCGAGTAGCGGGCCTCCGCCCGGGACAGCTCAGTTCCGGGGCTTGTCCAGCCATTCGGTCAGGTCGTCGGCGGCGGACAGTTCCCCGGCGAGTGCGGCACGTTCCTCCGCGTTCAGTTCGAGTGCCCGCAGGTCTGCCTGACGCTCGGCCACCTTGTCCGGTTTTTCCAGTGCCACCGCCAGTTCGGCGAGCGCGGCGTAGGCGCGGGCCAGATCCGTCCGGCTCGCGTCGGCGCCGTGGCGGCGCAGCCCGGCCTCGATCGCCCGTTCCGCGGCCTTGTGGTCGGTTTTGAAATCACGCAGGATCCGGGCGTTGTCGAGGACCCGCGCCAGGCCGGTGAGATCCGCGGAGCCGCCGTACTCGAGCGCCTCCGGTTCCTCCTTCGCTATGTAGATGATCCAGTTCCCGTCCGGGTCGATCAGGCTGAAACGGGTCTGGCCCGGACGGAAACGGGTGACACGCCCGTTCCCGCGCGCGGGAATGGTTCCGTACCGCTCCCGCAGCGCGGCGGTGAACGCCCGATGCCGGGCGGCCACATCGTCCACCATGACCAGGCAGCCCGTCGTCCCTTCCGCGACACCGCCGTCGGGCGCAGCGGTGAAGTGGAGGTCGCAGTCGTACGCGCGCACCGCACCGTAGATATAGGGCTTCGTCTGCCGATAGGTGACCGTATAGCCGAGCACCTCGTAGAAATCGAGCGTGACGGCCAGATCGCGCACCGGCAGCACCGGGACCGCGGTATCTCCCATGAGATGCCTTTCGATAATCAAGTTTGAGTACCCGACCTTAATGAGCGCCGGCTCCGGAAGTCAAACTTGAGTACCGTACTGTTCCGGGAGGCGAGATAAGGAGCGCGGATGTCGGCGGTACGGCTACTGGTACTCGGGGTGACACGACGGCAGCAGCCGACGCACGGCTACGCCGTCCGCCGCGAACTGCTGTCGTGGCGGGCCGATACCTGGACCAACGTGCAGCCGGGGTCGATCTATCACGCCATCAAACAGCTCACCCTGGAGGGAAAACTGCGCACGCTGGGTTCGGAGGGCGGCAACCGCGGGCCGGGCCGCACCCTGTTCGAACTGACCCCGGCGGGTGAGGTGGAATTCCGGGAGCGCATGGATACGGCGTTGACCAGTGTGGATATGGAGGAGCTGGGCGCCGGGATAGCGTTCATGGACGCGTTACCACGCGCGGAGGTGATCGCGAAACTGGAGGAGCAGCGCGCGCGTAGCCGGCAGATCCGCGACGACCTGCTCGGCATGGTCGGCGACTATCCGGGACGCTACGAGCCCCCGCACGCCACCGATCTGCTCGAACTGTGGAGTGGAGTTTTCGACAACCTCACCGGCTGGACCGCGGGGGTGCTCACCCGCCTGCGGGGCGGCGAGTACGGGATGGCCGACGATCCGGCCCGCTGAACCACCTCAGCCGCGTGCGCCGGGACCCGGGTACGGTCCCGGCTCCAGGATCATCGGGGCCTTGCGGGGTTCATCGGTGTACCACTCGTCCACCACGACCCCGTCGACGATATCGGCGTCCACCACGGTCACCCCGCGATGCCGGGCGGCGGCGGTGAGGGTGGCCACCCGCCGGGCCGCCAGCGCCGATACCACCGGGCGGATCAGCGCGCGGGTGGGCGGGAGCAACATCAGCAAACCCACCACCGAGGTGACCAGGCCCGGTACGAACATGAGGGCACTACCGAGCACCACCAGCGCGCCGTCGGCCACCGCGGAGCCCGGCGTGACCTCGCCACGGCTCACCCCGCGGAACTGTTCGGCAACCCGCCGCCACTGGGAGCCCAGCAACAGCATGCCGGCGGCCGAACTGGCGATGAGCAGCAGGATCGCCGGCACCGCGCCGAGCCAGGCGACGGCGGCGGCGAACGCGGCGATCTCGACGACGAGGTAGACGAGGAAACCGAGGACGGGCATGGGCGAACCTTTCGGGTCGGACTACCCGTGCAACGAACGAACGGCCGGTTTTGCTCCCGGAATGCCGCAATTCGGGCGTCAACCGCCCGGACGGACCAGCCCGGTCTCGTAGGCGAGCACCACCGCCTGCACCCGGTCACGCAACCCGAGCTTGGTCAGCACCCGCCCGACATGCGTTTTCACCGTCGCCTCGGAAAGGAACAGCTCCGCCGCGATCTCCGCGTTGGATCGGCCGGCGGCGATCTGCCCCAGCACCTCACGCTCCCGGACGGTGAGCACTTCCAGCACAGCCGGATCGCGCGACGGCGCCGGTTCCTCGGCGATCAGCCGGTCGAGCAGGCGTTTGGTGACCTTCGGGGACACCACCGCGTCACCGGCCGCGACACTGCGGATGGCGGAGATCAGATCTTCGGGCGGGGTGTCCTTGAGCAGGAACCCGCTCGCCCCGGCGCGCAGCGCGCCCAGCGCGTGTTCGTCGAGGTCGAAGGTGGTCATCACCAGCACCCGGGTGCCGTGGTCGGCCTCGAGGATGCGTCCGGTGGCGGTGACCCCGTCCACCACCGGCATCCGGACGTCCATGAGCACCACATCGGGAGTGAGTTCCGCGGCCCGGGCGACGGCGGTGGCACCGTTGTCGGCCTCGCCGACCACCTCGATATCGGGATGCGCGCCGAGCACCATCTTCAACCCCACACGCATGAGTTCCTGGTCGTCGACTACGAGCACGGTGATCGGCACGCGCTCCAATGTAGTGGCGGCGAGGCGCTATTCCTGATCCGGTGGCGCCAGTGGTATCCGGGCGTGCACCCGCCACGCCCCGTCGGCCGTGCGGCCGGCCTCCAGGCTGCCGCCGAGCACCGCCATCCGTTCACGCATTCCGGCCAAACCCAGTCCGCTGCCCTGTATCCGGTCTTCGGGCCGCACCGGCACCCCGCCGGAATCGGTGACCTCGACCTCGATATGGTCGGTGCGCCGCCGCACCCGGACCCAGGCCTTCGGATGGGCGCCGGCGTGCCGCAGCGTATTGGTCAGGGCCTCCTGCACGATCCGGTGCAACCCCAGACTCACCTCGGGCGCCACCTCGTCCAGTTCTCCGGCCAGTTCCAATTCGACCGCCAGACCCGCGTCCCGCATGAGCTGCGTCACCCGGGCCAGGCCCGCGGTGCCGTGCTGGGGCACCTGGTCGGGGGCGTGTTCGGTACGCAAGAGGGCGACGGTGCGGCGTAGTTCACGCAACGCCTCGCGCCCGGTGCCGGCGATGGTGACCAGCGCCTGTTCGGTCGTATCCGGATCGGCCCGCAGGGCGTAGCGGGCGCCGTCGGCCTGGACGATCATCACGCTCACCGCGTGCGCGACCACATCGTGCAGTTCCCGGGCGATGCGGGTGCGTTCGGCCGAGACCGCGTCGTGGGCACGGCGTTCCCGGTCGGAGTCGGCGACCGCGAGCCGGGCCGCGACCTCCGCGTCGTAGGCGCGGCGGGCGCCGGAGAATTCGGCCAGTGCCCAGCAGAGCGCGAAGAACACGCTCACGAACGCGAGATCCGCGCCTTTGAACCCGCTCACCAGGGCCATGCCGTACACGGTGTCGGCGATCAGCGCGAGCCCGTACCAGAGACCTTCGCGGCGGCCGAGGTAGGCGACCAGGGTGTACAGCATGATCCCGTGCCCGAGCAGTGCGCCGTGCACGGTGGGGTCGCCGACGATGTAGCCGATGGTGCCGGCGCAGAACGACAGCACCATGAAGGTGACCGCCATCGCCCGCGGATAGACCCGCCGCAACGCGATGGGCAGCGGGATCAGTACCGAGAAGACCAGGAACGCGGCCGTGTTGGTGGCGTCCTGGGATACCGCCAGGTCGAGCAGCAGCAGCAATCCGGCCAGGACGGAATCCGCCACGACGGGTTTGTCTCGAAGCCACAGGCTGAACCGGCGCACCCGCCCAGCCTAGGAGGCGTGCTGCGGCCGCCCACCCGGCCGGACCGCGGGGCGTGGGCGTGCGCGGACCGTCTGGTTTGCTGAGCACCGTGGATGTGACCGATTGGATATTGCTGCTCTCGGCCGCCACCGCGGCCGGATGGGTGGACGCGGTGGTGGGCGGCGGCGGACTGATCGTGTTGCCGACCCTGCTGCTCGTGGCCCCCGGCCTGGCTCCGCAGACCGCGCTGGGCACCAACAAATTGGCCGCGGTCGCCGGTACCGCCACCGCGGCCGCCACCTTCGCCCGCAAGGTTCCGATGCAGTGGCGGCTGCTGGTGCCCGCCGCGACGCTGGCGGCGGCCACCTCGGCGGCCGGGGCGGCGGCGGTATCGCTCATCGACCGCGACCTTTTCATTCCTATCGTGCTGGGGGTGCTGATCGGGGTGGCGATCTTCGTGACCGCCCGGCCGACGATCGGTATCACCCTGGCCACCCATCCGCCGTCGCGGCGTAAGACGATCCTGGTGATCGGCCTGGCCGCGGGGCTCATCGGCGCCTACGACGGACTCCTGGGGCCGGGCACCGGCACATTCCTCATCATCACCTTCGCGACGCTGCTCGGAACGGAGTTCGTCCGCGCCGCCGCCATGGCGAAGGTCATCAACTGTGGATCCAATATCGGGGCACTGATCTTCTTCGGCGCCACCGGGCATGTGCTGTGGGCGCTGGGCGCGGCCATGGCGCTGTCCAATATCGCGGGCTCGGTGGTCGGTTCGCGGATGGCGCTGGCCCGCGGCGCGGAGTTCGTCCGGGTGGTGCTGCTGGTGGTCGTGGTGGCGATGGTGATCCGCCTCGGCTGGCAGCAGTTCGGCTGAGTGCCGCGCCCGGAGAGGTTGCGTGGCACTAGGTTGGGCAGAGTGACTACGGCGACCTCCACCGGGCGGGGCGGGCAACCCCCCGGCCACGATATCGATCCGGAATTCGCGGACCTACCGCTGGCGGCACTGACCGACGCGGCACTGTCGGCGGCGCGCGCGGCCGGGGCCGAGCACGCCGACCTGCGGGTACACCGGTTGTGCACGCAGTCCGTCCGGTTACGCGACGGCCGCGTCGAGGCCCTCACCGATGAGGTGGAACTCGGTTTCGCGGTCCGGGTGATCGTGGACGGCACCTGGGGTTTCGCTTCGCACGCCGTGCTGGATCCGGGCACCGCGGCCGAGGTCGCGCGGTCGGCGGTCGCGGTGGCGACCGGTCTGCGCGCACTCAACCGCGAGCGGGTGGAACTCGCCCCCGAACCCCGCTACGACGACGCCCGCTGGGTGTCGTCGTATCTGATCGACCCGTTCACCGTGCCCGCCGCCGAGAAGGTGGCACTGCTGCAGGACTATTCGGGCCGGTTGTCCGCGGCCGACGGTGTGGATCATGTGTCGGCGTCACTGCTGCAGGTGAAGGAGCAGACCTACTACGCCGATACCGCCGGGTCGTCGATCATCCAGCAGCGGGTACGCCTGCAGCCGCAGTTCGAGGCGATCACCGTGGACAGCGCCTCGGGCGCGTTCGAGACCATGCGCACCCTGGCCCCACCGGTCGGGCGCGGCTGGGAGTACGTGACCGGGACGGACGGGACCTGGGACTGGGATACCGAACTGGCCCGGATCCCGGAGTGGCTGGCGGAGAAGGTGAAGGCGCCGAGTGTGGTCGCCGGGCCCACCGATCTGGTGATCGACCCCACCAACCTGTGGCTCACCATCCACGAATCCATCGGCCACGCCACCGAATACGACCGGGCCATCGGTTACGAATCGGCCTATGCCGGTACTTCTTTCGCGACCCCCGACAAGCTCGGCACCCTGCGCTACGGCACCCCGATCATGCATGTCACCGCCGACCGGGTGCAGGAACACGGCCTGGCGACCGTCGGCTACGACGACGACGGGGTGGCCGGGCAACGCTGGGATCTGGTGCGCGACGGCGTTCTCGTGGGCTACCAGCTCGACCGGGTGTTCGCGCCGCGGCTGGGCCTGGACCGCTCCAACGGCTGCTCGTATGCCGATTCCCCGCATCACGTTCCCATCCAGCGGATGGCAAACGTCTCCCTGCAACCCGATCCCGAGAACGACACCGGTACCGCGGAACTGATCTCGCGAGTCCGGAACGGCATCTACATCGTGGGTGACAAGAGCTGGTCGATCGATATGCAGCGCTACAACTTCCAGTTCACCGGCCAGCGGTTCTTCCGCATCCGCGACGGCGAACTGGACGGCCAGCTCCGCGATGTCGCCTACCAGGCCACGACCACCGATTTCTGGGGTTCGATGGAGGCCGTCGGCGGGCCGTCGACCTGGCAGCTCGGTGGCGCGTTCAACTGCGGCAAGGCTCAGCCCGGGCAGATCGCGGCGGTCAGCCACGGCTGCCCATCCGTGCTGGTACGGGGCGTGAACGTGCTCAACACCCGGATGGAGGCCGGACGATGACCCGGATCGATGCGGGTGTACTGCCCGCGGGCGAAGTGATCGAACGGGTGCTCGCGCTGTCCCGGGCCGACGAGGCGATCGTGATCGTCACCGACGACTACGACGCGTCCCTGCGCTGGGCCGGTAACTCCATGACCACGAACGGGCAGTCGGTATCCCGGCGTTGGTCGGTGATCTCGGTGTACCGCGAGGGCCCGCGGGCGGCGCGGGTCGGCAGTGTGGCCTCGACCAGCGTGGATCCCGCCGATATCGAGGGTGTGGTCCGTGCGAGCGAGGCGGCGGCGACCGCCGCCGAACCCGCTCGCGACGCCATGCCGCTGCTGGACGCGGATACCGCGACGCCGGCCCCGGATTGGGCGGACGCACCCGCCGCCACCGGTATCGACGTGTTCTCCGGTCTCGCGGCCGAGCTGGCGACCGGATTCGACGGCACCGACCGGCTCTACGGATTCGCCCACCACCAGGTACAGACCACCTGGCTCGGCACCTCCACCGGCGTGCGCCGCCGCTACACCCAGCCCACCGGGTCGGTCGAGATCAACGGCAAACGCGGTGCCGGCGCCGAGCTGGCCAGCGCCTGGGTCGGGGCGGGCACCACCGACTTCGCCGATGTGGATATCCCGGCGCTGCTGTCGGAACTGTCGCGGCGGCTGGATTGGTCGGCGCGCCGGGTGGAACTGCCCGCGGGACGGTACGAGACCCTGCTGCCGCCCTCGACGGTCGCGGATCTGCTCATCTACATGTACTGGTCCATGGAGGGGCGGGGCGCGCACGAGGGGCACAGTGCCTTCGCCACGGCGGGCGGCACCCGGATCGGCGAGCGGCTCACCGATATCCCGCTGACCCTGTCGTCGGACCCGGATGCCCCGGGGCTGCAATGCCTGCCGTTCGTGGCGACCCCGGCGTCCTCGGAAGCGCTGTCGGTATTCGACAACGGGATGGCGGCGCGGCGGGTGGACTGGTTGCGCGACGGCGCGATCGCCGATCTGGTGTATCCGCGCGCCACCGCCGCCGACTACGACGCCTCCCCCACCGTCCCGGTGGGGAACCTGCTGCTCACCGGCGGTTCGGGGGCAACCCTGGACGAGATGATCGCGCGTACCGAACGCGGTCTGCTGCTCACCACCCTCTGGTACATCCGCGAGGTGGACCCGGCGACCCTGCTGCTCACCGGCCTCACCCGCGACGGGGTGTATCTGGTGGAGAACGGTGAGGTCACCGGGGCGGTGAACAACTTCCGGTTCAACGAGAGTCCGCTGGATCTCCTGCGCAGGGTCACCGAAGCCGGGGCGACGGAGCAGACGCTGCCCCGGGAGTGGAAGGACTGGTTCACCCGGACGGCGATGCCGCCGCTGCGGGTGCCCGATTTCCATATGTCCTCGGTCAGCCAGGCAACCTGACGGGGGCTGTGTTTTTTGGCGCTGTGTTTTTTGGCGCGGCTTCGCCGCGCGGGGTTCGGCCCTCTTGGCGTCTGCTGTCAGCCCTCGAGACAGATCGGAATAGCAAACTACTCAACTCCATTCACAT
>NZ_JBEZYU010000041.1:0-51071 GCF_040638875.1 Nocardia sp. NPDC024068 | reverse complement strand
CGACCCCGAAATTGTTGATATCGCAGTCGATGAAGGCGGTCCCGCCGGTATTGGCCCACAGGTCCGAGACCTGTGGACAACTCTATATCCGCAGTTCACTGCCTATCCGCCGGTCGCCGCCAGCGGCGAAACCGAATTCGCGCGGATCGACTGCCCGGGGGGCCTCGCTATCGCTGACCGGACTCCGGATCCGGAGGCGAATCGGGTCCTTCGTCATCGGACTCCGCGGCATCGGACCCTGCGGAATCGGGCTTCGCGGCATCCGACTCCGTGGCATCGGGCTCACCCGCGCGAGGCCCCGATTCGGCCTTGGCGCGTTCGGCGGCCTCGGTGGCGGCGAGCTGGGCCATCGGATCGTCGAAAGCCCCGGTACCACCACCGATCACCGAGTCGATGAACGCGGCGGGGGTATCCAGGTCGGTGGCGTCGGGCAGCAGATCGGGGTGTGCCCAGACCCCGTCGCGGGCGGCCATACCGACATCGTCGGTCAGCCGCTGCCACAGTGTGGCCGCTTCACGGAGTTTGCGCGGACGCAGTTCCAGGCCGACCAGGGTCGCGAAGGTCTGCTCGGCCGGACCACCGGTGGCCCGGCGGCGGCGCAGCGTCTCCGCCAGCGCGCCCGCACCCGGCAGCCGGTCGCCGACGGCGGCCGCCACGACCACCTGCACCCAGCCCTCGATCAGCGCGAGCAGGGTCTCCAGCCGTTCCAGGGCCTGTTTCTGCTCGGGCGTGGTCTGCGGCTCGAAGCTGCCCTGGGAGAGGATCTCCTCGAGTTTGGACGGGTCGGTGAGCGCGGAGGGATCCAGGTTGCGAGCGGTTTCCTCCAGCGCCGAGAAATCCATGGTGATACCGCGGGCGTAATCCTCCACGGCGCCCAGCACCTGCTGGCGCAGCCACGGCACATGGACGAAGAGCCGCTGATGGGCCACCTCGCGGGCGGCGAGGAACACCACGATCTCGCTCTCCGGCTGCTCCAGCCCCTCGGAGAACTCCGAGATCGCGGTCGGCAGCAGGGCCGCGGTACCGGCCGGACCGAGCGGCAGGCCGATATCGGTGCCGGTCAGCACCTCCTTGGCCAGCTGTCCCAGCGCTTGACCGAGCTGCGAGCCGAACGCCAGGCCACCCATCTGACCGAGCATCCCCATCATCGGACCGGCCATATCCCGGGCTTCCTCCGGGAGTCCGGCGGTCCACATACCGGAGATCTGCTGGGCCACCGGATCGCAGAGACGCTGCCAGGTGGGCAGGGTCTTCTCGATCCAGTCGTTGGCCGTCCAGGCGACGGTGCTCGTCGCGCCGGCGGGGAAGGTGGTCGCGTCATCGAGCCAGAGTTCGGCGAGGTGAGCGGCATCGGCGACGGCCGCGGCGGTACCGCTGGACACCGGCGGAACGGTCGCGCCGAGTTGCTGGCGGGCCAGCCGCTTGGCCACGTCGTAGTTGACCGGCCCGCTGCCGCCGCCTGCCACGCCCTGCCCCATACCGCTGAGCATCTGCCCCAGCGAGGTGAGCATCTGCCCCAGCGAGGCCGGGTCGAATCCGCCGCCGCCGAGACCGAACGGGTCGTTACCGCCACCCGGTTTGTCGCCGCGACCGCGGTCGTCGTCGTCGCCTCCTTGCGAGAATCCGAACGGGAGATCGCTCATTCCGCCTCACCCGCCGGTTTCGCGTCCGGTCGGAATCCGGTGAGCGCGCACGAACCGGCTCGACCGGTCGGCGCTTCGAGAAGCTGCATGTAGTCCATAGTAGGCGTGACGAACCGGCCGGTCCGCCGCACCGGCGCGGCTTCGCGCAGGGTGAACATGCTCGCCGGAAAGCGCCGGACGCTCACTGCGCGGGCGCGGTGTCCCCCGCGGCGACCCAGGACTCCACGATCGTGCGGGCGATCGATACCGCCCCGGGCAGCAGCAGGCGAGGCCCGGCGGCGTCGCCCCCGTCGGGCCGGGTCCGCCAGGCGCCGGCGGCGAGGGCTTCGCGCACCTCCTCGCGGGTGAACCAATGCGCCTCGGCGATCTCGCCGTCGGAGAAGACCAGTGGCTGCTCCGGGTCGGCCAGGGCACAGAACCCGAGCATGAGGGAGCGCGGGAACGGCCACGGCTGGCTGCCGAGATACTGGATATCGCCGACGTCGAGCCCCACCTCCTCGCGCATCTCCCGTTCGACGCAGCGCTCCAGGGATTCACCCGCCTCCACGAATCCGGCCAGCAACGAGAACATGGTTTCCGGCCAGCTGTGCTGGCGGCCCAGCAGCACCCGGTCACCGCCGTCGTGGATCAGGCAGATGACCGCCGGATCGGTGCGCGGGAAATCCTCCCGGCCGTCCTCGGCCACTCGCGACCAGCCGCCCTTGGCGGGCCTGGTGGGGCTGCCGTCGGCGCCGTGGAAGGCGGCCGAGGTATGCCAGTTGATCAGTGCGAGCGCCGCCGACAGCACACCGGCGGTGAAATCGTCGAGCGAGGTATCGGCGAGCCGGCGCAGATCCCGCAGTGACCCGGTGAGTTCGGGATCGCGAACGGCCCACAGGTGCACACCGTCGTCGATACCGAGGAATACCGCGTCCGGGCTGGGTTCGGCGGCCAGGTCGACGGCCCGATCCCAGATCAGCGCCCCGGCTTCGTAGCGCACCGCACCACCCCGGCCGACCCGTAGCAGCCGGGCGGTGGCCCAGCCTTCCTTCAGCGCGCGGTCGTCGGCGCGCAGATGGTCGGCGCGATCGAGTGCGGAGCGAGAGAGCAGGGGGAGTTGGTTGAGCTGGAATACCGCCACGCCTCCGAGCGTATCGCGGCCCGGCGAGCGCCGGCGCCGGGTCAGCGGGCCCGGCGGATGTAGAGCAGTTTGTCTCCGGATTCCAGGGCGTCGGCCTCCGATTCGCCGACCCTGATCAACTGCCCGCCGCGCACCACGCCCAGCACGATATCGCTGAGATGACGCGGCGACCCCCCGACCTCCCCCGGTTCCACCTCGCGCTCGGCGACGGCGAAACCGTGCTCGGGGGTGAGCAGGTCCTCCATCATCTCCACGACGCTCGGAGTGGTGGTGGCGATACCCAGCAGCCGCCCGGTGGTCTCCGAGGACACCACCACCGAATCGGCGCCGGACTGGCGCAGCAGATGGGTGTTCTCCGATTCCCGGATGGAGGCCACGATCTTGGCCTTCTTGGTGAGTTCCCGAGCGGTGAGGGTGACCAGGACCGCCGTATCGTCCCGGTTGGCGGCGACGATGACCGAGGACGCGTTCTGCACCCCCGCCAGCCGCAGCACATCGGACTGGGTCGCCGATCCGTGCACGGTGACCAGGCCGGCGGTGGACGCGGCTTCCAGGCTCACCGCGTCGGTATCGACGACCACGATATCGGCGGGCTGGACGCCGTCGCCGAGCATGGCGTCGATAGCGGTGCGGCCCTTGGTGCCGTAGCCGACCACGACGGTGTGATTACGCACGGTGCGCCTCCAACGCTGGATCTTCAAGGCCTGGCGGGAACGCTCGGTGAGCACCGCCAGGGTGGTGCCGACCAGGACGATGAGGAACAGCACGCGCAACGGGGTGATGACGAAGATGTTCACCAGGCGTGCCGACGGGGTGACCGGGGCGATATCACCGTATCCGGTGGTGGACAGGGACACCGTCGCGTAATAGAAGGCGTCCAGCAGGGTCACCGAATCGTCGGCACTGTCGCGATAGCCGTCGCGGCCGAGGTAGACGACCATCGCGGCCAGGCACAGGAGTCCGACCGCGAACAACACCCGCCGCCACAGCGAGATCCACGGGCTGCTCTGCGCCTCCGGGATACGCAACAACCCGACCAGCGCGAAATCGGGGCGGTCCGCTCCCGCACCCAGCCGCGTTCGTCCGCCGAGTTGCGCGAAGCGCGAATTCACGGGCGATTCCATCGACCGCCCCGGGCTTTACGCCGCTGCACTGCTGTCAGTCCCTCCGACACAGCTCGGGAGCCTACCCGCTGGTCCGGCGTCACGCCGCGTGCGTGGCCCGTAGGGAACTCTAGGGTGGGGGCATGGCAGATCTCTCGCCCTCCGGCACTCCGGATTCCGGACGCGCCCCCGCGCGGCGACTGGCCGCGCTTCTCCTCGGTGCCGGAATCATGCATTTCGTCATTCCGAAACAGTTCGACTCGATCGTTCCACCCCGGCTGCCTGGCCGGGCGCGGTCCTATACGTACTGGTCGGGCGTCGCCGAGATCGGCGTCGGCACAGCGTTGCTGGTCCCGCGGACCCGGCGGCTCGGTGGCCGGCTGGCCGCGGTGCTGTTCGTCGCGGTGTTCCCGGCGAATGTCCAGCTCGTGGTGGATTCGCTGCGCAACCCGCGGACCCCGCGGTTGCTGACCGCGGTCTCGATCCTGCGGCTGCCGTTGCAGTTGCCCATGATCACCCAGGCGCTCACGGTCGGCCGCTCGAACCCACAGCGGTGAACCGCCCGAACCCCACAGCGGTGAACCGGCCGAACCCCGCAGCGGTGAACCGGCCTAATCCCCAGCGGTGAACCGGCCGTATACGCAGCGGTGAACTGCCGATGGCATCGGCGGTGAGCCGCCGGGGACTATCGCGGTGGATCGGCCGGTTCGTCCGGCGGGTCCAACCGGTCCGGTGCGGTGGTCTCGGTGAGCAGTGCCGCGAGTTCCGCCGGCCCCGGCAGCCTGCGCGGCGATACGGTGCGACCGGTTCGTATGTAGTGGAAGGCCGCCCCGACCCGGTCGAGAATCCGTTCCTCGGATTCGCCGGTGCGGGCGGCGAGCAGCCGGGCCCACGCCAGCCGGTAGACCGCCAGCTGTACCGCGACCGCGGGTTCCTCGGCCGGGCGCGGTTCGGCGCCGGTCTTCCAGTCGACGATCGTCCAGCGCTCGCCGGGCTCGGCGAACACCGCATCCATCCGGCCGCGGATCACCACCCCGGCGAGGGTGGTCTCGAACGGCACCTCGATCTCGACGGGCCGGCGCGCGGACCACGGCGAGGACAGGAACGCCTCCTGCATCCGGGCCAGTTCGGCGTCGGCCGCGGCCCCGGAATCGGCCGCCCCGGGCAGATCGTCCAGACCGGGTAGCTGATCGGTGGCGAACCAGCGCTGCACCCAGGCGTGGAACGCGGTACCGCGGCGCGCCAGCGGATTGGGCGGATAGGGCAGCGGACGGCGTAGCCGGGCGGCGAGGCGGTGCGGGTCGGCGCGCATCTCCACCAGCGCCGTGGCGGGTAGCTGGGCCGGAAGTTCCACCTCGGTGGCCGCCGTGGCACCGGCCCGGTATTCGGCGAGCAGCGCGTCGACATCGGCGATCCAGCCGTCGGGATCGTCCGGGTTGTTCGGGCCACCCGGGTCGTCCGGGTCGGTGCCGGAGTCCGGTTCCGCGGTCCCGGCGGCGAGATCGGCCAGCGCGGTGTGCACCAGGGCCGCACCCTGTTCGATATCGGCGCGGCGCGTACCCAGCGGATCACCGGGCCAGGGCGCCGTATCCGGAGTCCCGGTGAGCGGGTTGGGTTCGCCCGGCTCGGGAGCGGCGTCCCATACGGCGGTTTCCACACCGCTGCCCGGGAGGTCGGCGGCGGCCCGCACCTCCAGCAGGAATTCCGACGGACCCTTCGGCTTGTCACCGGTTTCGGCCCAGTGGTGCGCCGAGACCAGCAGCACTCGCTCGGTCCGGGTGAGCGCCACATAGAACAGTCGCCGGTCTTCGTCGAGGCGGCGGCGATACAGCGCCTCCTTGTGCGCGGCGAGCCCGCGTTGCAGATCCGAGCGATCGGTGAGATCGGTCAGATCCAGCACCGGCACGCCGTCCGGAGAGTCCGCGGTGGCCCGGTCGCCGCGCAGCGCGGTCGGAAGTTCGGCCAGGGCGCCGAGCCAGGTGTTCGCACCCCGGGTGGACGGGAACACATCGCGCGTGACATGCGGTACCGCGACAACCTCCCACTCCAATCCCTTCGCCGCATGCACCGTCAGCACCTGGACCCGATCCGGCGCGACCTCCACCTCCCCCGGTTCCAGCCCGTTCTCCACCGATTCCGCCGCGGCGAGAAACCCCAGCAAACCGCCGAGCGTGGCACCGGTATCGCCGGCGTATCCGGCGACCACCTCGGCGAAGGCGTCGAGATGTTCCCGTCCGGCGCCGGACCCGGCGAGCGCCCGGCGGGCTTGTGTTTCCACCCCCACGCCGATCGTGCGTTCCACATCGGCCACCAGTTCGGTGAGCGGCTGGCCCGCCCGTTCCCGCAGCGCCGCCAGTTCCCGGCCGAGCACGGTGATGCGGCGATGACCGGCGGCCGAATAGCGGTCCGGCGGACCGGGGTCGGCGATCGCGTCCGCGAGGCCCGCGCGTTCGGCGGGTTCGGGGGCGACCTCGTGCAGGGCGGCGGCGAGGGCGGCGGAATCGGTGATATCGCCGGCGGGTTCGTGCCCGATCGACAGTTCCCGGGCGCGCCGGGCGAGGGCGGCGAGATCGGCCATGCCGAGCCGCCAGCGGGCGCCCGTCAGGATCCGGACCGCCGCGCTACCGGCGGCGGGATCGGCGATGAGGCGCAGGGTCGCGACGATATCGGCGACCTCGGGTGTCGAGAGCAGGCCGCCCAGCCCCACGATCTCCACCGGCAGGCCCTGGGCGCGTAACTGTTCGGCGAGCTCAGCGGCGTCGGCGTTGCGGCGGATCAGTACCGCGGAGGTGGGCGGCGGCGCGCCGGCGTCCGCGGCGCGCCGCCATTCCGCGGCGACCCGTTCGGCGATCCAGCGGCGTTCGTCGGCAACCGTCGCGGTGAGCGCGAGAGCGACGCCGCCGGGTTCGGCTCCGGGCCGGGCCCGCAGCGGGTCCACCGTCACTCCGCCACCGGCCCGGGCGGCCGCGCGCAGGGGTTCGACGACCATATTGGCGAGTTCCAGCGCCTCGGGCGGATTGCGCCAGCTGGTGAGCAGTGGCAGTACCGGCGCCGGATCGCCCGGGCCGCGCGGGAAATCGGTGGTGAACCGGGGCAGGTTGGCGGCGGAGGCCCCGCGCCAGCCGTAGATGGACTGCATGGGGTCGCCGACCGCGGTCACCGCCGGGGGGCGCGGTTCGTTGCGCCGGGGCCCGGAGCGCTCGGCCGGATATCCGGCACCGAACAGCGCGGACAACAGAATCCGTTGCGCGTGACCGGTGTCCTGGTACTCGTCGAGCAGTACCAGCCGGAAACGCCCACGTTCGGCGGCGGCCACCTCGGGGTGTTCGGCGGCCAGCCGCGCCGCCAGCGACATCTGGGCGCCGAAATCCAGTGCGCCGCGGTGCTGCAGCGTTTCCCGCAACTGCCGGACCAGCGGCAGCAGCGCGACCCGTTCCCGCTGGGCCCGCAGCACCGACAGCAGTTCCTTGTTCGGCCCACCGCGCTGGCGCGGTCCGGGCGGCAGCGTATGCACGAGTTTTTCCAGTTCGGTATGGGCTTCGGCGAGCTCCTCGGGTTCCACCAGATGTTCGGCGAGCTGCCCGGACAGCGCCAGCACCGCCTCGGTGACGGTGAGCGGCGATCGCTCGGTCTCCAGATCACCGTCCCAGCCGCGCACCACCTGATGCGCGAGCTGCCACAGCTGGGTTTCGGTGAGCAGGGCCGCCGACGGCTCCACCGGGAGCAGCAGTCCGTGTTCGCCGAGCAACCGCCCGGCGTAGGAGTGGTAGGTGCTGATCTCCGGTTCCGCGCCGGCCAGGACCGCGCGCAGTTCGCCGGAGGGGTCGAGATCGCGGAGCAGCCGGGAGCCGGCCAGCCGCGCGAGGCGGGTCCGGATCCGGGCGGTGAGCTGCTGGGCCGCCTTGCGGGTGAAGGTGAGCCCGAGCACTTCCTCCGGCGTCACGAACCGGTTGGCGACCATCCAGACGACCCGGGCGGCCATCGTCTCCGTTTTGCCCGCCCCCGCGCCCGCCACCACCAGCACGGGACCCTCCGGCGCCGCGATCACGGCCTCCTGTTCCGCGGTCGGCGGCGGCAGGCCGAGCGCGTCGGCCAATTGCCCCGGTGTGACCCGGGCGCTCACTCGTCGGTCACCTGACGTCCGGCGTCCTGGACCGGGCAGCTGTTCTTCACCGAGCAGTGCCGGCAACCCTCGTTGCGGATGGCCAGGAAGCCCGGCCCCTCGGTGGCCGCGGCGGCGGTGTGCACGGTCTCCCGCCAGGCTTCGAGCGCCTCGGCGTCCAGCGGCGACTGGACCCGTTCCTTGGCGACCCCCGTGGCCCCGGGCGCGGCCACATAGACCAGCCGCGCGCCACCCGGTTCGGCGGTGTTCGCACCGCCCTCGCCGGCCGTACCGCCCTCGCCTTCTTCGCCGAGCGCCCCGGCGGCGGCCGCCACCTGATAGGTCGCCAGCTGGGCGTGCTGGGCGGCGTCCGCCTCGGTGACCGGGTTCTTCCCGGTTTTGACGTCGACGATGACGAACCGGCCGTGCTCGTCCCGCTCCAGCCGATCGATACGCCCCCGGATCCGCACCTCCGGCGTACCCGGCAGCACGCAGTCGACGGGCACCTCGATACCGGCCTGGGTGAGTTCGCCGCGGGTGGTGCGCACCCACGCCACGAACGCGTCCAGCATCGCCTCGGTACGGCGCAACTCCTGCCGGGAGTGCCAGCCTGCCTCCGGATCGATACCGGGCCAGCTGCGGACCAGTTCGGCACGTACCTCGTCGAGCGGGACGCGGCCGGCGATCGCCTGGACGAGAGTATGCACCAGGGTGCCCTTCACGGCGTAGGGGTTCTCGCCGTCGGAACCGCCGTTGCGTTCCAGCGCCCAGCGCAGCGGGCAAGTGCGCAACAGCTCCACCGTCGAGGGCGATAACGCGATGGGACCGTCGTCGTCCCACAGGGTTTCGCTCGAGCTGAGTCCCGGGACCCCGTACCAGTCGTCGGGCGCGGTACCGGGGATGCCGGCGAGCGCCAGCCGGGCCAGTTGCTCGGCGGCACGGCGGCGGCGCCGGTCACCGGCTCCGGGATCGCAGACGGCGGCGCGCAGTTCGGCGACCAGCGCGTGCAGGGCCAGCACCCGGCCGGGTTCGGCGACCGGCAAAGCCCCGGGCTCCCCGTCACTGTCGCCGCCTATGAGTTCGGACAGAAACCGCGACGGCACCAGATCACGTTCCCCGGACACCGATTCCACCGCGGTGACCAGCAGCGACCGCCGCGCCCTGCTACAGGCCACGAACAGCAGGCGGCGTTCCTCGGCCAGGATCGGCGCGGTGCGGCTGACCCGCTCGGTGATTCCGGCGACCTCGTCCACCAGGTCCTCGGTGTGCAGCAGGGTGCCACGCGGCCGGGGATCGGGCCAGATGCCCTCCTGAACCCCCGCCACCGCGACGACCTCCCACTCCCGGCCCGCCGCGGCGTGGGCACTGAGCAGATCCACCGCCTCGTCCTGCCGCGCGGGGGCGGCCCGGTCCTGTGCGATCTGCTGCCGGTCGAGGTATTCGACGAAGCCTTCGATGGTCGCGCCAGGCAGCCGGTCGGTATAGGCGGCCGCGGCGTCGAACAGCGCGACCGCGGCGTCGAGATCGCGGTCGGCCTGCATCCCCGCCGCGCCACCCCGTTCGGACTGCGCCAGCCACCGTTTCTCCAGCCGCGATCCGGTCCACAGCGCCCACAGCACATCCTCGAGCGCGCCGCCGTCGCGCCGCACCCGGCGGGCCCGTTCCAGGGCGCGCGCGGCCCGGTGCAGCGGCGCGAGTTCCACCTCGGTGAGCCCCGCCAGGATCCGTTCGTCGCCGGAGCCGAGTAGCAGGTCGCGCAGGAATTCCACCGACGGCCGGTCGGTGACGGCCGGAGGTGGGGAGTCGGGGGCGGCTGAGTCAGCGGACGCCGGAGCCGATGGGCCGGAGCCTGCGGCGGCCGGGCCTGCGGCAGCGAGACGGGTGCCGGTCGGGTCGGTCGCGCGGTCGGTGGCAGCCGCGTCAGTGGCAGCCGCGTCAGTGGCAGCCGCGTCAGTGGCAGCCGCGTCAGTGGCGGGGTCGGTGCCGGCCGGATCGGCGGGGCACGCAGTCACTGCGCCGGGCGGCTCGGTATCCGTCGGTCCGGCGGTGGATCGGGCGTCCGCAGGGATCCGGTCGGCGGAACCACCCGGGGCGGCAGCGACGAAAGGGCCGGGCGCGCCGGGGTCAGGCGCGCCGGGGTCAGGCGCGCCGGGGTCGGGCGCGCCGGGGTCAGGCGAGGGAGGGGCGAGGTCGGGCGGGAGATCGTCCTCGTCGACGGGTTCCGGTGGCAGCCCCTCCCACGGGTCCGTATCCACGCGCTCCTGGTCCAGCCCGAACCACTCGGCTTCCTCGGCATGGCGGGCCGCCTCGTCGAACGGGTCGCGCGGCGCGGCGCCCGTAGGTGATCCCGCCGCGGTCTCGCGGTCGGCAGGAGATGGCTCGTCACGGGGTGGCTCCGCGGTGGCGTCGGAGTGCGCGGCGGCCGGTGTGGCGCGCGCGAGTTCCACCGTGGTGCGGCGGATTCCGCGGCGCAATCGGCGCAGGCTGATCTGGTCGGCGCCGCCGAGTGGGCCGGACAGCAGATCGAGCGCCTCGTCCGGGCCGAAGAGGGATTCGGTGGAGCCGCTCCCGCGGCGGGCGGCCTCACTCGCGAGTACCGCGCGCAGCGCGAGCAGCATCCAGGCGGCGCCGCGCCGGCGGGCCAGCGGCGTATCGTGCGCCGGCCGGCGCACGGGCACCCCGGCCGCCAGCAGCGCCCGGCGCAGCGGCGGGAGCAGTAGCGGTACCGAACGCACGATCACCGCCATCTGTGACCACGGCACGCCTTCGGTGAGATGGGCGCGCCGCAGATGGTCGGCGATGAGGGACGCCTCCTTGGCCGGGCTGCCCAGCACCCGCACCCGGACCTCCGCGGCCGGGACCGGACTCTCGGCCTGCTCGGATGGTTCTCCGCGTTCGTCCGGGCCGAGGTCGGCGAGGGTGGTGCGATGCGCGGCGCTGCCGGGCAGCCGGGTCGCGATCCGGGCGGCCGCGGTATGCACCGCGGGCGCGCAACGATGATTGTTGTGCAGCACCACCCGCCGCGCGGCCGGGACTTCGAGGTCGGTGAGAAACCGGGAGTCGGCGCCGCGGAAGGTGTAGACGGCCTGGTCCGGATCGCCGGCGACGACGGTGGTGCCCGCGCCCGCCGCGAGCACCCGTACCAGCAGCGCCGCTTGTGGGTCCAGGTGCTGGGCATCGTCGACGAGCAGACAGCGCAACCGGGCGCGTTCGGCCGCCAGCAGGTCGGGGTCACCGGCCAGCGCGTCCAGCGCCGCCCCGACCAGTTCGGCCGCGTTCAACGCCGGAGCCGAGGCCTCCGGTGCCGCCACCCCGACCGACCAGCGCAGCAGCATCGCCTGTTCGTAGCGGGCCGCGAACCGGCCGGCCGCCACCCAGTCTTCGCGATCCCGCCGCCGGCCCAGTTCCACCAGGTCTTCCGGGCCGAGCCCGCGTTCGGTGGCACGCAGCATGAGATCGCGCAGTTCGTCGGCGAACCCGGCCAGGCCGAGCGCGGGCTGCAACCGGCGCGGCCAGAGACCGGTGGCGCCCGCCGCGATATCGGTGAGGTCGCCGTGCAGCATCTCCCGCAGTGCCGCGTCCTGTTCGGCGCCGGTCAGCAGCCGGGGCGGCGGATTGCCGTGCCGGGCGGCCTGGCGGCGCAGGATCCCGAAGGCATAGGAGTGAACGGTGCGGGCCAGCGGTTCCCGAGTCGCGCCCGGGACCCCGCCGGGAGCGGCCGCCGTGCGGGATTCCGGCGCGGCGAGCGCGAACAGCGCTGGATCGGAGGGCACCACGACCGGGGGCGCCGCACCCGGCCCGCTCGGCACGTCGTCACCGAACCCCGGCGCGCAGACGTCCCAGTGCGCCAGTCGTTCGGTGAGGGCGTCGCGCGCGGCGGCGGCCGCCTGTGTGGAATGGGTGAGCAGCAGGATTGATTCCGGATCGGCGCCCCCGGCGATCCGCGCGGCGGCCACATCCACCAGCAGCGCGGTCTTACCGGTACCGGGGCCGCCCAGGACCCGCCACAACCGGCCGGTCCGGGGTTGCGCGGCGGTAGCGGGCGGATCCGGGGCGAAGAGCGCGCGAAGACCGGCGCCCCAGGTCCGAGCCCGGGGAGCCGATGTCTTCCGGCGCACCAGCCGCACCGGCCTATCCGAACGCACCACGAGGGCTATTGCAACAGACGGGGCCGACACCGCGGCGGACCCACCCGCCCTGCGGGTGCCCGGCACAGCGATGAGAATGTCACTGTGTCCACACTGCATGTTCACCGTTTCGGCCCGTCGACCGGGCCGGTGGTCCTGGCCCTGCACGGTCTCACCGGCCACGGCCGGCGCTGGGCGGCGCTGGCCGAGGGATTGCTGCCCGACGTCCGGGTGGTCGCACCGGACCTGCGCGGGCACGGCCGGTCGAGCGCGCTGCCGCCGTGGGATTTCGAAACCGTGGTGGCGGATCTGGTGGCCGTGATCACCGCCGAGACCGAGGACCCGGTGCTGGTGGTGGCGCATTCCTTCGGCGGCGCGTGCGCACTGCATCTGGCCCACCGCCATCCCGGACTGGTCCGCGGGCTGGTGCTACTGGACCCGGCGGTCGCGCTGGACCCCGAATGGCTGCGTGAGATCGCGACCGCCACCCTCGGCTCCCCCGACTACACCGATATCGAGGAAGCGCGGATGGACAAACTCGCGACCGGTTGGGGTGCGGCCGCACCCGAACTGCTGCGGGCCGAATTGGACGACCATCTGGTGCCCACCGCGCACGGGCGGGTCGGCTGGCGGGTCGATACCGCCGCCCTGATCGCGTATTGGGGGCAGCTCGCCCGAGGGGCGGTGCTGCCCGACCCCGCCCTGCCGACCGTCCTGGTGCGGGCGGCGAAAGTGGACCCACCGTTCGTCACACCGGACCTGCGCGACGCCCTCACCGCCCATCTCGGCGCGAACCTGATCGTGCACGAATGGGATTGCGACCATATGGTGTCCCAAGTCCTGCCCGAGGACACCGCGGCGCTGATCCGCGCGGCACTGTAGGCGGCCGCGATGCCGACCAGTGACGAGCAGATCGAACGAGTCCGTGATCTGGTCGCGACGATCCCGCCGGGGCGGGTCGCGACCTACGGCGATATCGCCGCGGCGGCCGGGTTGTCGACGCCGCGCACGGTGGGCTGGATCATGCGCACCGATGCCGCCGACCTGCCCTGGCACCGGGTCATCGGCGCGTCCGGCCGGCCCGCGGCCCATCTCACCGAGCGACAGCTGCGGCTCCTGGCCGCCGAGGGCGTACCGGTCACCGGCGGCCGGGTGAACCTGCGCACGGCACGCCACCGCTTTCCCTGACCCGGCGACCCGCACCGAACGGCCGCCGCCAATCCGCGTCGTCCCAGACGGCGAATAGCATGGGCGCATGCCGAATTCTGCACCGGCCCCCGATGTGATCGTGCTGGCCGGTGGCCGGGCCAGCCGGATGGGCGGTGTCGACAAACCGGGCCTGATCGTGGGCGGGCGGTCCATGCTGGACACCGCACTGTCCGCGGTATCCGCGCTGGGGCGCACGGTGGTGGTGGGCCCGCCGCGCCCCGGACTCGGCACCGGTGTACTGCAGACTCGCGAACCCGAACCGGGCTCGGGTCCGGTCGCGGCGGTGGCCGCCGGTCTGGCCGCCCTGCGCGATCCGGCGCCGCAGGTGGTGATTCTGGCCGCCGATCTGCCCTTCCTCACCGATACCGCGATCACCGAATTGCTCCGGCGATCCGGCGCGGTGGACGCGGTCTTCGCCGCCGACGGCTCCGGCCGGCCCCAATACCTGATCGGCGTCTGGCGCACCGAACCACTGGCCGCGCGGCTACGCGCCCTCGGCAGCGTGGTGAACCAGCCGATGAAAGCACTGGTACCCGCGAACACCACCATCGTGACCCTGGCGGGGGTCGACGATTGCGATACCCCCGGCGATATCGACGCCGCCCGCGCGACCCTGGAGGCCACGGCGTCCGCGCCGCTGGACCTGGAACGGGCCCGGAAGGTCCTGCGCACCGGACTTTCCCGGCTGGCCGACCGGCACGCCGAACTCCGGGCCGCCGCGGGCGCGGCCCTGGCCGCCCCGCTCACGGCCGCCGAGGCGCTGCCCCGGTTCGATGCATCCGCGATGGACGGTTACGCCGTGGCCGGGGCGGGCCCGTGGGAGCTGCGCGCCGATATCGGTTTCGCCGGCGGCCGGCGCGCGGACGGTCTGCGCCCCGGCGAGGCGGTCCGGATCGCCACCGGCGCACAGGTCCCCGAGGGCACCACCCGGGTGCTGCGCGACGAATTCGCCCGGACCGGTGACGACCGGCGGTTGCACCGCATCCCGGATTCGCCCGAGCGCTCCGATATCCGCCGCCGCGGCGAGGACCGCGCACCGGGTGACGAGATCGCCCCGGCCGGCACCCCGGTGACCTCGGCGCTCGTCTCCGCCGCCGCCGCGGTGGAGGTGGCGGCGGGGCGGGTGCGCGGGCCGGTGCGGGCCCGGATCGTCATGACCGGCGACGAGATCCGCAGTACCGGCCCACTGCAGGCCGGCCAGACCCGCGATTCGATCGGGCCGATCCTGCCGGAACTGCTCACCGGCCGCGGGGTACAGACTGTCGATCGGGTCCATCTCCGCGATACCTCCCACGGTTTCGACCACGTCCTGGCCACAGCCACCGACTGCGATCTGCTGGTGGTGGTCGGCGCCACCGGGGGCGGGGCCGCCGATCAACTGCGCGGCGCACTCGACCGCGCGGGCGCCCGGCTCCTGGTATCGCGATTGGCGCTGCGTCCCGGCGGTTCCACGGTGGTCGCCGAACTTCCGGCGGCGACCACCGTTCTCGGACTCCCCGGGAACCCGTTCGCCGCTCTCGCCACCCTCCTGGCCCTGATCCCGGCCGTCGTCTCCGGCCGCACCGGCGCCCTCGCGGCCCGCCCCTTACTCGGACCGCTGCGCAATGCGGGTGAGATCAGCGGCACGGTTGCCCGGATCGTTCCCGCGCGCCACGCCGACGGGCCGCGCGGCGGCTGGATCGGTGACTCCGCCGTGCGCACCGCGCATCTCGGGGGGCTGGTGGACCGCGACGGTCTCGTCGTCGTACCGCCCGGGGCAGGCGACGACGCGGTCGTGGAGTTCATCCGGCTCTGATCAGGCGGTATCGGCGTTCGGGACAGGCGCACGCGGGTCGCGAGTGGAGACCGGTGTCGTCTCCACAAGACCGGTTCGCCCGCGACGCCCAGAACATCTGCATATCAACCGATTCCATGCTAATCCTGGTCTGTGGCCGAAACACTCGAAGCCGATGATGGGGCGGGGCCCGCCGAATTGCTCTGGCATCGACTCGATGATCAGCTGAGCTGGTATCGAAAACGAAGCCACGCCGCACAAGCGATGTACAAACGAGTGAAACTCGGGCAGATCGGCGTGGGCGCGCTCGTTCCGGTCCTGGCAGGAGTTGGCGCACCAGGACTACTCACCGCGGCCTTCGCCGCCGCTGTGGTGATTGCCGAAGGCGCCCAGCAGCTCTTTCGCTGGCACGACAACTGGCACATTTACCGTACTGCCGCGGAAGAACTCAAACAGGAGAAGTTCCTCTACCTGACCCAGGCAGGGCCTTACACCGGGCCTGATCGGCAATCGATCCTCGCTGAGCGAATCGCGTCGGTTATGGCGCAGGAAAACAGGACATGGGCCACCCGGGGGCTCGCGGGAACGACCGATCCCGGTCGTCCTGCCGAATAGCGGTTCAGCGGACGAGCGCAGGAGGGGGCGGACGTCGTGACGCGGATCTTCATCAGCCATTCCAGCCGCGACAATCCGTCGGCGATCGCGGTCAAACAGTGGTTGATCGATCAGGACCCCGGCCTGGCCGAGGAGATCTTTCTCGACCTGGACCCACGGACCGGCATCGCGACCGGCCAGAAGTGGGCGGACGTCCTGCGTGAGGCAGGTACTCGCTGCGAAGCTGTCGTCTGCCTGGTCTCACCCGCATGGATCGCCTCCCGTCCCTGCCTGGAGGAGTACCTCACAGCCAAGATTCTCGGCAAGCGAATCTTCATCGCTCGGCTCGGCCCGATCGCCGACGGCGACTTCACCCGTGAATGGCAACGGTGCGACCTCTTCGGCGACGGTCCGACTACCGATATCGTGGTACCCACGCTCGCAGAGCCGGTGCAGATTTCGACGGCGGGGCTCGATCGACTACTTCACGGGTTGCGCGCTGCCGGCATCGCGGCGGCGTTGTTCCCATGGCCGCCTCCCGACGAACCCGATCGCGCGCCGTACCGCGGCTGGGATCCGCTGGAACCGATGGACGCGGCGATCTACTTCGGTCGCGATGCGCAGATAACGCACGGAATCGACCGCTTGCGCACCATGCGATTCGGTACCCGCGGACTCTTCGTCATCCTCGGCGCGTCGGGAACCGGTAAATCCTCTTTCCTGCGCGCCGGACTCATCCCGCGTCTACAACGGGAAGACCGCGAATTCGTCGTTCTGGAGATGATGCGACCGGAGCGCCATGCACTCACCGGTGACTACGGCCTGGCATCCTCGGTCCAGGCGACCCTCGAGAGGTTCGAGCTACCGCATCCTTCCCTGGGGCAGATGAAAAGCCGCTTGAAAGACGGTGATTCGAGCGTCTTGCGCGAATGGCTCACCCGGATTCGATCCACGGCCGCCCGGCAGCGCCGTGATGACGCGGGAGATCCCACACTCGTTCTTCCGGTAGACCAAGCGGAGGAGCTTTTCTCCGCCGACGCGGGAGAAGAGGGCTCCACCGCGCTGGAACTGTTCGCGGCGATGGTCTCGCCCTCTGCTCCCGATCGTGTGCCGTTGATCATCGTCGCGACGATCCGAACGGATCGCTATGCGGCGATGCAGTCGGCGCCGCAGCTCGCGAATGTCGAGAGCGAACTGTTCGACGAGCTGAAGCCGATGCCCGCCGATAGGTTCCGGGAGATCATTCTCGAGCCGGCGCACCGTCACAACCACAACGGCCGGCGGCTCGAATTCGACCGCGAGGTGATAGACCAGATCCTCGACGACCTCCGGGACGGGGCCGACACCCTGCCGTTGCTGGCGCTGACGCTATCCGCCCTGTTTCGCGATTACGGCAAGACCAGCCGTATCACCGTGGAGAACTATGCCGAGCTGGGTGGCATCAAGGGGGTGGTCGACGCCGAGATCGATCAGATTCTCGAGGGCTCCAGACCGGCCCGAGAAGAGCAACTCGCGCTCCTGCACTCCGCTTTCATCCCATGGCTGGCGACAGTCAGCCCTGACAGCGACCAGCCACTTCGCAGGATCGCACGATATGCCGACCTGCCGGCCGCCGCCCTTCCGCTGATCGACAAGTTCGTCGACCGGCGCCTGCTGTCCAAGGACCGCAGTGGCGAGGACATCACTGTCGAGGTGACCCTGGAGAGTCTGCTCCGGCAGTGGGCCGACCTCGCGTCCTGGCTGCGCAAGCATGCCGATGATCTGCGAACCGCCGACACCATCGCGCTCGGCGCCGCGGCCTGGGACCGACACCAGCGCGGCAACGCATGGCTGCTGACGGGCTCCCGGCTGACCGACGCCGAGACACTCGCACAGCAGCCGGCATATCGAGACCTGCTGTCCCGGTTCCACGACTACCTTGTCTCGTCCCGGCGAGCCGAGTCCGAGCGCACCGAATCCGACCTCGCGGTAGCTCGCAAACATGCCTCGGATCTGCGAAAACGAGGGCGGGCACTGATCGCCATCACCACAGCCGCCGTATTGGCGGCAATCCTCGCGGGCACCGGGTTCTTTCTTCAGGCACGCGCCAGCGAAAGAGCGGATATGCGGTCGCGTGAAATACTCGTGACAAAACTCACCTCCGAAGCCGACCAATTGTTTGCCGGCACTATTCCCGGCGGGTACCTCAGATCGCTGCATCAGGTATTGGCGGCACACTCCTTGTCACCGGACCGCACCGAACGGCATCTGCTCAATGCTCAATACAGACTACGGGGAGTTACCCACCTGGGAAATCTACCGATTCAGCCCACCTCCGCTGAAATCGGATTCATCGAAGATGAACCGACCGCATCCGCATGCGCGAACGACGGATCGTCTGTCTTGGGTATCGGGCCCGGCAGTAGGCTCCCCGGCCTTGGATCCGCCGCAGAATACTGCACGGCCAGCGCGAATGGAAATGCGTTACTTTACACTTTGGACAGCACGAGATTACTCGTAGCGAAGTCCGGTGAACCGGAGCGGATAATCGGATTGGAAAATCCGATCATAGGAATCCCGTCGATCAGCGCAGACGGCACCTCCGTCGTTGCGATCACCGAGCACAGCCGCCGCGGGACCACCGGGTACAACAATGAAATTATCATCGATCGGCACGGAGTGTCCGAGGCCCCGATCGAGGCGTCCGGGACGATCAGCAATGTATATATCAGCGCCGACGGCAATACTGTAGCCGCAGTATCGCAAGGATCCGATGGCGGGCATAAGATGATGATTTCTTCTCCCGGAACCTCGATTCCGGAAATCCCGCTCCCCGCCGCTCCACAATTGATGAATATCAGCGAGAACGGGCGAGTAATCGCAATAGCGGATTACGACGGGAATCTGAATATATTCCGGGATGGAGCCCGCGCTGAGTCCATACCGTTGCCCGGCGGAGTGCCGACAGCCCTCGCGATCAACAAATCCGGCACCACCGTTGCCGCAAAGACCGGCACACTGATCAGCAACGGCCCGCTCACCGTCACCCGAATCGGTCATGCCCCGAAATATTCCGCGGGCCAGTACTCTATCACCGATATGCGCATCAGCGACGACGGCAGCGCGATAGTCGCCGCCACCGGCGGGAACGAAATTGTGATAATGCGAGAAAATACACCGGATCGGAGAATAGAACTCAACGACGTAGTAACTCGGATCGCGATCGGCGCCGACGGCACTGTGGCGGCAGCCGGGTCGGCCGGCGGAGAAGTCGCGGTCGTCTGGGAACCCGGACTTGCCGAGCAACGAACCCTGCTCGGTGGGCAGATCACGAGTTTATCGTTGAACACCGCCGGCACAGCCGTGGCCGCCATCGATATCAACGGTGAGTATGTGGTCAGACATGACGATTCACCAACGCGCTTTCCCACGGGCGCACAGATAGGAGCATTCGCTACCAGTTCCGATGGTTCAACAGCGGTCGCCGCCAACGGCCGGACCGACGCGCATTCCGATCTCCATATTTCCCGGACAGGCCATCCGGTCAAGACCCTCCGGATCGCCGGTAACATCACCGACCTCGCTGTGAGCGCCGACGGTGAAACGATCGCAGTCAACACCGACAACAACGACCGCACGGCAGGCGAAATTCTTGTATTTCAGTCGGATACGATAATCCGTCGAATTCCGGCACGGGAAGTCGGCGGAATCGAAATCAGCGAAGACGGTACGACGGTGGCCGCGATGACATACCAGAGCGACGGCGTCGGCGATATCATTATCAGCCGGACGGGATCGGCGGCCGTTATTGAGATACCCATCGCCGAGGAGATCCAGGCCCTGACGGTCAGCGATAACGGAGAAGTTGTCGCCGCCTCGACGAATCGACCGGATGACACGAGCCGGATCATCGTGAGCCGAAAAGGACTTCCCGAACAGCAGTTACAACTCGGCGAATTCGCTACGGCCCTGGCGATGAACAGTGACGGAACGACCGTTGCCGCTGGAGGTTCCCGCGGTGGTCTCCTGATACACCGAACCGATGGAACCGAGGACCTACTCGAGCTCGGAGGTTTCGTATCCGCAATTGCGATGGATTCCGATGGAGACAACTTGGCGATCGCGACCAGTGGCGAGGACAACAGAGGCGAAGTATCGATAATCAATGGAGGATCACCTGAACGTCGAATCCAGATCACCGGGTCGGGGACATCCGTAGCCATGAGCGACGATGGAGAAACCGTAGTCGCCGGAAGCCTCGACGGCAGCGTCGCAATTTCCGAGAAGGCCGCCGGAGAAATACTGCTCAGAGTACCGCGTGGCGTTCTCCGGCTGGTCCTCGGTCCCGATGGTTCGCAGTTCTTTCTGGCCGATGCCGACGGCACACTCTGGCAATGGCGCCGTGGCGACGGAGCTCTGACAATGCTCGGGGACAGGAGCGATATCGGACTGGTCGCGGTCTTCGATCTGGGAGCCGACTTCACCAATCGAACCATCCCGGTGACCAGAATAGATTCGATCGAACATCATACTTACTCATCACCCGATCGGAATGCTCTTTGCCGCATTCTCGATTCCAGAATCACCGACGCCCAATGGAAACTGCTGGTGTCCGAGGACGTACCTCCACACCCGGAGTGTTGAACGGTGACATGCAGTCAAGGGTTGCGGACGGCCCGGCCCCCGATGGAAAGGCCGACCCGTCCTCCCTCGAGGCACGCGCGGCCGGGGTATTTGCGGGCGACCACCTGTTCCGAACAGGCAGGATTCAGCCCCAGCGCTCCGGGGTGACCGGTGCGTCCCAGGCGCGGGCGTAGCGGCGCTTGTCGGGACCGGCGGTCTCCTTGCTCCGGTACACCACATACGGCCGGACCAGATAGCCGACCGGCGCCGAGAACATATGCACCAGCCGCGTGTAGGGCCATACCCCGACCAGTACCAGGACGAACAGTCCGTGCGCCTGGAACGTCCACGGTGTGCCGACCATCAGTTCCGGTTGCGGGCTCAGCGTGAACAGACTGCGGAACCACGGGGACACCGTTTCCCGGTAGTTGTAGGTCCCCCACAGCAGGTTGCTGCCCACCGTATTCAGCATGCCGGTGATCAGCGCGCCGCCGAGCAGGAAGTACATGAACTTGTCGTTGGTGGTGGTGGCCCTGCGGACCGCCGGGACCGTGCAGCGGCGGTAGAGCAGGATGCCGATACCGGCGAGCACCATCACCCCGGCGACGGTTCCGGCGCTCACCGCGACCAGGTGGTAGACGTGTTCGCTGATACCGACGGCCGCGGTCCACGATTCGGGGATCAGCACCCCGACCACATGCCCGCCGAACACCCCGAGCATGCCGAAGTGGAACAGCGGGCTGCCCAGCCGCAGCAGGCGCGACTCGTAGATCTGCGAGGAGCGGGTGGTCCAGCCGAACTGGTCGTTGCGGTAGCGCCAGATATGGCCGAGCACGAAGGAGGTGAATGCCACATAGGGCAGGGTCAGCCACAGCATGGAGGTCATCGGGTTCTCCTGGAGCGGGTGCGTGCGGTCCGCAGGTCGAAGCGCCGGCGGAGGTCACGCGTCATCGGCGGCCTGCCGAGCGGTCCGGCATCGTCGGGTCCATGGCGAAGGGCTCGAGTCCGACCTCTTCCTCCGGCGGACCCTGGGCGGCGAGTTCGGCGATCCGGCGCCGGTCCGCGGTGGTGGGCGGAGCGAGGGTGGAGACGACCGCGGCCAGCACCCCGGCGTACGGCGATCCGTTGTCCGCCAGCGACAGCCGCAGCAGTTCCAGCACCGGAACGTGCTCGCCGAGCAGACGTTCCCCGCCGATGGGGTCGACGGTGGCCGCGAACTCCAGCAGGACCGGCAGGTGGTCGGGCAGCTCGGTTTCGCCGAGTTCCACCCCGGCGTGCCGGTAGGCGTGTTTGAACCGCAGCAGCGCCATTCCTCGCTTCCGGGTGTCGCCGTAGGCGTAGAAGGTGAGATGCAGGCTGGCGCGGCGCCGCATATCGAAGGTTTCGACGTAACGGGCACCCAGTTCGAGTTCGGGAGTGACGCGCAGGTGGTGACAGAACTCCGACAGCTGGGTGCGCACCGGCTCGGGTAGGTCACGCACCGCCTCGGCGACCTGATCGAGCATCGCGAGCGTGCCGGCACCGGGATAGTCCAGCAACAGCGCGGCCGTCCGCCAGACGATCCGCCGGTCCCGTTCGCTCATCGCCAGCGCCGGTTCGGGGCGGCGGCGCAGTTTCAGCAGAGCCATCGGATACCCCTCGCGGCAGGTTTATCCGGTCCGCGGAGGCCGTGACGTCGGCGGGGGTATCGCCTCATCGCCGGACCTCCGTGGGTGCCACTCCCGCGTCACCGTTCGCTGATGCCGCGGAACCGTTTCCGTTCACACCGGTGTCGCTGTTCGCACCGTGCCCGTTCGCGGCATGACCGTTCGCGCCGTTACCGTCGGCGCCCTTGCCGTTGGATGCGCTCCCGTTGGATGCGCTCCCGTTGGACCCGGTCCCGTCGCCCGCGCCGGCATTCGAGCCGTCACCCCCGACCGGCACCAGCCCGTCGGTACTCCGGCCGTCCCAGTTGAGCAGGTTGATCCGCCCGTTCTTCTCCTCCGGCGCGGCGCCGTTGGTATCGGTGAGGTGGAATTTCTCCACCATCTGATCGAACGCCGTCATCCCCGGACCGCCGTCGTTGTCGAGGCTGCACCCGGTCGCCAGCGAATCCAGTTCGTGGGCCTGTGCCCCCGCACCGGTCGGGATCACATACCGGTGTTCGTATTTCGCGATGGCCAGCAACCGGTACATGGCCTCGATCTCCTCCGGCTCCAGCCGCACCGAGGGCGCGATGGCCGGATCGGGTTCCTGTCCGAGGTTGATCGACCGCATGAACGCCCGCATCCCGGCCAGCCGCTGCAATGACGCCCGGACCGGTCCCACCTCGCCGGCGGTGAACAGTTCGGCCAGGTATTCCACCGGAATCCGCAGCGCGTCGATCGCGCCGAACAAGTTGGCGTGGTCTTCGCCGTCGTGCCCGGTCTCCGACAGCACATCCACCACCGGCGAGAGCGGCGGCACGTACCAGACCATCGGCATGGTGCGGTATTCCGGATGCAGCGGCAGCGCGATCTGGTAGTCGACGATGAGCTTGTACACCGGCGAATCCTGGGCCGCCTGAATCCATTCCGGCGAGATCCCGGCGCGTTCGGCCTCCGCGACCACCCGCGGGTCGTGCGGGTTCAGGAACACGCCGAGCTGACTCGGATACAGATCCTTGTCCTCGGTCACCGACGCCGCCTCGAGGACCGCGTCGGCGTCGTAGAGCATGACGCCGATATAGCGCAGCCGTCCGACGCAGGTTTCCGAGCACACGGTCGGAATCCCGACCTCCACCCGCGGATAGCAGAAGGTGCATTTCTCGGCTTTACCGGTTTTGTGGTTGAAGTAGATCTTCTTGTACGGGCAGCCGGTCATGCACTGGCGCCAGCCTCGGCATTTGTCCTGGTCCACGAGGACGATGCCGTCCTCGGACCGTTTGTAGATGGCGCCCGACGGGCACGACGCCGCGCACGACGGATTGAGGCAGTGCTCGCAGATCCGCGGCAGGTAGAACATGAAGGTCTCTTCGAATTCGAGCTTCACCTGCTCGGAGACCCGCGCCAGCAGCGGATCCTTACCGACCTGTTCCGGCCCGGAGCCCAGATCGTCGTCCCAGTTGGCGCCCCAGGTGACCTTCGTATCCTCGCCGGTGATCAGCGATTTCGGCCGCGCCACCGGGGTGGTGTCGATGGCCGGGGAGGAGAGCAGATTGTCGTACTCGTAGCTCCAGGGCTCGTAGTAGTCCTCGATGGTCGGCAGATCGGGGTTGGCGAAGATATTGAGCAGCCGCTTCATCCGCGAACCCGATTTCAGGGTCAGTGTGCCGCGTTTGGTGAGCGTCCAGCCGCCCTTCCACTTCTCCTGATCCTGGTACTGCCGCGGATACCCCTGACCGGGCCGCGTCTCCACATTGTTGAACCAGACGTACTCGGTGCCGCCGCGATTGGTCCACGCCTGCTTACAGGTCACCGAGCAGGTATGGCAGCCGATGCATTTGTCGAGGTTCATGACCATGGCCATCTGCGCCATCACTCGCATATCAGTCCTGTCGTGGTCGCGGGTAGCTCGTGGTGGCGGATCACGTCAGTACTCCACCTGCTGGCTGCGGCGGCGGATCGTGGTGACCTCGTCGCGCTGGTTCCCGGTCGGGCCGTGATAGTTCAGCGCGAACGACTGCTGGGCGTAGCCGCCGATCAGATGCGTGGGTTTGATCATGATCCGGGTGAGCGCGTTGTGGATACCGCCGCGTTTGCCCTTGCCCTTGAATTTCTCGCCGGCCTGCGCGATGCCCTCGATCCGCGGGACGTCCACCGCCCGGTCCTGGGCGTGGTACATGAACACGGTGCCCTCGGGCATCCGGTGCGAGACGATCGCGCGGGCAACCACCACACCGTTGCGGTTGATCGCCTCGATCCAGTCGTTGTCGGCGACACCGATCTTGGCGGCGTCCTTCTCCGACATCCAGATGGTCTGCCCGCCCCGGGACAGCGTGAGCATATGCAGGTTGTCCTGGTAGGCGGAGTGGATGGACCATTTGGAGTGCGGGGTGAGGTACCGCACGGTGACTCCCTGCTCGCTCACGTCGCCGACCCCGGGCTCGGAGAACAGCGCCGTCATATCCAGCGGCGGCCGGAAGGTCGGCAATTGTTCGCCGAGTTCGATCATCCAGTCGTGGTCGAGATAGAAATGCTGCCGTCCGGTCAGGGTGTGCCAGGGTTTGAGCCGCTCGGTGTTGATGGTGAACGGCGAATATCGGCGCCCACCGGTTTCGCTGCCCGACCATTCCGGTGAGGTGATCACCGGCACCGGACGCGCCTGGGTATCGGCGAAGGTGATGCGCTTGCCTTCGTGTTCGGCCGCCAGATCCGCCAGTTCGGTTCCGGTCCGGCGTTCCAGCGCGTGGAAGCCCTCCACCGCGAGGCGCCCGTTGGTGGTACCCGACAACGCCAGGATCGCTTCCGCGGCATCGCGGTCCTTGGCCAGCGACGGCCGCCCCTGGGCGGCGCCGGACACCACTGTCCCGTTCACACCCGCGAGGTATTCCACCTCGGCGCCGGGATGGGTGGTGACGCCCTTGACAGTGAGGCCCAGTGTTTCCACCAGCGGGCCCAGCGCGGCCATCTTCTCCGCGATCTTCGGATAGTCCCGTTCGACCAGCACCAGTTTCGGCATGGTCTTACCCGGGATCGGTTCGCATTCCCCGGCTTTCCAGTCCAGTACCCGGCCGCCCGCCTGGGCCAGGGCGTCCGGTGAATCGTGCTGTAGTGGTACCGCGACGATGTCCTTGCGCACCCCGAGATGCTTTTCGGCCAGCCAGGAGAAACCGCGCGCGATCCGGTGGAACGCCTCGAAATCGGTTTTCGCCTCCCACGGCGGCGAGATCGCCGGAGTGAAGGCGTGCACGAACGGATGCATATCGGTCGAGGACAGGTCGTGCTTCTCGTACCAGGTGGCGGCCGGGAGCACGATATCGGAGAACAGCGTGGTGCTGGTCATCCGGAAATCCAGCGACAGCAGCAGATCCAGCTTCCCGGTGGCGGCTTCGTCGCGCCAGACCAGCTCCTCCGGGCGCACCCCGGTGGTGTCGGTGGTCTGCAGATTGGAATCCGCGCCGAGCAGATGCCGGTGGAAGTATTCGTTTCCCTTACCGGACGACCCGAGCAGATTCGCCCGCCACACGGTGAGCACCCGGGGGAAGTTCTCCGGCGCGTCGGGATCCTCGCAGGCGAACCGCAGGTCACCGGATTTCAGTCCGTCCACCACGTGGTCGGCGGCGGAGCGTCCCGCGGCTTCGGCCTCATCGGCCAGGTCCAGCGGGTTGCGATCGAAGGTCGGGTACGAGGGCATCCAGCCCAGCCGGGTCGCCAGCGCGATATTGTCCGCCGCCGTCCGGCCCGCGAACTTCCCCTTCCCGAGTGGGGAGGAGAAGGCGTCGGCGGTGAACGGGTCGTAGCGCCACTGATCGTTGGTGAGATACCAGAACACGGTGCCCTGCATCTGGCGCGGCGGCCGCTGCCAGTCCAGCCCGAACGCGAGCGTGGACCAGCCCGTGACCGGGCGGCATTTCTCCTGACCCACGTAATGCGCCCAGCCACCGCCGTTCACGCCTTGGCAGCCGGTGAGCAGGGTCAGGGTGAAGAAGGAGCGGTAGATCTGGTCGGAGTGGAACCAGTGATTGGTGCCGGCGCCCATCAGGATCATGGACCGGCCGCCGGAACGCTCGGCGTTATCGGCGAATTCGCGGGCGATCCGCCGGGCCTGGACCGCCGGTACGCCGGTGATGGTCTCCTGCCAGGCCGGGGTGTAGGGCTCGGTGGCGTCGTCGTAGCCGGTGGGCCAGGTGCCGGGCAGGCCGGGACGTCCCACCGCGTACTGCGCGAGCAGCAGATCGAAGACCGTGGTGACCCGTTTTCCGGCGACCACCGTGGTCGGCACCCCACGGGTCAGCACGCCCGGGGTGTCGGAATCGAACCGGGGGAACTGTACGGCCGCAACTGTGTCCGATCCCGCCCTGCTCCCACCCGAGTCGGTGCGGCCGTACAGCGTCAGGAGTGGCTCGACACCCCCGAGATCCAAGTTCCAGCGCCCGGTGCCGTTCTCGCCGAACCGATCCCCCAGCGATCCGTTCGGCACCACCGGCGCGCCGTCACCGTCGAGCAGCACGGTCCGGAACTCCGCACCCTCGTCGGTATTGCCGAGATCGGCGGCGGTGAGGAACTTCCCGGGCACCGCGACCCCGTCCTCGCCTTCCTCGACAGTGATCAGGAAGGGCAGATCGGTGTATTTGCGGATGTAGTCCAGGAACCGGGGCGTCTCCCGGTCGACGAAGAACTCGCGCAGGATCACATGCCCCATGGCCATGGCCAGCGCGGCATCGGTGCCCGGGCGGGCCGCGACCCATTCGTCGGCGAACTTGGTGTTGTCGGCGTAATCCGGGGACACCACCACGACCTTCTGGCCGCGATACCGGGCTTCGGTCATGTAGTGGGCGTCGGGGGTGCGGGTCACCGGGACGTTGGACCCCCACATGATCAGGTAGCCCGCGTCGAACCAGTCCGCCGATTCCGGGACGTCGGTCTGGTCGCCGAACACCTGCGGTGAGGCCACCGGCAGATCGGCGTACCAGTCGTAGAACGACAGCATCGATCCGCCCAGCAGCGAGATGAACCGGGCGCCGACGGCATGACTGACCATGGACATGGCCGGGATCGGGGAGAACCCGGCGATCCGGTCGGGACCGTATTGCTTGATGGTGTGTACATGCGCGGCGGCCGCGATCTCGGCGGCCTCCCACCATTCGGCGCGGACGAATCCGCCCCGCCCCCGGGCGGCCTTGTATTGCCGGGCGCGCTCGGGGTCGGACACGATATCGGCCCAGGCCAGCACCGGGTCCTTCAGTCGCTGCTTGGCTTCCCGGTACAGTTCCAGCAGCGTGCCGCGGACATACGGGTATCGCACCCGGGCAGGCGAATAGGTGTACCAGGAGAACGACGCGCCGCGGGGGCAGCCACGAGGCTCGTATTCGGGTTTATCGGATCCGACGGACGGATAGTCGGTCTGCTGGGACTCCCAGGTGATCACACCGTCTTTCACGTAGATCTTCCAGGAGCACGACCCCGTGCAGTTCACGCCGTGGGTCGAGCGCACCACCTTGTCGTGCGACCAGCGGTCCCGGTAGAACTCGTCGCCGTCGCGGCCGCCGACCTTGTGGACGGTGCGATGATCCGCGGAGACTTCGCCGCGCTGGAAATATTTACCCAGTCGCAGGAGTGCGTCGCCGGCGCCGGTGTCCCCGGCGGTCCGATCGGTCCCGGTATGCGCCGAGCCCGGCGTTCGTGAGGCAACCACGACGCCCCCTTCTTCTGCGAGCGGTGATATCGGGCTGATGCTTTGTATGAGCGCGTCAGGCCCGGAGGCGGTAGCGCAGCGTCACCACGCAGGGCCCGCGCTCATACAGAGTCGATACCGACTGTAAGGACGCCGCCCGACCTGGCCAAACGGTCTTCTCACATCGAAAACCGCAGGTCGGTGAGGTGTGAGGTCACCGCAATGTGGCGGTCACGGTGAACGGTTGCGCGCCCTCGCCCCCACGGCGGCGAACCTGGGAAAACCGCGCGAAACCCGACCGGTCCGTCCGCTGGAGGCTCCCTTTCGGCCGGTGCGGTGAAATTTCGGAAATCGTGGCTTCTCCAGCGGTTTACATTTGTTTACACACCGGAACACCCCTCACGGCGCCCGGACCGCAGGGGCCACGGGCCTGCTTCCAGCCGGTGGGAAGCCCGTTGTGCGGTATTTCGCGCACCGATGGTCTACGCTGCTGCCCGATCGACCGTTGTCAGCGGTCGCCCGAGCAGGTTCGAGGTAGGCGAATGTTCGGCGTTCATCGGCAGGGGCGGCGTCGGCTTCCGGTTCTGATCGTGCTGGCCCTGACCGTGGCGGCGACCGGGACCGCCCTGCTGCCCGGCCCGACGGCCGCGGCGACCCCCGCGGTCACCGTCCACCCCGGAATGGAGATCCGGCACACCACGCTCGCCGACGGCAAAGCGGTGGTCAACAAATGCACGATCGGGCTCACCGGCTCCATCGGGGCGGCGCAGTACGCGGTGACGGCCGGACACTGCTATCACCCGGGCATCGTCACCGACAAGGTCGGCAATCCGATCGGCTGGTTCGAATTCCAGCACCCCGACGACGGCCTGAAGTTCGGATTCGGCATGATCCGGCTCTACGACGGTATCGGCGTCGCCGCGTCCATGGGGCGCTTCGGGCTGTCCACGATGGATATGAAACCCCAGCTGGGCCAGGAGGTCTGCAAGATCGGCGCCACCACGGGGTGGAGTTGCGGCACGATCACCGAGGCCACCGAGGAATGGCTCTACGTGAGCAACGCCCTCGGCGCCGAGGGCGGCGATTCCGGAGCGGTGGTCTACCGTCAGACCTCCGACGGTCACGCCGCGTTCGTCGGCATCCTCGTGGCCTACGACGACGCCCAGGGCCGCAGTGCCGTGGTGGAACCCGCCGCCTGGCTGTTCGACCAGATCGAGCGTTACGGCCCCACCCGCGACGAACCCTTCATCTGGTACCGGGTCTGAACAGCCGGGAACCGGGCGGTCAGACTCCGAGCGCGCCCGCGAACACCGGCCAGGAGCGGTGCAGATCGTCCTGCCAGTAGGCCCAGGCGTGGGTGCCCGGATGCAGATGCACGGTCGCCGGAATCCGCGCGGCGGCCAGCCCGGCCACCAGCGAACCGGTGCAGTTACCCACCACCGCCTCCATGGTGCCGCCGACGAGCACTCGGTCGGCCAGGCGCAGCGGATCCCCCTCGATCCCGCGCGATTGCAGCACCTCGTGCTGCCCGGGAGCGCCGTTGCCCGACGAAACGTACAGTGCCGTGCCGCGCAGGCGTTCCAGGTGCAGCATCGGATCGTGGTCGAGCCAGGCCGGATTATCCGGCGCGCCCCACATATTGGTGGCATTCGCGCCGAACAGCGCCAGCTGTGAGTACACGATGGCGCGGGCCGCGGGATCACTGGTCCGGGTGCACCCGCTGTAGGCGCCGACCGCCTGGTAAAGCCCCGGCGCGCGGGTCGCCAGGTTCAGCGCCGAGGTCGCCGACATCGACAGTCCCGCCACGGCGTTGCGCCCGGTCATCGCGAACCGGGAACCCAGCAGAGGCGGCAGCTCACGAGTGAGAAAGGTTTCCCATTTGCTGCGGCCCAGCACCGGATCGTCGGCGATCCAGTCGGTGTAGTAGCTGGCCCGCCCGCCCATCGGCACGATCACGTTCACCGGTCTGCCGGCGAAGAAATCCACCACATCGGTCCGCCGCATCCACGGTCCGCCGTCCTCGCCGCCGTCGACGGCGTTGAGCAGGTACAGCGCGGGCGCACCGGGACCGGGATGCGACATCCACAGGGTGATCGGCCTGTCCATGGCGGCCGAATGCACGACCACCTCCAGTTGCCGGCCACCCAGCGGTCGTACCTCGAGTATCCGGGCCGGGCCCTCGGCGGCGGCCGGGCCGGCCGCTACCGCCGGAAGCAGACCGATACACAGCGTGAACAGGTACACCAGGCAACGCGGCGGCCGGTACATGCCGAGGTTTCTACCACGAGCCGGACCGGGCCCAGAGCATTCACGTGGCGTGTTCGTCCCGGTCGTGGACCCGCAGCGCCGTGATCCGGCCCGCCTCCTCTTCGGATACCCGCATCCGCTCGGCGATGGACCATCGCAGCGCGCGCGGCAGCTGCGGCGCCACCTTGCCGAAATAGGCATACAGCCATTCGGTATGCGCGACCAGGAACGGAAAATCGGTGGTCATCATCGGCCGGATCACCAGCATCGGCAGCGGTGCGTCCAGCGGATGGAAATCGATGTTCCACAACCCCGGAACCCGGCACCCCGGATAGAACTGGCCCAGCATCAGCCCGTCGCACACCACCTCGGTCTTGTGCAGCCGATGCGCATGATCCACCCGGCCGGTATCGGTGAGGCCCGGGAAGGCGGTCACCGTGGTCAACCAGCGTTCGTCTCTGCCGTCACGCAAGCGCTGGTAGAGGTCGCGGGCGTCGAGAATCGACGCCGACAGGTCGTCGACCGTGAGGTCGTCGCCGCCGGGCAGCACCGCCATCCACAGCGCGCGGCGCAGGGTGGCCTGCCGGACGAACGGGCATACCGGCCCGTCCCGGCCCAGATCCGGATGGGGCTCCGCGAGATAGCCGGTGATCCATCCGGTCAACATCGCGGCGTCCGGATGCGCGCGCGACCAGCGGTCCGGGTCCGCGTAGACGTCCTGCCAGACAACACCGGTACGCGGCCCGCAGAACTCGGGCGGCCCGGTCCGCGCCTCGGCCGCCTGCCGGGCGGCGGCGGAGGCGAGGGCACGGCGGCCGGTCATCGGCTGCCCGCCGGTTCCCCGAGACCGGCCAGATGCCGCGCCAGGACCGGGCCGATCCCGGCCACCACATCGACATTGGTCAGCTGCCCGTGCGCGGCGTCGACGGGATGTTCGATCAGCTCACCGGTGATATAGGGCCGCCAGAGTCCGCCGCCGACCAGCTCGGTCACCCCCCGGGTCGCCGAGAAGTACAGGAGATCGCCGTCGAAGACCCGGGGCCGGTAGCGGTGCGATATCTCGACCCCTCCCACATAGGCCCGGTGCAGCCGTTCGAGCTGACCGGCGGTCAGCCCGGTCCCCAGGTTGGCGCCGGCCGTGGCCAGCTCGGCGGCCGCCTCGGCGGCGGTGATCTCCGGTTCCTCGGCGGCGGTCGCCCCATCGTGTTCGTCACCCAGGAGATGGGTGAGCAGATCCCGCATCCGCGGCCGGGACGGCGGCGGGGAATCGGGCGGGAACACCACACTGTCCAGCATGACCAGCAGCGCGACCGCATGACCGCGATCCCGTAACCGCACCCCGGCGGCATGGGCGAGCTGCCCGCCCAGCGACCAGCCCAGCAGGTGGTACGGCCCCTCCGGCTGCACCCGGAGGATCGCGCGCACATAGTGTTCGGCGAGATCGTCGGCGGTGCCGGGTTCGGGTCCGGATGCGGTGAGCACAGGCGACTGCACCCCGTACACGCGCCGATCCTCGATATGGCGGGACAGGCCGGCGTAGCACCAGGCCAGCGGGACAGCGGAGTGGAAACAGAACAGCGGCGGCCGATCGCCACCGCGCCGCAACGGAAGCAGTACCTCCATCCCCTCGACGGATTCGGTGCCCGGCAGCCGCACCGTCCCGCTCCCGGCGCCGGATCCGGCCACCGGAATACCGTTCACGGCCGCTGCCGCATCCGCCGGCTCGTGCGCGGCGAGCCGTTCGGCGAGATCGGCCACGGTCGGCGCGGTGTAGAGCCAGCGCACCGTGACCGGGGCCCCGGTCCGCTCGGCGAGATCGGCCGACAGGGCCACTCCCAGGATCGAATTACCGCCCAGGGCGAAGAAATCGTCATCCAGGCCCACGGATTCGCGACCGAGAGCCGACCCGACCCGCCCGGCGACCAGCCGCTGCAGCTCGGTCTCCGGGGGCCGGTAGTCGCGCACCGGCACCGGTTCGGGCAAGGCGCCCCGATCGAGTTTCCCGCTGGGAGTCAACGGAATCCGGTCGATCGGCACCAGCACCGCGGGCACCAGGGCGGCGGGTAACGCCGCCCGCAGCCGCCGCAGGGTGGCCGCGGTATCCACAGGATGCCCGGGGGCGGCGACGATATAGCCGATCAGCCGGGCCGCAGGTCCAGGGCCGCCGGCGACGGTGACAGCCGCCTGCGCGATCTCCGGCCCGGCGGTAAGCGTGGATTCGATCTCGGCGGGCTCGATCCGCCGGCCGTGCAGCGAAAGCTGCCGGTCGGCCCGGCCCAGGTATTCGTAACCGGCGGGGTCCGGCCGCACCCGGTCGCCGGTGCGATACAGCCGCCGCCCGCCACCCGCGGGATCGGCGACGAACCGCGCGGCCGTCGCGGCGGGATCACCCAGATAGCCGAGCGCGACGCCGGGGCCACCGAGGTACAACTCCGCCTGCCCGCCCGCGGGCGCCTGCCGCAGCCTCCGGTCCAGGAGTCTCGCCCGCACCCCGGGCAACGCCGGGCCGATGAGCACCGGATCGCCGGGCGGGAGCGGATCACTCTGCATCGTCATCACGGTCGCCTCGGTGGGGCCGTACCCGTTGTACAGCCGGACCAGCGGCGCCCACCTGCGCACCAGCTCGGGCGGTGGCGTCTCGCCGCCGGTCACCACGACCCGCAGATCCGGCAGCTCGGCGGGGTCCAGGGTCGCCAGAATTCCCGGGGTACTGAGCAGATGAGTGATACCGGCGGTCCGGACGAGGGCGCCCAGCCCGGCACCCATCGGCGCATCGGGCGCGGCGACCACAAGTCGCGCCCCGGCGGCGAACGCGCCCAGCAATTCCAGGAGATGGGCGTCGAACGCCGGAGAATGCGCGTGCAGGACAACGGAATCGGCATCCAGGCCGTAGTGCTCGACAAGGTGGTCGGTGAGCCATCCCAAACCCCGGTGGCCCACCAGAACCCCCTTCGGTTTTCCCGTGGTGCCCGAGGTGTGGATCAGATACGCCGGGTGGTCCGGCCCGGGCCGGATACTCCCGGCCGAGGTGGTGGCGGGTGCCGGACGGTCGAGATCGAACCAGCGGATCGCCCCGGCGCGGGCCGCCGCTCGCCCGGCGTCCGGGACACCCGCATTCTCCTCCTCCGCACCGGCCGGGAGCACCGCCCGAATCGCCGAAATCGTCAGCCCGGCCCGCACCCGCGCACCGGCCAGCACCGTCGAGATGCGGTCCGGGGGATCATCGGGGTCGATCGGCACCAGGCAGCCGCCACAGGTGGCCACCGCCCATACGGCGAGCACCGATTCGACCGATCGCGGCACCACCACGGCGACCGCCGTGCCGGGCCGCACACCGGCATCGCGCAGGACACCGGCCCAGCGACGCGCCTGCTCGTCGAGTTCGCGATAGGTGAGCGAGCGGGTGCCGTCGCCGATCGCCACCGCGTCCGGGTGCGCCGGCCCGCCCCGCAGCAGATCGGACAGCGTCCGTACCTGGCCGGAACCGGCATCGGCAGTTCGATTTCGGGTTGGCCCGGTTCCGGAACCGGCCCGCTCCGGCAGGTCCGGCTCGGGAACGGGAGCATCGGCGGGGGCGGTGAGGAACGCGCCCAGATACGCGAGGAACCCGCGGTGGTACCAGGCCAGCGTCGTGGCGCTGTAGCGGGCGGGGTTGCCATGGAAATCGAGGGTGACGGTCCGCTCGTCCGGACCCATCTGATAGCCGTTGACCAGCAAATCCTCCACCGGTCCCGACGACAGCAGCTGGGCCGTACCGGTGAGCGGGCCCAGCCGCAGTGGTTCCACGAAACCGAGGACGTTGATCACCGGTCCGAACCCGCCGCGCACCACCCGCCCGGCGGCGCGGTCGCGCTGGATGTCCTCGTAGGGGTACCGCTGATGGCGGAGCGCGCCCAGCACCCGCCGGTGGACGTCGGCGATGGCCCCGCCGACCGTGCTCCGGCCGATCCCCGTCAGCCGCAGCGGCACCACATTCGCGACGGTACCGGCCGAGCGGCGCAACACAGCGGTGGTGCGGGCCGGTAGCGGCAGGGCCAGCACGGTGTCGTCGCTATCGGTGAGCCGGGACAGATAGCAGGCGAACGCGGCGACCACGAGTTCGCCGAAGGTGGCGCCGAGCCGGTCCCGGGCCGGGGCGATCGAATCCGCGACCTCGGGGTCCAGCGCCGCGGAGACCCGGTGCGGGCGGGGCCGGGGCGCCGCCGGATGACCCGCGAGGCCGACCGGATCGGCGAGCCCCGCGAGTGCCTCCTGCCAGAATTCCCGGTCCGCGCGCGAGCGCGCCGAACGGCGATAATCGTTTTCGGCGGCCAGCAGCCCGGCCGTATCGAGCGCGCCCGCCTCCCCGGCGGTGGTCCCGGCCACCCCCGCCCGGTACAGCTCCCCGGTACGGCGCAGCAGCGCCACCGCGCCCGCGCCGTCGAGGACCATATGATGACTGCGCAGGTACAGCAGATGATGTTCAGCGGCGACCCGGAAGAGGATTCCGACCGTGAGTGCCGCGGTCAGCGGTTTCAGTGGCGCACCGTAATCGTCGGCCATGGCCTCCGATGCCGCGGCGACCGGGTCGGGGTGGCCGGTGAAATCGGCTACCCGCAACTCGAGCGGCGAGTCGGGCCGCTGCCGCGGCTGCCCGAGATCGGAGTACAACCGGATATTGGGTGATTCCAGTTCGCCCGCGGCGCGGTGGCCGCATTCGCGCATGAGGCCGATATCGAGTGGGCCGTGCAGATCGAGATACATGGCGACGGTGTTCGGGATTTCCGGATGCAACTGCTGGGCCACCCACCACCGCAGCTGCGCCGCCGAGAGTGGATGGTCCGGTTCCGTTTCGTGGTGCTTCACAACCTCGACCACGCTTCCTGCGTTCGGCCACGAGGTCCATCACAACGCGCGACACCGATCCACGCGCCGCCCGGAAACCATCCCGGCCCCTACGACTATCTGCGGATTGACCTGCGGGAAACGTTACGCTCGATCATCAAAGGAGTACATGCGACACAGCTCGGCGGTGCCCACCCGCAGACCCGGGATAGCGCCCGGCAACGGCGACTTCCGCCCGGCCAGGGGGTCACAGATCCGCCCTGGAGACATGGCCCGACACGACGAAATCGGGTGGAATTACCGAGCCGGCTCGCCCGGGAACCGCCGCCGAGCCCCGTCAGCGTGCCCCTTCGTGGGCGGCGCGGCGGGCGGCGGCCCGGTAGCGGTCGGCGATCAGGCGGACCACCGCCGGATGCACGCCGATCGGCTCGGCCACCCCGGTGGCACCGGCGGTGTGCAGGCGTTCGTGGAACAACCCGTGAGCCAGCAGGTAGGAGGCGACGAACACCCGCGTCTGCCCGGACGCCCGTAGTTCGGCCACCACTTCCGGCACGCGGGGAGCGCCGGTGGCGACATACGCCGTGCGGACGGGGGTGGCGAGCTGGGCCGTGAGCATGGCGGCGGCCCGGCCGACATCGGCCCGGGCCCGCGGATCCGACGACCCCGCGGCAGCGAAGACCACCGCGTCACCGGGCCGCCAACCGGCCGCACGCAGTCGAACCGCCATGATGCGGGCCAATGCGGGATCGGGTCCCATGGCCGGAGTGACGGTCACCGCGAGATGGCCGCTGTCGCGTACTTCCCGCGGGACATCCTGGTAGACGTGGTAGCCGGAGGCGAGGAAGGCCGGAACGACCACGGCCGGAACGGGATCCGCGGACAGATCGCGCAGCACCTCGGCGGGCGAGGGCCCCAGCACGTCCACGAACGCGGTCCGCACCACCGGCGCTGCGGGAGCCGGGCCGGCCGTCCCGAAACCGGCGAGCGGGTCCGGGGCGCACCCGCAGACCGCGAAACCGTGTGGCCCGTCCAGGATCGCGGCGCGCCGATCCCGGGGCTTGCCCGGGGAGATCTGCGCGCCGCACGGTCCGTCGGCATCGTGGCGGTGCCCCAGTTCCCGGCCGACCGCCTCGGCCAGCGCGGCGATCATCTCCACGCCCCGGCCGCTGCGGGTACCGTGCGCCACCAGCACCAGCGGAGGCGTCGGCGCGGCGGCGGTCATCCGGGCACCACCGTGCGCACATAGCGGGTGTTGCGGGAGGGAACCACGGGCAGCGGGCCGGTATCGGCGTTGTTGTCGATACATTCGGCCGGGTCCATCGCCAGCCGGTACCCGCGTTTCACGACGGTCTGGATCGCCTTCGGCGCCCCCAGGCCCGCACGCAGCCGGGCGATGGCGGTTTCCACCGCATGGGTGTCGTCGCCGCCACCGGGCAGGGCGGCCAGCAGATCCTCGCGGGAGACCACGCGACCCGGCTGGCGGGCCAGCGACCGCATCAACGCCATCGGGGCCGGAGCGAGCTGTTTCACCGTGCCGTCCACCACCACGCAGGCCCCGCGCACGCTGACGGTGTGCCCGGCGGCGTTGATCCGCCCGGCACGACGCGGCAGTTCCTCGGCTACATGGCGGGCCAGAGCGCCCAGCCGCGCGCGGCCGGGCATGGTGGTCGGTACGCCGAGCTCTTCGAGCGGCGCCGCGGTGATCGGCCCGACGCAGGCGGCCGGAACCCGGCTGCGCAGCGCGTGCAGCACCCCCTCGAGCACCCCGGTTTCCTTCGCCCGGATCAGCATCGAGGCGACCGCCGGGGCACTGGTGAACGTCACGCAGTCGATCGCGGAGGTGACAATGGCCTCGATCAGCTGATCCATCGGACCGCGATCGGCGGGCGGCTCCCACCGGTACACCGGAACCGGCACCACATCGGCACCGGCGCAGCGCAGCACCTCGCAGAAATCCGGGATCGGCTCCCATTCTGTGGTGGCGCCGTGCAGCTGCACCGCGATGCGCACACCCTCGACGCCTTCGGCGAGCAGATGGTCGAGGACCTCCGCCGAGGACTCCGACGCCGGCGACCATTCCTCACGCAGTTCGGCGGCCCGGATCGCACCCTTGGCCTTGGGTCCACGCGCGAGCATCCGGGTCCCGCCGAGAATGGCGCGCAGCTGCTCGGCCAGACCCCAGCCCTCCGCCGCCTCCATCCAGCCCCGGAAACCGATACCGGTGGTCGCCACGGTGATCTGCGGTGGGGCGGCGACCAGTTCCCGGGTCACCCGTTCCAGCTCGGTATCGTCGGCCAGCGGGATGATCCGGATGGCCGGCGCGGACACGATCGAGGCACCCCGCCGGGTGAGCAGGGTCGCGAACTCCTCGGCCCGCCGGGCCGCGGTGATGCCGACGGTGAAACCGGCCAGCGAAGTGTTCGTCTCGGCAACTGTCATGTCGGGAGGCCGTTCATTTGCACGGGTTCGTCGGAGATCGAGACCGTTCCGTCGGCCACGCGCACCGAATATACCGGCAGCGACTTCGTGGTGTCGTCCAGGCAGCGGCCGTCCAGCAGCGAGAACGGCTGCTTGAGCAGCGGCGACGCCACGACGGGTTCACCGCCGCGGTCGCCGACGATACCGCGCGACATCACCGCCGCCCGGCCGAAGGGGTCGATATTGCCGACCGCGTACAGCGTGCCCTCGGGCAGCAGGAACAGGGCGGCCTGGTGGCCGCCGGGCAACAACACCGCCACACCGCGGCCGGGAATCAGGTACTCGAGGGGGCATGCCCGGGTCCAGCCGGTGGTGGTGGCCGGGGCTGCTACCTGGGTGTCGATCACGGTCATTGTGCCTCCTTCGAAGGCGGTACATGCGGTCCGCGGAGGCCGCAGCGAAGGCGGCGGGATCGCAGCATCGGTGTTCTTCTCCACGCGCCGTCACCCATTGGTACCGGCGGCCTGTTTCCTGACGGTTACACGATCATTTCCCGCTGGTGGCGGGCTCGGCGGCGGCGGTTTCCGGCATCCCGGGCAATCCGAGCAGGACCGGGACCTTGCGTTCCCCGCTTTCGTCGAAGGCGATCGTCGGATCCGCCTCGGCAGGGGCATTGACGAAGGACACGAACCGCGACAGCTTCTCCTCGTCGTCGAGCACGGCGGCCCATTCGTCGCGGTAGCCCGCCACGTGGGCGACCATGGCGGCTTCCAGGTCGGAGGCGATACCGAGGCTGTCCTCGCACACCACCTCGCGCACGTAGTCGATGCCGAGGTCCTCCTGCCACGGCGCGGTGCGCTGCAGCCGGTCCGCGGTACGGACGTAGAACATCAGGTAGCGGTCGATATAGGAGATCAGCGTCTCGTCGTCGAGATCACCCGCGAGCAGCACCGCGTGTCTGGGAGTGAGACCGCCGTTACCGCCGACGTAGAGGTTCCAGCCGTTCTCGGTGGCGATCACGCCCACATCCTTGCCCCGCGCCTCGGCGCATTCGCGGGCGCAACCGGACACCGCCAGCTTCAGCTTGTGCGGCGACCGCAGCCCGCGGTAGCGCTTCTCCAGCAGGACCGCCATCCCGACCGAATCCTGCTGGCCGTACCGGCACCAGGTGGATCCGACGCAGCTCTTGACGGTGCGCAGCGATTTCCCGTAGGCGTGACCGGATTCCATACCGGCGTCCACGAGCTTCTTCCAGATCAGCGGCAACTGTTCGACGCGGGCGCCGAACAGGTCGATCCGCTGCCCACCGGTGATCTTGGTGTAGAGCCCGAACTCCTTGGCGACCTCGCCGATCACGATCAGCTGTTCCGGGGTGACCTCGCCGCCCGGCATCCGCGGCACCACCGAATAGGTGCCGTTCTTCTGCATATTCGCCAGGAAATGGTCGTTGGTGTCCTGCAGCGCGGCCTGCTCTCCCTCCAGGATGTGATCGCTGGAGGTGGAGGCCAGGATGGACGCCACGGTCGGTTTGCAGATATCGCAGCCGGTGCCCCTACCGTGCCGGGCGATGAGCTCGGAGAAGGTGCGGATACCGGTGGCCTGCACGATCTGGAACAGTTCGGCGCGCGACTGCTCGAAATGCTCACACAGCGCCTTCGACATTTCGACGCCGGACTGTTCGAGCACCTTCTTGATCATCGGCACGCAGCCGCCGCACGAGGTACCCGCCTTCGTGCAGGCCTTGATGGCCGGGATATCGCAGGCACCGTCGGCGATGGCGCCACAGATGGCGCCCTTGCTCACATCGTTGCAGGAGCAGATCTGCGCCTCATCGGGCAGCGCGTCGGCACCCAGCTCGGCACCGGCCGGGGAGATCAGCGCGGCGGGTTCGGCGGGCAGCGGCCGGCCGACCAGCGGGCGCAGCGCGGCGTACTGGGTGGCGTCGCCCACCAGGATGCCGCCGAGCAGGGTCTTCGCATCGTCGGAGATGACCAGTTTGGCGTAGGTGCCCGCGGCGGCGTCGTGCAGGACCACCGACAGCGCGCCCTCGGTTTTGCCGTGCGCGTCGCCGAAGCTCGCCACGTCGACCCCGAGCAACTTCAGCTTGGTCGACATATCGGCACCGGGGAATTCACCGGCGCCGCCCAGCAGCCGGTCCGCCACGATCTCGGCGGTGCTGTAGCCCGGCGCGACCAGGCCGTAGCAGACACCCTCGACCGCGGCGCATTCGCCGATCGCGTAGATGTTCGGATCGGAGGTGGCCAGACCCAGATCGGTGATGATGCCGCCGCGCGGGCCCACTTCGAGACCGGCGTCCCGGGCGATCTCATCCCGCGGCCGGACACCGGCGGAGAACACCAGCAGCGCGGCGTCGATCTCGCTGTCGTCGGACAGGGTGATCTTCAGCCGTTCGGCCGGACCGGCCGATTCGCTGCGCTCGATACCGGCGGTCCCCACCCCGGTGTGCACGGCCAGCCCCAGATCGGTGACCAGCTTCTCCAGGATCGCGCCGCCGCCCTCGTCGACCTGGGCCGGCATCAGCCGGTCGTTGTACTCCACGACATGCGGGGTGAGCCCGAGCAGGCGCAGCGCGTTGGCCGCCTCCAGCCCGAGCAGACCGCCGCCCACGACCACACCGTGCGCGCCCGGACCGGCCGCCTCGGCGGCGGCCTTGATGCCGTCCAGATCCTCGATGGTGCGGTAGACGAAGCATTCCGGGTGTTCGTGCCCCGGCACGGGCGGTACGAACGGATAGGACCCGGTCGCCAGGACCAGCGCGTCGTAGTCGAGCACCTCGCCGGAGGTGGTGATCACCTTCTGGGCGTCCTTGTCGATGGACTCGGCACGCTGGCCCAGCCGCAGATCCACGAGATCGTCACCGGCGTACTCGTTGCCCGGGAGCGCCAGCGCGGATGCCTCCCAGTTACCGATGTAGGACGAGAGCCCCACGCGGTCGTAGGCGGCCAGCTTCTCCTCGCCGAGCACGACGATCTGCCACCGGCCCGCCTCGTCCCGGGAGCGGAGCGCTTCGACGAACCGGTGCCCGACCATGCCGTGACCGGCGACGACGACTGTTTTGCGCTGTGCGTTCATGGTGTCCTCCGTGGAGATCCGGTGTCAGAGCGACCGGGCGGACCGGGATCCGATGGGCTGAGCTGCGGTGCGGGAGCCGGCTTCGGCCCCGCGGACCAGGGCTTCGGCTGCGGCGACGACCTCGTTGTCGGATACCGGGCGGCGGGGGCGGCGCAGGAACACCGTCCAGGTGACGAGGGCGCAGGCGACGTAGAACGCCGTGAACACCCAGAAGGCGGTGGTCGCGGACTGCGTCGAGGCGTACGACGACCGCAGCACCAGGTTGATCCCGACACCGCCCAGCGCGCCGATGGCGCCGACGAAGCCGATGAGCGCACCCGAGGTGTTCTGCGCCCACGCGGCGCGTTCGGCGGGGCTCGCGTCGAGACCGCGGGACTTGGCGTCGAATACCGACGGGATGATCTTGGTGACCGAGCCGTTGCCCAGGCCGGACAGCACGAACAGGGCCACGAACCCGGCGACCAGCACACCCAGCACCGGACCGGAGAAACCGTGCGCCGAACCGTCGGCGACGGTCGAGGCCACTGCCACCACCACCGCGGCCGCCATCATGGCCGCGAACGTGTAGACGGTGACCCGGCTGCCGCCGATCCGGTCGGCCAGTTTGCCACCGTAGGGGCGGGCCAGCGATCCCAGCAGCGGTCCGATGAAGGCGATCTGCGCGGCGTGCAGGGTGGCCTCGGCGGCGGTGTCGCCACCGGCGACGAAGCTGATCTGCAGGATCTGGCCGAACGCGAAGCTGTAGCCGATGAACGAGCCGAAGGTGCCGATGTAGAGGAACGAAACCGCCCAGGACTGCGGCACTTTCAGCGCGGTCAGCATGAAGGACAGATCGGCCTTCTGGTTCGGCAGATTGTCCATGAACAGGGCGGCGCCCAGCCCGGCCAGCACGATCAGCACCAGGTAGGCGGCACAGATCACGGTCGCGTACTCGTTGCCGAGGGTGGCGATGATCAGCAGGCCGAACAGCTGGATCACCGGAACGCCGATATTGCCGCCACCGGCGTTCATGCCCAGGGCCCAGCCCTTGAGCCGCTGCGGATAGAACGCGTTGATATTGGTCATCGACGACGCGAAGTTGCCGCCACCGAGCCCGGCGAACGCCGCCACGATCAGGAAGGTCGTATAGGACGTACCCGGCTGATTGACGAAATAGAGGGTGAGCAGTGCCGGTACCAGCAGCGCGGCGGCGCTGAACACCGTCCAGTTGCGGCCGCCGAACCGGGCCGTCGCGACCGTGTACGGGATGCGCAGGATCGCACCGACCAGGGTGGGCACCGCGACCAGGAAGAATTTGCCCGCCGCGTCGATCCCGTAGGTCTCGGTGGGCATGAACAGCACCATCACCGACCAGATGGACCAGATCGAGAATCCGATGTGCTCGGCGGCCACCGACCAGACCAGGTTGCGTGTGGCGATCTTCTTACCGCCGGCCTCCCAGGCCGCGGTGTCCTCGGCATCCCAGCGCTCCAGCTTCGGCCGCCCGAGGATCGCCCGGACGGGGTTCCGGCGACTTTCCGTCTGCGTGCTCAAATTGGGCCTCCCAACGTGGTTCGACCCCAACGTTAGGAAAGCGGTATTGCCGGAATGCTGCCCAAAATGACCGTCGAATCAACGGTTTCTCACGCGGTTCCGACCGCTCAGGTGAGAAGACCCCGGTTGTTAATTCGGTGTCACGTCAGCGTTTCCGTGCGTCACGAAGAGCCCAATTCCGCCGACGGGCGCGGTGAGGGCCTGCGGAAATGATGACCCGCGTCACTCCCGGCCGCAACTCGGGCGGAGCCGTGGGCCGGGTCAGCACACCGCGGGGTTGTCCTCGAGGATGCGCGGTTTGCACGCCTGCCAGGCGCCGATCAGCAGCACCACCACAGAGACGCACAGCAGCGCGAACGGCGCCGTCCAGCCATCGGTCGCGGTATGCAGCATTCCGAACGCCACGGGCCCGATACACGCCAGCGCGTACCCGACGCCCTGGGTGAAGCCCGACAGCGCCGCCGACCCGGCCGGGGTCCGGGTGCGCAGGTTGATCAGCGTGAGCGCCATCGGGAAGGTACTGGGCCCCAGACCGAGGATGACAACCCACAGCACCGGCACGCTCATCGGCGCCAGCCAGAGACCGGCGAACGCGACGAAGAAGCTCAGAGCGCAGCCCACGACCACCGGAAACGGGTTGGTCATCCGGGCGGCCACGGTCGGCGCGGACAGGGCCGCCACCAAACCCATGAGCGCGAACAGCGCGACCATGGAACCGCCGAACGCGGCGTCCGCACCGGCGTCGGACAGGATCGTCGGCAGCCAGGTGAACACCGAATAGGTGGTCAGCGAGGTCATCCCGAACATGGCGCCCATCCCCCAGGCCAGTGGGGAGCGCCACACTTTCGGTGCCGGGGCGGCCGACCCGGGGAGCCCGGTCGTATCGGCCAGGTCGCGACCGCGCCGGTCGCGCAGCACCCCGATCCACGGAACGGCCGCGGCGAAGCCCAGCAGCGCCCACACACCCAGCGAGACGCGCCAGCCGTGCGCTTCGGCCAGCGGCACGGCGACCAGTGCCGGGAGCACCGTGCCGATCTGCACCATCGTGATGTAGAGCGCGCTGACCGTGGCCAGCCGGTCCGGGAAATACCGTTTCACCAGCGGCGGGACCACGACGTTGCCGATACCCATACCGCCCAGGGCCAGCGCCGAGAACAGCAGCAGCTCCACCGTGCCCGAGACCAGCACGCGGATGAGCATGCCGGCGCCGGCCGCGACCATGGCGAGCAGCGCCGTGCGCTCCAGACCGAGCCGCCGCACCAGGGCCGGCGTGAGCAGGCCGGTGATCGAGAACATCAGGGTGGGAATCATCCCGAATACGCCGACGACGGCGGTGGAGTAACCGATTTCCGCGCCGATCTTCTCGGCGAGCGGAGTGAAGGCGGTGACCGCCACCCGCAGCGTGAGCGCGGACATCAGAATCGCCGCGAGTACCAGCAGCCGGCCTTCGATGAGCGCACGCCGACGGCCCGCGGCGGGCTGATCGGCCTTACGGGTCACCTCGGGCAGCGCTGCAGTCACCGAGAAATCATAGGATGACCTGAGGAGTGGGACAAGTGGATTGTGACGAGCGGTACGCTGTTGCGGTGCAAAGCGTTCGCCGCACCAGTCTCATCGCCCAGGTCACCGAGCAACTCAAAGAGGATATCCGCTCGGGACGCTGGCCGGTCGGGACGCGGATACCGACCGAACCCGAACTGGCCGAACTCACCGGTACCGGCCGCAACACGCTCCGCGAGGCGGTGCAGGCGCTGGTGCATGCCGGCATGCTCGAGCGCCGCCAGGGTTCGGGTACCTACGTCATCGCCACCTCCGAGGTGGGCGGCACCCTCACGAAGTATTTCGCCGAGGCCGCCGAACGCGACGTCCTCGAGTTACGGCACGGACTGGAGTCGACCGCCGCCGCCCTGGCCGCCCACCGGCGCGACCGGGCCGATGTCGCCACCCTGCACGAGTTGCTGGACGCCCGGAACCGCCTGTGGCGCACCGACCGCGCCGCGGCGATCGAGGCCGATGTGCAGTTGCATCGCGCGATCGTGGTCGCCAGCCACAACGCGGTGTATCTGGAGTTCTACGATTCGCTGCTCGGCAATATCGAATCCGGGATCCGCTCGCGCACCGATCGCATCGACAGCTGGTACTGCGCCGAGCACCGCGAACTGGTGCAGGCGATCACCGACGGCGACGCCGAACGCGCGGCCAAGACCACCCGATGTTTTCTGGACAGCCTGCTCGCCGAGTATCCCGAACCCTGACGGGTTCCATCCGCGTTACGGACCGATCACCCGGGTATTTTGCTCCCGTGAGCGGGAATTGCGCTCATCGTCATTGCGCGCTATTCCGCTGAAACACCCGGCTTCTAGCGTTTTCTCACGTCACACACCGCACTCGACCCGCCCGGCGAGGCAGCCGGACGACCCGGCTCCGGGGGCCGTCGAGCCATGACGAGAGGGACGCCGATGACCGCGATTGTCGACACCGGCCAACAGTCATCCGATACGACAGCATCATTCACCCATCGCCGGCGCGGGCGCTGGATCGACCGGTGGGAACCCGATAACGAACGGTTCTGGAATTCCGGCGCCGACCGCACCGCCCGCAAGAATCTGATCTTCTCCGTATTCGCGGAGAACCTCGGCTTCAGCATCTGGGTGCTGTGGGCCAGTGTCGTCACCAGTATGGGAGCGGCCGGTTTCGGCTTCCTCGAGGGGCTCGGCAAGGGCAATCCCACGGCGGTGAGCAACGCCCTGCTGCTCACCTCGATCCCCACCCTGGTCGGCGCGACCCTGCGTATCCCGTATACCTTCGCCATTCCACGTTTCGGCGGGCGGGCCTTCACCGCCTTCAGCGCGGCGATGCTGCTGATCCCGACGCTGGGCCTGATGTATTTCGTGAATCAGCCCGGAACGCCCATGTGGGTCTTCGTGATCCTGGCCGCGCTGTCCGGTTTCGGCGGCGGTAACTTCTCCTCGTCGATGGCCAATATCTCGTTCTTCTTCCCCGACGGGAAAAAGGGCGCGGCGCTCGGCATCAACGCCGCCGGCGGCAACCTCGGTGTGGCGCAGACCCAGTTGCTGCTGCCGCTGCTGATCGCCCTGGGCACCCATCTCACCGCGAAGGACCCCGCCGGTTACCGGTTCGGCATCACCCTGTCGGTGCTCATCTGGGTGCCGTTCATCCTCGCCGCCGCGTTCGGGGCACTGCGCTATATGGACAGCCTTTCCACCGCGAAATCCGACGGCCGCTCGTACTCACTGGCGCTGACCAACCGGCATACCTGGGTGATGGCCTTCCTCTACATCGGCACCTTCGGGTCCTTCATCGGGTTCTCGTTCGCCTTCCCGACGCTGATCAAGGCCAACTTCCCGGACCTGGCGAATATCGGCTGGATCAGCACCATCGGGAACCTCGCGTTCCTGGGCGCCTTCGTGGGCTCGTTCTCCCGGCCGTTCGGTGGCTGGCTGTCCGACCGGCTCGGCGGCGGCGCCAAGATCACCGTGCTGGTGTTCGGCGGGATGGCGGTGGCCGTGGCACTCATCATGGCGGCGCTGGAGATGAAGAGCTTCCCGCTGTATCTGCTCGCGTTCCTGCTGTTGTTCGTGCTCACCGGTATCGGCAACGGTTCCACCTACCGGATGATCCCGTCCATCTTCACCGCAGAAGCGAAGAAGTATGCCGCCGAGCGCGGCATCGAGCCGGCCGAATCGGCCGCGTCGGCGAAACGCCAGGCCGGTGCCGCGATCGGCGTCATCGGGGCGGTAGGCGCGTTCGGCGGATTCATCCTGCAGCAGGCGCTGCGGCTGTCCAACACCCATTTCGGCACCATGGCCCCGGCCTTCTGGGCCTATGCCGGCGCCTTCCTGGTGATGGGCGGGGTCACCTGGTGGTTCTACCGCCGGTCCTCGTTCGCGGTGACGCGGGTCCCGTCGCTGGCCTACGCCAACATCTGATCCACCGAAACATCCTCAGGGGGGGCATCAGCACTGCGCGCTATCGGAAACTGGTGTGGATCCCGGAAATCCGGCGGGCCGGTCGCAGACCGGCCCGCCGATCGCATGCCGGTACCGCGCCACCACCCTCGTCGACGCGCTGGTCACCACCGTCGCTGGCGGTGTACCGGCGAGCCCGGTTCAGAGCAGGAATCGCACCATATCCGCCGTACGTACCAGGCCCGGTAGCGCTTCCGGCGTCGACCGCGGATGCAGAACGTGCACCGCCAGCCGGAACATCACCGCGCGCAACAGCATCTGCGGCCACTCCGGCAGATCGGACCAGCGTTCGAGCAGCCCGTCATCGGCGCCGCCCCAGGACAGCGCGTCCACCACGACCACACCGGCCGCCCACGCCGGCGGACGCCAGTAGGGGGTGAGATCGGTGAGCGCGGGAGTCCGGGAACCCGCGAAAAGCACTGTGCCGAAAAGATCCCCGTGCACCAGCTGGGGCGGCGTCCGCACCGGCTTGCGCAGCGTGGCCAGTTGCCCGATCAATTCGAGACTGTGCCGGCCGTCGGGGGAATTCTCCATCACCGCGCCGGCGGCGCGCAGGGTGCGCAACGGCACCGCCTCCCAGGCCGCCCGGTCGGCGGCGACGAAAACGTCCACATCCAGCCACGGCGTCACCGGCGGCTGGGAGAGGAAGCGCGGCCGGTCCAGCTCCGCGGTCGCCTTGTGCAACCGCAGCGATATCGAAACCACCTCGTCGTGCCGGGGTTCGGGGGCGCCGGACATATGCGTATCGCAGCGCCACCCCGACACCACGTATCGCCCGTCGGTGGCACGCACCGGCTTCGCCAGCCGTAACCCGTCCACCCGCAGACTCTCCCGTATCTTGGCCGACCACGCCGCGCGGGCATGGTCGGCGACCGGGCTCAGCACCACATCACCGAGGCGCCAGCCGCCCTCCCAATCACCGAGGGCGACCGGGGTCATCTCGCGTAGCCCGAAAGTGGCCCGCACATGCTCGGGGGGTTCGACTGTGGTGGTCACGGGCCGTACCGTACCTGCGGACCCGGGCCCGGCCGGGGCGCCACACCGTGTCGTGGCAGGGCCGCGACACGCCCGTCCCGACAGCGCTACCGGGCTCGTGTGCAGCGCCGCACCGGACCTGCGGCGGTCGCGATCGCCGCAGGCCGGGGCAAACTCGGTGACCCCGTCGACCACCGGGGGTGATCCCGTTACGTAATCAGTAGACGGGCAGCGAGGGGTCCACCTGATGGGCCCACGCGATCACACCGCCCTGCAGATGGGTGGCGTCGGAGAAACCCGCCCGCTTGAGCGCCGCCAGCGCTTCGGCCGACCGGATCCCGGTCTTGCAGTGCAGCACGATCTTGCGATTCTGCGGCAACTCCGACAGCGCCTCGCCGGACAGGATCCGGTCCTTCGGGATCAGGGTGGCGCCCTCGATGTGCACGATGTCCCATTCCACGGGTTCGCGCACGTCGATCAGTTCCACATCACCCGCGTCCAGCAGATCCTTGAGTTCCCGCGCGGTGACGGTGGAGCCCGCGGCCGCGGCCTGGCCCTCTTCCGACACCACACCGCAGAACGCCTCGTAGTCGATCAGCTCGGTGATCGGCTGCCGCTCCGGATCGCGACGCAGTTTGATGGTCCGGTAGTTCATATCGAGTGCGTCGTACACCATCAGCCGGCCCAGCAGCGGGTCCCCGATACCGGTGATGAGCTTGATCGCCTCGGTCACCATCACCGAACCGATCGAAGCGCACAGCACCCCGAGCACACCGCCCTCCGCGCACGAGGGCACCATTCCCGGTGGCGGGGCCTCCGGGTACAGATCGCGGTAGTTGATCCCGCGACCGTCCGGCGCGTCCTCCCAGAACACCGAGACCTGGCCCTCGAACCGGTAGATCGAACCCCAGACATAGGGCTTACCGGCCAGCACCGCCGCATCGTTGACCAGATAGCGGGTCGCGAAGTTGTCGGTCCCGTCCACGATCAGGTCGTACTCACGGAACAGTTCCACGGCGTTATCGGGTTCCAGCCGGATCTTGTGCAGGCGCACATCGATACCGGAATTGATCTCCAGAATGGAATCCCGGGCGCTGTCGGCCTTCGGCCGGCCGATATCGGATTCACCGTGGATGACCTGACGCTGCAGGTTCGAGGCGTCGACCTCATCGAATTCGACGATGCCGAGGGTGCCCACCCCGGCGGCGGCCAGATACAGCAGCGCGGGGGAACCCAGCCCGCCGGCGCCGATGACGAGCACCTTCGCGTTCTTCAACCGCTTCTGCCCATCCATCCCGAGGTCCGGGATGATCAGGTGACGGCTGTAACGGGCGACCTCGTCCCTGGTCAGTTCGGCGGCAGGCTCCACAAGTGGGGGCAGGGACTGCGGTGTTGACACGTCTGTGCACTCCTCGTATCGATATGGCCGGTTGCGGTGGGCGCGGGTGCGGCCGCCGGGTCCTCCCCGACGCGGCATCCGCCCGGCCCTGGCCGACGCGGCGGCGATGCGCACCCGCACCGGCGTCGTTCCCGGTACAACGCCGATGCGGGAACCATTCTTCCCGGACTGATCTCCGGCCCGGCGGCCGGGCTCAGCCGCGTGGATAAGGCCACGGATTGAACCGGCAGGTCTTCCCGTCCATCGGCACCACACCGGACGGATCGAGGGCCGCGATCTCGTTGTTCGCGGTACCGAACGTCTGCTGCATCATCACCGGGGCCAGACCGCCGTTGTTCTCGCAGGGCTGATGCGCGTGATAGCCGATGGCGTGGCCCACTTCGTGATTGACCAGATACTGCCGGTAGGAACCGATATCGCCCTCGAAGGCCGGGGCACCCCGCACCCAGCGCGCCTCCGACAGCACCACCCGGGCCTCGTCGGAGTTGTAGCAGGACGAATCGATCGGAATATCGAAACCACAAGTCTGACGAGTGGTCGCCCGCGCGGTCAGCGAGACCCGGAAATCCGGTTCCCCGCGATCGATCCGCTGGAACGCGAACTTACGATCGTGTACCCAGCTCTTCGGGTTGGCCAGGGTCGAATCGACCATCCGGGCCACCGACTCGTCACCGCCGAACGCCCGGGTGTCGATCCCGTTCTCGATTTCGACGGTATAGGTGAAGGTGTACTGCTCCCCCGCTCCCGACCGCGGGGAACCGCCCGCGACGATCCGCCAGGAACCCTTCCCGGCCTCGGTGAACTTCCCGCCTTCGGGCAGAGCGCCCACCGGCAGATCCTCGGGGAACCTGCCGTCACCCGGCGGGGCGCCGATCACCCCGGCGCTGGCGGGCGGCGGTCCGAGTTCCCCCAGGCCCGGTTGGGCCGGATCCAGCGGCGATCGCGATCCGGATCGGACCGCGTCCACCGCCACCAACACCGTCAGTACGAGCAATACCGGCAGCACGTACGGCCGCCAGCCGTACCGCAAGAGAAAATGCCGGCGCCGCCGCCCACCCGCGGGGTCGCTCGCACCCGATGTCCCGGGATCCCAGGCCGCCCGCAACGGCGAACGCGGATCGTCCACCCGCGATACCGCGGCCTCCGGAACCGCCTCACGTGCGGCGATCACCAGGTCCGAATCGTGGGGACGGTGCGCGTCGCGCCCGCTGCCGGAGGCGGAGCTATCCGGTCTGTCGGTCACACATTCCAGAATCTCACAGCCCGCCGGAACCGGTAAAAACGGCGTCGACCCGGACCCCGGAGCCACCGGCCCACGAACAATTGAACCGCCGCCCACATCGGTCCGGACCGGAACCGGGTTCCCAGACCCGGGTCGGCAACCGCGCAAGATGCGAGTATGGTGCTCGAAAGACCCGGTACACACCCCTTTGCCGGGGAATCGACTGGGAGATCCGAATATGACCGACCTCGTGGACCGGATGACGCCCCGCTCCTCGTCCGGCACCGCCCCCAAACGTGGCACCCGGCTTCCACGTGACGAAAGACGCCAGCAGCTACTCGTGGCCGCCAGCGAGATATTCGTACTGCGCGGCTACCACGCCGCGGGCATGGACGAGATCTCTCAGTGCGCGGGCGTCAGCAAGCCGGTCCTCTACCAGCACTTCACCAGCAAACTCGAGCTGTATCTCGCGGTGCTGCAGAACTATGTCGACATGCTGGTGTCCAGCGTGCGCCAGGCATTGCGCTCCACCACCGACAACAAACAACGCGTCCGCGCCGCGGTCGCCGCCTACTACGACTTCGTCGACAACGAGATGCAGGGTTTCCGCCTCGTCTTCGAATCCGACCTCACCAACGAACCTCAGGTTCAGCGCCGGGTCGAACAGGCCACCGAAGCCTGCGTCGATGCCGTCTACGACCTCGTCGCCCACGACTCCGGCCTGGACCCCTACCGCGCCCGCATCCTCGCGGTCGGCCTGGTGGGCGCCAGCCAGTTCACCGCCCGGTACTGGCTCGAGGCCGACCGCCCCATCCCCAAGGACGACGCCGTCGACACCACGGTCGCCCTGGCCTGGGGCGGCCTGAAACACATCCCCCTGCACCCCACCGCCTGAACGACAGGAAGGCCCCCGCCGGATCCCGGCGGGGGCCTTCCTGTATCAGAATCTGTCTCTGTCAGACCGCGGCGAACCCCACCCGGCCACCGGTGACGGCACCGATCTCCACATAGGCGACCTTGCTCGCCTGGATCAGGTACTTGCGGCCCTTCTCATCGGCCAGAGCCAGGACACCACTCGAGTTCGCGAGCGCCTCGGACACCAGGGTCTCGACCTCGTCCGGGGTCTGCGAGCTGGAGATGACGAGTTCACGCGGGCTATCCGAAATACCGATCTTGACCTCCACGGCCAACCTCCGAACTTGTAAGTCCTGTGCTGTCGCCTAAAGGCTATATCTATTGGCCCCGCCTTCGGCGGGGCGGGGTTGCGGGCCCCTTGTGTCCCGTGTTTCAGCCCTCGAGACTCGCGCCTGCGGCGCGTCGCTTCGAGGGCTGAAACACGGGACGGCCCGCAACCCTTCAAGGGCCTCGCTGAACTCGGCGCTGTGGGGGGAGGCGGGTTCGTGAATCGGAACTGCGGATGGGTCGTGGGTGATCCGGGGATGGGTCGTGGGTGATCCGGTCAATTGGGAACCGCAACTGCGCCCGGTCGAAGTTTCGATGTACGCGGCCGACAATCCAGGTGTTGCGAACCGTTGAGCACTTACAAGATCGCGGAACCTACTCAGGCCGACGGGACTCGACGCGAGACCCATAAGGACAGCTCTCCCAGGGACACTGCGGTCGAGAACAGGCTGCCGGGACCATTGCATCCCATCCTGAATCAACCGATGGTTGCCGACCGGATGGTCGCACTCTCGCCGAAGGTCCACCCCTCGGTGCCGAGTTCAGCGAGGCCCACAAAGGGTTCGGCCCGCGTCTGCTGTCAGCCCTCGAAGCGCATGTGGCGAAGCCACGAGTCTCGAGG
>NZ_JBEZYU010000040.1:0-51426 GCF_040638875.1 Nocardia sp. NPDC024068 | reverse complement strand
GGCCTCGAAGCGCATGTGGCGAAGCCACGAGTCTCGAGGCCGGACAGCCGACGCTCAGGAGGGCCGAACCTCGAGCGGCGGAGCCGCTCCAAAATTACAGCCGAACCCTCCAGCGGACGGGCCCCTTCAAAATTACTTCTTCACCAGTGCTTCGTCAGCATGGTGCCGGGCTCCACCGCTGAAGCCCACATGCGCTTCCTTGCGCATCCGGTCGACCATATGCGGGTAGTGCAGTTCGAAGGCGGGACGCTCGGAGCGGATCCGCGGCAGTTCGTAGAAGTTGTGCCGCGGCGGCGGGCAGGTGGTGGCCCATTCCAGCGAGTTGCCGTAACCCCACGGGTCGTCCACCGTCACCACTTCGCCGTAGCGGTAGCTCTTGAAGACGTTCCACAGGAACGGCAGCATCGACGCGCCGAGGACGAAGGCGCCGATCGTGGAGATGGTGTTCAGCGTGGTGAAACCGTCACCGGCCTGGTAGTCGGCGTAGCGGCGGGGCATACCCTCCGCGCCCAGCCAGTGCTGCACCAGGAAGGTGAGGTGGAAGCCGAGGAACGTGGTCCAGAAGTGCCACTTGGCGAGACGTTCGTCGAGCATGCGGCCGGTCATCTTCGGGAACCAGAAGTAGATCCCGGCGTAGGTGGCGAACACGATGGTGCCGAAGAGCACGTAGTGGAAGTGCGCGACCACGAAGTAGGAGTCGGTGACGTGGAAGTCCAGCGGCGGGCTGGCCAGGATGACACCGGACAGACCACCGAAGAGGAATGTCACGAGGAAGCCCACCGAGAACAACATCGGTGATTCGAAGGTCAATTGCCCCTTCCACATGGTGCCGATCCAGTTGAAGAACTTCACACCGGTCGGGACCGCGATCAGGAAGGTCATGAACGAGAAGTACGGCAGCAGCACCGCGCCGGTGGCGTACATATGGTGCGCCCAGACCGCGATGGACAGGGCGGCGATACCGAGGGTCGCGTAGACCAGAGTGGTGTAGCCGAAGATCGGCTTCCGGCTGAACACCGGGAAGACTTCGGAGACGATGCCGAAGAACGGCAACGCGATGATGTAGACCTCGGGATGTCCGAAGAACCAGAACAGGTGCTGGTAGAGCAGGATGCCGCCGGTGCCCGGATCGTAGATGTGGCCACCGAGGTGGCGGTCGTAGGCCAGACCCATCAGGGCGGCGGTCAGCAGCGGGAAGGCGAGCAGCACGAGCACGCTGGTGACGGCGATGTTCCAGGTGAAGATCGGCATCCGGAACATGGTCATACCCGGAGCGCGCAGGCAGACCACGGTCGTCAGCATGTTCACACCGCCGAGGATGGTGCCCAGACCGGAGACGGCCAGGCCCATGATCCACAGGTCGGTGCCCACACCGGGCGAATGCAGGATATCGGTGAGCGGCACGTACGCCGTCCAGCCGAAGTCCGCGGCGCCGCCCGGGGTGATGAAGCCGGCGGTCGCCATGGTGGCGCCGAACGCGTACAGCCAGTAGCTGAAGGCGTTCAGGCGCGGGAAGGCGACGTCGGGGGCGCCGATCTGCAGCGGCAGGATGATGTTGGCGAAACCGAACACGATCGCGGTCGCATAGAACAGCAGCATGATCGTGCCGTGCATGGTGAACAGCTGATTGAACTGCTCGGGCGAGAGGAACTGCAGACCCGGGCGCGCGAGCTCACCGCGCATCATCAGGGCCATCAGGCCACCGATGAGGAAGAACGCCATCGAGGTGGTCAAGTACATGACGCCCAGGACCTTGGGGTCCGTGGTGGTCACCATCTTGAATATGAACGACCCCTTCGGCCCCGTTCGCGCCGGAAATGGCCGAGTCGCTTCCAGCCCCCGAGGGACTGGCTTGGGCTCTACGGCAGTCACTGATCCTCCTGAAGGTGCCTTTAGGGTCGCTCCGCAGGCTCCACTATTTGCCCGCCGCCCCGGTGCACGAGACGGCCAACGGTTAGCTGTGCGCTTCTCGAATCGTAAACCTTCCCTCCGGAGCGGGGCGAACGGGTCCTACTCTGTGTCGTACTGCCGCGCGTCGTGGTCCGCGCGACCCCCGCCATCCGGACCCCACACCACCACCGCGACCTCCGGTCCGTCCGGCGGTTACCGGTGATGAGCGGCGAATCACGGTGGGCATGTACCCTTCCCGGCATGCCGGTGAGCCCCGCTGTCCATACCCCAGCCGCGCGTACTTCCCGGATCGCCGCGCGCGGCGGTCGCGCCCGCCGGTGGACTGCGGTCGCGCTCGGCTGCTGCGCCCTGGTGGTCTCCGCCTGCGCGAGCCATCCCGACGATTCGGCGTCGATCATCCGCACCACCACCAATATCGCCGGCGCCGGCGTGGTCGGGATCGAACGCGACACCACGCAGGCGTGCGCACTGCCCACCGCGCCGGATCCCGCCGAGGGCCCGGCTCGCACCGTACGGCACGAGTCCGGGGAGTCCCGGGTACCCGCCGATCCGCAGCGGATCGTGGTGCTGGGTACCTCCGCGCTGGACGCCACCTGCGCGGTCGGGTTGTGGGAACGCGTCGTCGGCGCGACCACCGTCGCCGGACCCACCCCGCAGCCCGGCTACCTGGGCTACGGCGTCCTCGAGATCCCGGGTGTCGGCCCCGCGGCCGATCCCGATCCGGCGCTCATCGCGCAACTGGACCCCGACCTCATCATCGGCGAGGCACCGGCCGGGCGGGCCGGTTACGAGGCGCTCAGCGAGATCGCGCCGACGGTCATGGTCGGCGCGGGCCGCGACTGGCGGGATCAGTTCACCGCGTTCGCGGGGGCGCTGGGCCGGGCCGGGGCCGGCGTGACCGCCCTGCGCGCCTACGACACCGAGGCCGCCGAGACCGGGCACACCATCAACGCCCCGCTGAGCCAGGCGTCGATTGTGCGTTTCACCGCCGACGGCACCGATTTCCTGGGCAGCGAGACCTTCGCGGCGCAGGTGCTGGCCGATACCGGCGCGGGCCGGCCGACCGCCCAGCGTGAGACGTCCGGGCCGGTGGACGAATCCGATCCGGTCGCGGCCGAGGGCGATCTGATCTACGTCATGTTCGCCGGACCCGAGGGCCAGGAGCACGGCGAATCGGTGATGCGCTCGGAGCCGTGGGAAAAACTCGGCGCCGTCACCGACAACCGGATGTTCGTGCTCGACGACGCCCTCTGGCACACCACGGGCCTGACCTCCGCGCGCACCGCGCTCGGCGATATCCGGGACACCCTCAACGCCTACGTCATGGACTGAGACCGGCCCCCGACACCGCCGGCACGGCCCGGTTTCCACAGCGTCACGCCCACCTCGCCCTACGATGGCGGCCTGCTGCCACCCGGCACCGCCGCTTTTCCGGAGCTGTGCGCCCACAGCGGACTCACAGCCCGGATCCAGGCGGAGGCCAGGCAGCGTTTCTACCGTCGAGGTCACCATCGTCGAGAGAGGTGCACAACGTGCGGAAACGTCGATCACAGCGGCCGGAGGAACGGCACGAACACGATCTCGGGCTCGCCCACGATATGTCGGTGCTGTTCTCCCGCCGCCGGGCGCTGTGGCTGCTGGGTGCCGCGGGTACCGCGTCGGTGGCCGCGGCCTGTTCGACCGGCGGCGACTCCGGCGGTTCGACTTCCGCCTCGGCGGCCTCGAGCACGGTGCAGACCGTGGGCGCGGCCCCGCAGGAGACCGCCGGACCCTATCCCGGCGACGGCTCCAACGGCCCCAATGTGCTCATCGAATCCGGTGTCGTGCGCTCCGACATCACCAGTAGTTTCGGCCCGTACTCCGGCACGGCCGAGGGGGCGCCGGCGACGATCCGGCTCACCCTGCAGGACCTGGCCCGCGGGGGCGCCGCCGGTACGGGAATGGCGCTCTATCTGTGGCATTGCGATCGTGACGGGGAGTACTCGCTGTACGGCAAGGACATCACCGAGCAGAATTATCTGCGCGGGGTGCAGGTCGCCGACGATTCCGGTCAGGTGAGCTTCACCTCGATCTTCCCGGCCTGCTATTCCGGTCGCTGGCCGCATATCCATTTCGAGGTCTACGACAGCCTCGAAACCGCGGTCGCCGGGGAGAACGCCCGCCTCACCTCACAGATCGCACTCCCCCAGGACGTCTGCGAACAGGTCTACAACGCCGATTCCGGCTACGCGCGCAGTCTCACCAACCTGTCCGAGGTCACGCTGGCCTCCGACAATGTCTTCGGCGACGGCTGGGACGCCGAAATGGCCACCGTCACCGGCAGCGCCCAATCCGGTATGGATATCTCGCTGACCATAGGCGTCGCCGAGAAGTCCGCGAACCAGTCGGAAGGCGGTCCCGGCGGCGGACCTCCTGGAGGCCCCGGCGGAACGCCTCCCGGCGGCCCCGGCGGCACCTCTCCCGGTCCGCCGCCGGACGGTATGCCCCCGGGCGGACCGTCCGGGGGTATGCCCCCGACCGGCAACTGATCCGGGAGGTTCCCGGGCGGCACCCTGCCGGGACTACCGTCCCGAAACCGGAAGTCAACCATTCCGAGACCTATAACCCCAGGTAGAAGCCTATTTCGCGAGTACCGTCGAGGGTATGGGCGACAAAGTCGAGGGTGATCGCTCACTCGGTTACCGGCTGGGTATCGGGATCGCCATCGGATTGGCGATCGGGATCCCGCTCGGCCTGGTGGTCCTGAGCAATCTCGCCGTGGGCGTCGGCCTCGGTATCGGATTCGGCCTGGCTTTCGGTCTGGCCATGTCGCCGTCCCCCGCCGGCGACTACGGATACCGGCGTCCCCGCCGAGACGAGGAATCCCGGCACCACCGCACACCCCCGCACGACGACTGAAGTACGCTCGGCGCCTGCGGTCCCGCCCGCCGAAAACCCACTTTTCGCACTGGGTTCGACGCGCGCGAACACAACCTGTGGGACTGCTCGATGATCTCACCCCCAAGGGGTAGTGTTACGAGTCCATCGGAGTCGTCGGGAAGGGTGTGGAGGCAGGATGAAGCTCATCGATCGGGTATCGGCCATCAACTGGAATCGGGTGCCCGACGAAAAGGACGCCGAGGTCTGGGACCGGCTCACCGGTAACTTCTGGCTCCCGGAGAAGGTCCCGGTATCCAACGACATCCCGTCCTGGGCGACGCTGACCCCCGACGAGAAGCAACTCACCATGCGGGTGTTCACCGGCCTCACCCTGCTCGACACCATCCAGGGCACCGTCGGCGCGGTCAGCCTGATCCCGGATGCGCTCACCCCGCACGAAGAGGCGGTGCTCACCAATATCGCCTTCATGGAGTCGGTACACGCCAAGAGCTACAGCTCCATCTTCTCCACCCTGTGCTCCACCCGCGAGATCGACGACGCCTTCCGCTGGTCGGAGGAGAACCGCAACCTCCAGCGCAAGGCCGAGATCGTGCTGGAGTACTACCGCGGCGACGACCCCCTCAAGCGCAAGGTGGCCTCCACCCTGCTGGAGAGCTTCCTGTTCTACTCCGGCTTCTACCTGCCGATGCACTGGTCCTCGCGCGCCAAGCTCACCAACACCGCCGATATGATCCGCCTGATCATCCGGGACGAGGCCGTGCACGGCTACTACATCGGCTACAAGTACCAGCGCGGCCTCGAGCAGATCACCCAGGCCGAACGCGACGAGCTGAAGAACTACACCTTCGAGTTGCTGTTCGAGCTCTACGACAACGAGGTCGACTACACCCAGGACCTCTACGACGAGGTCGGTCTCACCGAGGACGTCAAGAAGTTCCTCCGCTACAACGCCAACAAGGCGCTGATGAACCTGGGCTACGAGGGCCTGTTCCCCAAGGACGAGACCGAAGTCAACCCGGCCATCCTCTCGGCCCTGTCCCCCAACGCCGACGAGAACCACGACTTCTTCTCGGGGTCGGGCTCCAGCTACGTCATCGGCAAGGCGGTCAACACCGAAGACGACGACTGGGACTTCTGATCCCGCCCCGGGCCGTGGTGGACCACGGCCCGGGACACCACAAGGCAAGCCGATTCGGCCCGGTGGCGGACCGGTCGCAGCCCGCTATTCGGCGAAGAGATCCGAAACGTCCGTGGCGGTGATGGCCCGGTCGAACCAGCGGTCGAGAACCTCCGGATCGACGCAACTCCGGATATGTTCTTCGTCGGCCGCGGCAACGTCGATACCCCGCGCCTCCAGCAATCGCAGGGTCTTGTCGGCAATTTCTTCCAGCCGGCCCTCTACCCTGCCTTCGACTCGTCCTTCCACACGCCCTTCGGCGCGCCCTTCGGCGCGCCCCTCGGCGCGCAGGCGCTGGGAAGTCTTGGAACGGTAGAACGACAGGTCCACGCTCATCAGTTTGCTCCAGGTTTTCGCGGCTCGGGTACTGCCGAGACCGAGTTCGGTGAGTTCGGCGAAGACGTGGAAATCTTCTTCATTGTCGAGTTCGTGCAGGGCATCGGCAAGTGTTTTCAGTATCGCACCGATGTCCGGGTCTTTGGCATGAGTGATCGCCGACAACGTAGCCAGTGGGATATCAGCGGCGGCCAGATCCGGATCGGTTACCACCGGAACGTTGTGCGGTCCGAGGACGAGCGGACGCGCGGTGAGACTGCACCATTGAGACAGCCCGATGTTGATCGGCTCGGCAGCCCATTCGGCGGTCGCCACGTCTTGACACACGACGAGCAGCACGACGGGCAACCGGTATTTGGCATGCAGGTGCGCCAGGTAGTACGCCCACGCGCTGGGCTTGTCCTGGTCCTGACGGCCCTGCGCTTCCACCAGGAGCAGAAACGGACCGTCGCGCACTGTGGTGATCCGCAGCAAGGTGTCGACACGGCGTTCCAGCGGACGGATTTCGGTCAGATCATTGGTGAATACCGCTACCTCGGCCGGGTCGTCGAAGGGGAGTTCAAGCGCCCGGAATGCCCGGGCGAAGACACCCGGGTCGTGTTGGAAGAGGCGGTGCATAGCCTCGTGCGCGGAGCCGACCATGCGGGCGACGTTATGCGACAACAGGTTTCGTACGCTAGAAAGTCCTTCGGGACGCGGCGTGTCCGGGCTGTCGGCGTGTCCGCGGGTACCACCGGTACCCGGCGGTTGTGTCCCGTGATGCGCACGGGCCATATCCGCGACGGAGACAATCGGCCCCCGGCGCCGCGTAGTCGACCGGCAAACTTGTCGAATTCGAAACCATGAATTCGAGCCGAACCCCCTTAGAGTGGGTGACGAACCGCCCACTCCAGGGAGATGGTGAACATGGCAAATTCGGTCATGGACGACTTTGGCAGTCAGCTACGCGTCGCGTTTCATCGGTTCAGCGATTGGCCCTACCCCGATCAGATCGACCACGAGATGTTTCGGGCATTCATGAAAACCCCGCACGACGTGGGTGGGGAACCCGATGCACCGGCTGTTTTCGAGGAGAAACAAGAGGAGATCTGGGAGCTCAATACGTTCATCACCTGCGAGGTACTCGGCTGGCGGGGCATCTGGACATCCGAGGAACGCCGCAGGCTGGGCAACGTGGATCTCGGGCGTACGCAGTATCTCGGTTTCCCCTATTACGGTCGCTGGGTGCTGGCCATCGCCCGCTGCCTCATCGATAAACGGCATATCACGCTGCGTGAACTGCTCGAACGCAGCGAAGAGGTCCGGGCGCGGTGCGCGGGCCGGCCGGGTCCGCTGGAACCCGCACCCCGCGGCACCGGGGACGGCAGCGACGTCGTCCGCAATATTCATCACCGGGACGCGGTCGGTCACGGCGATCCCCAATGCTTCGCCGGGCAGGCGGATACGCCCCGATTCGCGGTCGGCGACCGGGTGCTGGTGCGTGACCTTCCGACCATCTTCTACACCCGCACCCAGGAGTATCTGCGGGGTAAACCGGGAACGGTCGTCAAGGTGACCTACGAAAGCCCGATCCCGGAGGACGAAGCGTTCGACCGCGAGGACCGGCGGCCCGAATGGTTCTACATCGTGCGCTTCGAGATGAAGGATCTGTGGGACCCCTATCAGGGATGTCCCGAGGACACGCTACAGGCGGAAATTTCGGAGCCCTGGCTCCGAGCGAGCTCATAGACCCGGTCGCACCTCGATGAGAGGAACACGATGAGCGGAAAACCCCACGAGCACGAGGACGACGAGTCGGTCCGGCACGCGGCACCGATGGTCGAAGAGGTCACCGATTTCGAGGTACTCGAAATCGCGCTACGCGAGCTGGCGATCGAGAAGGGCTTGTTCACCGCCGAGGATCACCGCAGCTACACCGAATATTTCGAGCAGCTCGGCCCGGCGCCGGGTTCCCGGTTCGTCGCCAAGATCTGGTCCGACCCCGATTTCCGGCAACTCGCCCTGGACGACGCCATCGCCGCATGTCACGAAATCGGGATCGATTGGCTGAAACCGACCGGCTTCGGGACGCCCAGCGATTTCACCGCGCTGCACCTCCTCGAGGACACACCGACGCTGCATCACGTGGTCTGTTGCAGCCTGTGCTCCTGCTATCCCCGGCCGCTGCTGGGGAATTCCCCGGAGTGGTACCGGACGCCCAACTACCGCCGCCGGCTCGTTCGCTGGCCCCGCCAGGTACTCGCCGAGTTCGGCCTCTACCTCACCGAGGATGTCCAGATCCGGGTCGAGGACTCCAATTCCAAGCACCGGTTCATGGTGCTTCCGGTGCGGCCCGACGGTACGGAAGGGTGGAGCGAAGAACAGCTCGCGCAGATCGTGACCCGCGACTGCCTCATCGGCGTCGCTCTCCCCAAACCCGGACGTACCGCGGATGTGCAACGCCCGGTCCATGCCGCGGTCCATCCGGCCGAAAACCACTGACCGACCGAAGGGACAACAGATGCCGATGGACCGGGATGTCACGGGAATCAGGGTTCCGCTGCTGGAGCAGCTGATCGACCGCGGGCAGGTGTGGCCGCGGATGGCCGAGAAATACGGTGTCGAGAATCCCAGCCCACCGTGGAAATCGAGTTTGGACGGAATCTGCGACGCCCTCGACCGCGAAGGTACCGCCCTACCGCTGCTCACCCGGCGCGACGAGGAGGATCGGCTCACCGGGGAGACGTACGCGGGGCTGCCCTTCCCCGAGAACCAGCTCGTCGCGCTGGCGCATTCACTGATCGCCAGGAAGATCATCGACGAGGACGATCTGGCCCGGCGGCTCGAGCAGGTCCGGGCCCGGCTCGAGGCCGCCGACGCCGACCGTCCCGGCTCCTGACCGCTCGGTCCGTCGTGACAACGCGTCCGAGACCGGATGATTCAGCCGATGGACTCCCGGAAGCTCGCGCCCTCTTCGATCGACTGCGCGACTTCGGCGAGTTCGCCGACGGGGAAGATCTGGTAATCGGCGAAGAAGCCGAATTTATTGGGGGCGTCGGTCAGGTTCATCGGGTTGTCGGTTTCGACCACCGCGAACCCGCCACTGCCGTCGAGCCGTCCGACGAGCTGGTGGTAGGTCACGCCGTCGACCGGTTTCCAGTTGGCGAACACACTCAGCGCGCGCCGGATGCTCTGCTCGTTCTCGGCTGCCGAGCCGTTCCACCGGTATGTCCAGGAAATCACGTATTTCATCTGTCCTCCCAGGGATCCCCGGAGCAGCGGATCATGCAGCACGCAAACAGCGCAGATCGCGAATTCCCTGCGCGACAGGGACGCTCGGGACAGGCATGAGTTCGCGGGCCGCCGGTTCCGCTCTCCGGCGGTATGGACTGTGCGGGCCCGGATATCGCACCGGTATTCGAACGAATGTCAGCGAAGAATCCGATCGTCACTCGCAAAGGCTCGGATCCGTGCGTTCGCGCGGAAGCAGAGGGCCGATATCCGGTCGGCGTCTCACAACGCGCTGGGCCTCGAAGCCGACCAACACCGGAATTATCATAGCAAGAAGCTATGGTCAGTGGATACGGCAGCTCTCGTCGACCGGGCGGGTGATCGACCAATTCTGCGTGAACCGGCAGGCGGCGATCTTCCAGCGCCCGCCCTCGACGAGGTATTCGTCGTCGTACTCACCGGTCATCACCGTCTCGGTGTTCTCCACGAGGTTCACCTGACGGAATTTCAGCGTCCAGCGGCCGGAAGCGTGCTCGTCGTCGTGGACGGTGATATCGGGGTGCAGACCATGGTGCATATCGAGGATGACGTTCTTACCGTCGACCTTCTGCAGTGCGATCTTCTCGAACACCGCCGCCATCCCGTCGGCGTCGAACGACCCCAGCACTCCGTAGTCGACCGCCGCACCCGCGTCGACGAAGCACTCCCGGAACACCTTCGGGTCCTTCGCGTCACACGCGCGCAGGTAGCGGTGCTTGAGCGCCTTGATCTCCTCGACCGCCTCCAGCCGCGCCAACCGCCGCGCCAGATCGGCTTCGCTGGACCGCGGTGGCTGTGCGGGCGGCATATGTTCTCCTCGCGAACGTTCGTACCGGCTGATCGGGCCGGCGGGTGGGTCACTGTGCAATGTATATCCGGCGCGCCCGCCAGAGGTCTCCCGCACCTATATCGACCGCTGCGTCCGCGCCCACAACGCCAGTACGCTCTCCGCCGGCGAGGCGGCCAAGGCGACGGATGACCTCTCCGAAAAGCGCTGCTCAGCCCGGAAAAATCCCGCGTGATCAACTACGGTTACCAGCACGAGAGCGAGATCCCCCGCGGCGAAACCACCCACCGCGAGCGAGCGGGAGCTCTTCGTCACCTGTATACCCGCAGCCGACGACCATATCGGCTACACCTTCGTCGCCGGACCGGCCGTCACGTGCGATCTCGTCCCAACGGTCACGGTCTTCGGTCCGGATCACACGCAGGTCGAACGCGCCCGCGACCACCACCGGCCCGGTTCCCGGCGTCCCGACAGCCCCGGAGAACCCTTATCGGCCTCCCGGATATCAGTCCCCCGGACCCACCCGTGCGAGGAATGCGTCCCACTCCTCCGTCGCGAAGTTCAGCGCGGGGCCGGCCGGGTTCTTGGAATCCCGGACACCGACCCGCCCCGCACCGAGCCAGGCGACTTCGACGCAGTCGCCACCTCCACCGCTATACGACGACTTGAACCACTGCGCATCGGATAGTTCGCCCATCACTGGTCGTATCTCCTTGCAATTCTTCGTATTCGATCCCGCGAGGTCACCTCATCGAGCGTCGAGGACCGAAGCGTGTCGTACAGCGAGCGGAACCGCGCCACATCGTCGGCGTCCTCGAAAGTCATGGAACCGATTGCGCCCTCGGAGTGGACCACGGTCGGTTCGCTATCCGGGAAGTCGAGGACGATGAACGGTTGGACGACATCACCGGTCGGTAGCCCAGCGGTGAAGGGCAGCACCCTGAGAGTGATGTTTTCGTGGGTACTCGTGTCGGCAATGGCCCGGCACTGCGTCGCCATGATCCGCTTCGAACCGACCACGGTGTGCAGCACATTCTCATGCAATACGTATTCCATCCGAGCTTTCCAACGCCGCTGCGCAAGTCGCCGCTGGCGCCGCATCCGCATCTCGACCCGACTGCCAATCTGCTGCTCGGGGTCGTCGGGCGCGTAAGCACGGTAGATAGCTTTGGCATAGTCTGCTGTCTGAAGCAGGCCGGGAATTACGAGGGGTTGAAAGAACCTGAATTCGGTCGCATAGGACTCCAGCTCGAGATACGAACTGAACCCCTCATGCAGAAAGTGCCGATAGCTCTGCCACCAGACCTTCGAATTCGATTCCGCTGCTAGCGCCATCAGATACTGGGTGCGATCATCCGGCAGGTCGAAGTAACGGCAGAGATATTCGACCTCGCGGACTTTGATCCGCTCGTACTGTCCCAATTCGATCCGGCTCAGCGTCGCCCGGCTGAACTCGGTGTCCCGCGCCACCTGTTCCAACGTCGACCCACGTGCGTGGCGGGCGTCGCGCAACGCCCTACCCAGTTGCCGCCGCGGCAGTGTGGTGCCGCTGAGATCCGCCTTGCTCGGCATCGTGCCTCCCCTGTTTCTCAACGAATCGCCTCGGCGTTTCTCAGTGCGAGAACAATCGTAGGCAGGTATCGAGAAACGTGCTGCTGCTTCCGGTCGATCCCGTGACGGCTTCTCGCCGCCCTACGCCGAGTCTGTGACCTGCAGCAACATAGCCGCATGTCCGAGAGATACGGAAGCCGTTGTCGCAAAGACGCTTTCCCGCCATCGCACGGTGCCGCCACTACGCACGTACCGACTCGTCATACCGAATGCGACGGGCGGCGCGCTGCCTGGCGGCTCGACCGCGGGACGATCCGGATCCTGGAGGTGCGAGACACCGTCGGCACGTCCGTCGAGCTGCCCGGCCGCACCTGCGCCGACCTCGCGGATATGCGGGAAAGGTTCCCCGAGCACACCCCGTTGTGGGATGCGATCCGCCGGGAGTTCTGGACACACACCGTCACGCCGGGGTTCGCCGGATGACGGCCATCAGCTACCCCGACGACGAATCCGTCGCCGAGATCACCATGCATTTTCTGCCCGCCCTTCCCGCCGACTCGCTCCCGGTGCTCTTGGGCTTCCGCTTCGACGGCGAGACGATCCACTCCGAATGCGCCGAGGTCTATCTGAGCGGTGACCGTGGCCCGCGGGAACCGAACCCCATTCATGCGGCGGCGGCCCGGATCCGCACCGTCCTCGGTGACGGAATGTTCGGATTCGGTTTCGTCTTCCCCGTTTTCGCCGACCAACTCGATTCCCGCGCCGACAACAGCCATATCCCGGCCCCCGTCCACACCGCCGCCGCGCGACTCGCCGCTCCGTCGGATCTCATCGCGGCAGCGACCATCGACGCCGCCGGCCGCCAGTGGTGGGCCGTGCTCCCCCGGCACCTGCCCGGATTCGCCCCCATACTGCTGAGATTCCCCGCCGTCGCGCCCCAGGACTGGCGGCTACCCGAATCTCTCCACGCCTCCCTGTGGACCGCAGCCCTCGCACTCGACGTTACGAACCACCCACACCTGCTGCGGCTACGAACCCCACACCCGGCCGAACGGCAGCGGGCTCGATGACCACCCTTCCGTGCATCGGACCGCGATTCCGGCGCCGATCCGTTAGGTTCAGGCAGTTCGCCGATCGCAGCGCCGCCCCACCTGCACCACCCTCACCAGGCTTCGGCGCGCTGCTCCTCCCACCGCTGCCAGGCAAGGTCCAGCCAACTGCTGAAATGGCGGGTGAACTCGGCGGGAGTGGCGGGGCGCACTGTCACATGGGTGCCGCGCTGTTCGGTGTAGCGGCCGTCGCCGGTGATGTCGTGCCATTCCAGCCCGCGGACCGGTTCTGTCTCCGCGTCGAACCGCCCGATCCGCAGCACCGCGCAACCACCACCGTCGGCTTCCCGCCGGAGCAGCTTCCGGTACCGGTCCCGGGCGCGGGCGCGCTGCGGATCCTCGAACTGCTCCTTCCGGGATTCGATATCGGCAGGATGGAAGGTCGCCGGTTCGGCGGCGCCGGGCGCGCAGCCGGGCAATGCAGCCACCAGGCGGGCCGCCAACTGCTCCGGACGGAACAGACGCACCTGGATCGAACCGAAATCCGCGGCGCTACCCGCCTGACTCATCGTCACCGCGTGATTCTCGGTGCGGGCACCCACGACCCGGTAATTGCGGATATCACCACGCCCGGTACTGCGTTTGTGAGCCGCGGTGCCACCGAAGATCGCGATCTGCAAACCCGAGGTGCCCAGCGTATCCAGCGCCACCTGGATTACCGCGCGTTCTTCCGGCGAATACCGCTCCCGCACCGCTATCCGATGTGCCCGGGCTTCATCGTTGAAGGCGAACCGGCTCGTGTAGCGCAGCGGGCTGGGGAACCGGTCGTAGGCGTCGCTGTACCACAGGGCCGCGAAATCATCCGGCTCCCACGTCCACTCGGACATCGGCCATTCCTCTTTTTCTTTGCGGGACAGCATTTCCCGCGATCCTTCGGTAACGAGACGGTTCCGCGACAGAATCGGCCCGGCTGTCGAGCCGGGCCGCATCCGCGGCGAAACCCACCGGCCCTAGCCGGGATTGGATCCGATCACGCCACCGTCGATGGTGGGAGGGATATCGCCCAGCAGTTCGTCGGCGTTCTCCTGATTGATCAGGTAATCGGGCACCGAACGTTTCGATTCGTCGTCCTGCCCGCCGCCACGTCCCGCCCCGGCGCCACCCATCGGCATACCACCCATCCCGCGGTTTCCCGCGGCGTTCGCCGCGCCGGCGGCGACACCTGCCGGAGCACCCGCGGCGGTATTCGGGGCGCCCTGGACTGTGCGCCCCGGAGTCTGCGACTCCGGAGTACCCGGAGAACCGGGAGTTCCCGACGGCGTACCGCCCGGAGAACCGGGTCCGGTTGTCACACCGGCCGGTGTGGTGCTCGCCGGGACAGTGGGCGTGGTGCCGGTCGGCGTCTCCGTCGACGCGGGGGCGGTCGCGGTGTCTCCCGGGTCGGTGGTGGTCGGCTGGGTGGTCTCGCCGGGTGTCTCGCCCGGCGTCTCGCCTTCCGGAGTCCCCGGTGTCTCGCCCGTAGGCGTCTCCCCCGTCGTACCTGCGGGGGTGCCTGGGCTAGTAGCACTCGGTTTCCCGGTGTCGGTGTTGTATCCGCCGGGTGGAGGCGCGGGGATATCGGTGGTGGAGGTGGGGCCCGCGGGAACGGGAATCACCGGGATCTGGGTATCGAGTTCCACGAATCTGTCGACGTAATAGGTTTTCATCGCCGCCTGAGCCACCTGCGTTCGCCGCGAAATCTCGTCGTCACTGATCAAAGTATTGAAAAATCCTTTGAATCCGTCCCCAGAAAGGAATGCACCATCGGCGACAAGCGGTTCCCCCACCCTGGTCTTGGTATCCACAATCGCCTGGGCCGCGCCCTTGATACCGTTGGCGAGCGCGTCCAACGCGGGAGTCACGGGACGCGCACACTTGTCGATATAGTCCTGGATCGCCCGCTTGGACTGCTCGGCAGCCGGCCCGGACCATGCCTGCGCAAGGGACGCCTGAGTGGATCGCAGGAACGTCTCGAAACCCTGCTCCCACATCAGTTTCATCAGCAGATACTTCCCTGCTTGACCGTTCGCATCGTTCACATCGAGTGGGCTGAACGCGCCGCTGATCTTGGGATGATTCCAGTTGGGTGTGTACTCTCCACCCCCCGGGATGGTCGCATTTTCATACCCCGGCGTGTCGGTCATGCCGGACCGCCAAGGAAGGCGTTCGGGTCGACGACGGGCCCTGCAGGCGGCCGTTCCGGCAGGGTCTCGCTGAGAGAATTAATAGCCGCCGCGAACTCGCTATCCGCCTGCATCATCCGATCCCGCATGATTCGAAAGACGTTCTGAATATCGTCGACGATCTTGTAATGTTGCTCCATGATCTCCCAGACGCCGTTACCGTCCGGGGCGCCTTTCGCCTTCACCTTGTAGCGACCCACCATTGCCCGGGCGGACGTCAAGTCGTCGTTGGCTTCCCCCAGACCCCAGTGATCCTGCTGAGAAATCTCCTCCGCGCTACCTTGGATACGCACAATCTGATCTTTGAAGTACTGACAGTCGCGCTCGAGGTAGATGAAATCTTCCGGTGTCATCTGCACCGACGTCTGACCGCTGGTTGCCGCGCTGAGCATGTTGGCCATCGGCCGCGGCGCGGGCTCGTCAACCATTTCCGTCCCTCCGCAACGTGATTCCGAGAACCGGCCTACTCATGCGTCGGCCGGGATGCTCGGCGCAACTTTGCCGACCAGGTTTCGTGCGAGTTCGCAAGTATCGAGATGCCCGGTCTTACTGCGCGAGGGCGGATTGGTGAGCAAGAATTCAAGACTTCCCCCGGCCAGTTCAACGTTGACGTTGCACGAAGCCTCGACCTGAGTCTTACCCTGCTGCGAGACGATGGCCGACCGTCCACCGGTCTCGAATTCCAGAGTTCCAGGAAACCCCTGGCCTTTGATCATTTCAAGGGTCATATTGGTCGTGCGTATGGCAGCCGAATATCCATCGGTCTGTACCCACATGCACCCGTCCCATTTGATCCCGTTGGCACTTGCATCATCCGGCATCGGATCTCGCAGCCCCTCCGACTCCAAGGCCTCCTGCGGGATATCGGTGCACGGTTCGAACCCGGTGGGCACCTCCGCCGCGACGCTCGGCGTCTCCGGGGCCGACCCCTCGGTAGACGATCCACACCCAGTCAACGCCAGCACCGCCCCGCCAACCAGCGCGATCAACGCCTTACGCTTCCCCGCGGCAACCATCCCGACCTCCACTGCCGGTACCACTAGTCGTCCGACCCTGGGGAGGACCGGCGTCTCCGCCCCCTGCTGCCGGTTCGCCCAGACGTTACCGGCGCGAACTATAGGTCGCAACCGCCGAACCGGGCCCGTCGAACCGCCCGCCGAAATTCGCCAGTACCCGATGAAAACCCGCTGAACTGCGTCCATTCGACAACCGCGACCGGCACCCGAGCACGCTGCACCGGTGTCCCCACCCCGACACGGCGAACCGATGCGCGCCCCGGATGTCGGAGGCGGGTGCGACGATGTGCGCGACCGAGGGCCAGGCGAGGGAGGACCAATGGGCAAGCTGGACGGACAGGTGGCCGTCATCACCGGCGGCGCGCGGGGGCAGGGGCGGGCGCATGCGATGGCGCTGGCAGCCGAGGGCGCCGATATCGTGCTGTGCGATATCACCGCGCAGGTCGCGAGTGTCGCCTACCCGCTGGGGTCGGAACAGGATCTCGCCGAGACCGTGGAACTGGTCCGCGCCACCGGCCGCCGCTGCCTCCCGATCACCGCCGATGTGCGCAGCCGGGAGCAGATGGACAGCGTCGCCGCTCAGACGGTCGCCGATTTCGGCCGGATCGATATCCTGCTCGCCAACGCGGGGATCGCCTCCAGCGCGCTGATCGCCGACATGCCCGAACAGACCTGGCGGGACATGATCGATATCAATCTCACCGGTGTTTTCCACAGTTTCCACGCGGTGGTGCCGCATATGGTCGAGCGGGGCCGGGGCCGGATCGTGGCCACCTCCTCCATCGTCGCGCGGATGGGGGCCCGGAAGTCGGGGCACTACACGGCCGCGAAATGGGGAGTCGTCGGGCTGGTGAAATCGCTGGCGCTGGAGGTCGCCGAACACGGCATCACCGTGAACGCCGTACTCCCCGCGGGCGTGCAGACCGATATGATCATGAACCCGGCCACCTACCGCGAACTGATGCCCGATATCGAGAACCCCACCCGCGCGGACGCGATGGCGATGTTCGAGGCCGGCGGCGGGTTGATCCAGCCCGCCGAGGTATCGGAGATGATCCTCGTCTTGGTCTCCGAATCCGGACGCCGCTACAACGGCGAGGCGATCACCATTTCCGGCGGGATGAGCGCGAACACCATCTGAGCCCGGCGGCCGGTCGCCACTGGAGCCGGTGTGCGTCCATCATTGCGCGGCCGACCCGGTAGCACGCGAACCCGCCGGGCGACCGGGAGATCGCGCGGCGGGTTCGGTGCGTTGCCGTCGGACGGCCTGGGGTCAGAGTTTGCCGCCCCCGCCGATCAGCCACGGGTTGAACGTGCACTGCAGCGGCTGCGCCGGATCCAGGGTGTTCTGGATGATCGACAGCACGCGCGGCGAATACATCAGTGTCAGATGGTCGGAAAGGTCCTGTTCACACCCATCCTGCAGGGTGATGTTGCGGACGGTCGCGCCCGGCCCGGCCGTCAGGAAGGTCGAATCGAAGGGGGTGGTGATCTCGTCGTAGCGGCTACCGACCACTGTGTAGTCCACCCCGGGCACGGTATCGCCGGCGGCGTTGAGGTTGTTGATGAAATTCGATCCGACGGTCTGCTGGATACCGGAGTGGCCCACGAAGATCTCCACCAGGCCCAGCACATCGATACCGAGATTGTTGATCGCCCGGCCCAGCGCGCCGATCCCGACCAGGGTGGTGCCGTGATGGGTGGCGCCGAAGGTCATCAGGTGATGGACCTTGTCCGCGCCGCCCTCGAACTGGATGTACTGCCGCGACGACACCCCGCCCTGGGAGTGGCCCACGATATTCACCTTGCCGGCGCCGGTCGCCGCCAGTACCCGGTCCACGAACACCGCGATCTGTTTCGCCGAATCCTCGATATAGCCGGTGCCGTTCGCGCCGGGGAGGGCTGTGCCGACGCCGCCACCCTGGATCAGGCCGGACCTACCGTAGTTGAACGTGAAAACGCAGTGTCCGGCGTCGTGCAGCGGCTGGGAGATGAACGCGAAATTGTTGTAGGCGTTCTCCCACGTCCCGTGGATCAGCACCAGCGGTTCGGGATGTTCGGCGGTCGGTGTGCAGTTCCAGTCGTTACTGCCCGGGGGTGCCACATCCGGGTTCAGCAAACCGTGGCCGAAGGCACCCAGAAACGATGTCGACGGCGGGCCGAAACCGACGGTGTCCGTGGCATGCCCGCCGCGTAACCCGGAACTGGAGCCCGAGCCGCCGTAACAGTCGCCGGAGCCGTTGCCCGATCCCGTACCGCTACCCGAGTTGCAGGCGGAACCGGAAGCACTGCCGCTGTCGACGATCGGACGCGCCGCGGGGTCTTTCAGGCCGTCCGCGATGGTGTCGGCCAGTTGCTGCTCGGCCGGCACCTGGGCGGGCTCGGCATGCACCCCCGCCCCCGGTAGTGCGATCGCCAGGACCGCCGCGGCTGTCACGGCGGCGCCGCGAAGCGATCGGCGGATCGTCGTACGCCTCATCAGATGCCTTTCTGCACAACAAATACGGACCGACTCCGGGCAGTGACACAAACGCCGGGAATCTGCGATGACGCTAGAGCCGATCGACCGCAATCGAGCCGGGGGCGGCAATGGTCCGGGAAACTCACGAAAAGGCGTCGAGCAATTGAAGAATCGCCATAAAAGGCTTTTTGCGGGCGTTTCGAGAATTCTTCGTGAGCGTTCACGATCCGGGACGTGCCGAATCCCTTCCACACACAGAAGGTTCCGTGGAGCGGCACAGGTGAGACGGCGCACCCGCGTTCGCGACGGTTCCGGGCGCCGCCGCGCCGCCTTCGCGGCGGACGAGCCGGGCGTTACAGCCGGTCGCGCCCGGAATTATCGGGGCCGGCCGATCCCGCGCGGGGCCCGGTCACCGATCCGCAAGGTCATAGGAGGTGCTGCGGCCGCCCGCATTCGACCGCTCGAGAACACCGAGGTCGACCAATTCGGTGATATCTCGTAGTGCCGTGTCCTGCGAGCATTTGGTGATCGTCGCCCACTTCCGAGTGGTGAGCTTGCCGTTGAATCCGTCGAACAGCCGGTTCACCATGGCTATCTGGCGGTTGTTCATCCGGAGCGGAGAGCGGTCCCGCCAGAACCGGGCCTTCCGCAGAACCGTGTCGACAGTGTCATCGGCGTGCACGATCGCCCGGCGCAGCGCCTCGAGGAACCAGACGAGCCACTCCGTCACATCGAGTGTTCCCTTCTGCGTCTGCTCCAGCATCCGGTAGTACGCCGCGCGGTCTCGCTGGATCTGCGCCGAAAGACTGTAGAACCGCCGGGAACTGTGGTCGGCGCGCGCCAGCCACAGGTCACCGAGGGCGCGCGCGATGCGCCCGTTTCCGTCATCGAAAGGATGCACGGTGACGAACCACAGATGCGCCAGGCCCGCTTTGACGATCGAGGGTTCGGTGGTGGGGCGGTTGACCCAATCCAGGAACTCGGCCATCTCGGCGTCCAGCCGCACGGCGGGTGGTGCCTCGAAATGCACCCGTTCCTTACCGTAGCCACCGGAGACGACCTGCATGGGCCCGGATTCGTCGGTGCGCCAGGAACCGATATCGATTCGGGTGCGGCCGGAGTACCCGGTCGGAAACAGCGCGGCATGCCAGCCGAACAGACGCTCGGCGGTGACGGGCCGATCGTGGTGCACGGTCGCATCGAGAACCATCTCGACGACACCCTCCACGTGCCGGTCGGCCGGTGCGAGTGCGCCGATGTCTACGCCGAGATGACGTGCCAGGGAGGAACGAACGGAGTCGGCATCGAGTAGTTCGCCCTCGATCTGACTGGTTTTGACCACGTCCTGGGTCAGCACCGTCAGGCTCGTTTCGTCCTGGACGGCGTCGGCCGCCTCGGTGAGGCGGCCGATCAGACGCCCCTGCCGGTGTGCCACTTCGGCGAGCGGCGCCGCCAATCGGGCGGCGTCGTATCCGAACGCCGGCCAGTCGGCATGCTGCCAGATGTACTTGCGGTATTCGCCCGCCATGCGGTGATAATAACCCCTATTCACCGCAAATTCTGCGGTGAATAGGGGCGTCGCCCGCTCAGATCCCGAGGACCAGTTTCGCGGTGGTGAAGTAGATGATGAGGCCGGTGGCGTCCACCAGGGTGGTGACCATCGGCGCCGACACCACCGCCGGGTCGATGCGCAGGCGCTTGGCCAGCAGCGGCATGGTGCCGCCGATGGTCGCGGCCCACGCGCAGATCAGGACCAGCGTGATCCCGACGACCACCGCGACCCGCGGCCCGACGAACAGCCCGCCGATCCCGACGCCGACGACGGCGAGCATGGTGCCCAGCACCAGCCCCACCCGGCACTCCCGCCAGATCACCTTGAACAGATCGCCGCCGCGAACCTCGCCGACCGCGACCGCGCGCACACAGGCCGTCGCGGCCTGGGCCCCCGCGTTACCGCCCGCACCGATGAGCAACGGGATGAACAACGCCAGCTGCGCCGCCTGCTCGAGGGTCGCCTCGAAGAACCCTGTCACACTCACGGTGAGGGTGGCGGCCACCAGCAGCAGCATCAGCCACAGTGCGCGATAGCGGGCCAGCTGGAACACCCCGGCGGCCATATAGTGGCCCTCCCACGGGGCCGAACCGGCCTGTTTGGCGACGTCCTCACTGTCGGCCGCCTCGATCACCTCGACGGCGTCGTCGATGGTGAGCAACCCCACCAGCCGGTCCTCGCTGTCGACCACCGGCATATTGATGTCGTTGGTCTCCCGCATCAGCCGCGCGGCCTTCTCCGCCGAATCGGTGGCCCGCACGAAGGCGGGTTCGGTGACCACCAGATCCGCGACCATCGTGTCCGGACCGCTGAGCACCAGCTCACGCAGGTCGACGATGCCCCGCAACCGGCGGCCCACATCCACCACGGGCAGTGTGTACACGGTTTCGGCGTTACCGCCCTTGATCCGTACGGTGCGCAGAGCTTCGGCGACGGTCAGCGTGCCCGGGATCGCGACCACTTCCGGCGTCATGAACCGGCCGACCGACCCTTCCGGGTAGCCCAGCAGCGCGGCGGTCATCCGCCGCTCGCGGGGGCTCAGCCCGGCCAGCGCCTTCTTCGCGACCTTGGCGGGGGCTTCGCGCAGCATGCGGGCGCGATCGTCGGGCGCCATCCGCTCGACGAGTTCACGGAAGTTCTGGTCCCGCAAGCCCTGCAGGATCTGCTGCTGGTCGACGGGTTCGAGTTCCTCGAACACCGCCAGCGCCAGATCTTTGTCCAGCAGGCGGAACGCCACCCCGGCCTCGACCGCGTCCATACGGGCGAGTTCGTCGGCGATGACATGTGGCGGGTGGGTGTCCAGCCAGTGCAGCGCGGCGTCGACGCGATGGCGTTCGACAACGTCCTGGAGGGATTCCGACAGCGTCGTCGGCGCTTCGATGATCTGCGACATGAGAAGTCCTCGGCACAGCAGTGAGTAGCGAGTGATTCGAAGGAAGTCACACCGCGAGGCACCGAGCCGGACCGCTCCGCCGGCAGGAACTGCTAGCGGATACGCGGGCGGACGGCGCCGCGCGGCCTTCGACTGGGAGGTTCGCTGCGCATTGCAACACCACCTCCTCATTCGGTCGCCGCCCGTGCGCGTGGATACACGCCCGATCCGGGAAAACAATCTATGAATGCGAACGCATCCGTGGCCAGAATACATCCTGACCACGGAAAGTCCGCATCGGAACGTTCGTCACACGGCGTTTCACATTCCCGGGCGTGTCCGAGACGCCGAGGAAGCCGACGACCCGAGGGCGGCGTACCCGGATCACCCGGGCAGGATCTCGGCGGTGGCGAGCCAGCCTTCCCGGGCGCTGGGATGCCGTGGCACCCATTCGGTGGCGTCGCGGAAGCGGGTGTTCGATACCCGCAGTGAACGGGTGAGCGAGGTGAGCCGGTCGCCGAGCAGACCGGCGGCGCGGCCGGGACCGCGTATCCACAGCCCGCGGCCGGCGGCGCGGGCGAGCGCGTCGGAGTAGTCGCGGGTGGTGAGTGGTTCGTCGTCGACGACGTTGTAGGTGCCGGGCGCGACCTCCAGTGCCGCGGCGACGGCGCGGCCGGCGTCGGCGACGTGGATCGAGGACATGTAGCTGTCCGGGCGCCCGAGCGTCATCCCGATACCCCGCCGCGCCAGGGCGAGCATCTGCTCGCTGTGCCGGGCACCGGGCCCGTAGAACACGCCGAACCGCAGCACCACCGCGGCTCCCCCGCCGTCGCCGAACCGTGCGGCATTCGCCTCGGCGGCGAAATTGCTCCGGGCCAGTGGAAAGCGATCCACCGGAGAAGATTCGGTAATCCACTCGGCGCCCTGATCGGTATAGAACATCACGACCGATTCCTGCACCACCCGGCCGACGCCCGCGGCGAGAGCGGCATCCACCACGGCGGCCGAGCCCTCGGTCCGGACATACTCGTTGGCGCGCATCGCGCGCCTGCTCGCGAATTTGCTCATCGGCGGAATCGCGGTCGCCAGATTCACGACCGCGTCGTAACCGTCCAGCGCCGAGGTCAGGGCGTCACGATCGAACAGCGAGATCCGGGCGGGCGTGGCACCGGCGGCCACCAATTCGGCGGCCTTCTCATCGGACCGGGCCAGCGCCGTGACCGAATGCCCCACCCCGACCAGCGCCGGGACGGTATGGACGCCGAGAGCACCGGTTCCGCCGGTGACGAACACGCGCATGATGCCAACCTACGCCGGGAATTCGGCGCGGGAAGCGCGCAACCGTTGCCGGGTCGGCGCGGGGCCGACAGAGTGGAGGCGGAGACATCTGTTCCGGCCCCCGGGCCCGACATCTGAGGAGAATGCTGTGCGCTTCGGAATCTTCGTCCCGCAGGGGTGGCGCCTGGACCTGGTCGGAATCGAGCCCGGCGCCCAGTGGGACGTGATGCGAAGTCTCGCGAAGCGCACCGACGCGAATCCGGTGTGGGAGTCGCTATGGGTGTACGACCATTTCCACACCGTTCCGGAACCGACCGAGGAGGCCACCCATGAGGCGTGGACGCTGATGTCGGCGTTCGCCGCCACCACCTCGCGGGTGCGGCTGGGCCAGATGTGTACCGCGATCAGTTACCGCAACCCCGCCTATCTGGCGAAGGTCGCGGCGACGGTGGACCTGATCTCCGGCGGACGCACCGAGATGGGGATCGGCGGCGGCTGGTACGAACACGAGTGGCGCGCCTACGGTTACGGCTTCCCCACCGCGGGCGAACGGCTGGGGCGGCTCGACGAGGGTGTGCAGATCTTCCGCCAGGCCTGGCGCGACGGGGTCGCCACCCTCGACGGCCGCTACTACCAGGTGGACGGCGCGATCGTGCGCCCGCTACCGGCGCAGCAGGGTGGTCTGCCGCTGTGGATCGCCGGCGGCGGCGAGAAGAAAACCCTGCGCATCGCGGCGAAATACGCGAACTACACCAACTTCGCCGGTAACGATCTCGACGAGTTCACCCGTAAATCGGAGATCCTGCGCGAGCACTGCGCCGAGGTGGGCACCGATTTCGACGCCATCGTGCGCAGCGCCAACTTCAATGTCGCCATCGGCGCCACCGAGGCCGAGGTCGAACAGCGCAAGTCCGAGCACGCCGCCCGTCTCGCTCCCGTCCTGGGCGCGGAGAAAGCTCGCGCCTTCGTCGACAACCTGAACAACGGCGGCGCGGCGGTCGGCACCCCCGAGCAGATCGTCGAGAAGCTGTCCGCCGTCCGGGACCGCGGGCTGGGCTACACCATCCTCAACTTCCCGGAAGCCGCCTACGACACCAGCGGTATCGAACTCTTCGAACGCGAGGTCATCCCCGCACTGTCCTGACCGGCGACGTCCCGGCGGTCGGACACCACGGGCGCAGAACAGCCCGGAGAGCAACCGCCGGGAGACTTCGGGGGTGCGTCCCGTCGGCTTCGGTCGTCGGTCAGAGCGCGATCACCGTCAGCAACGGATCCAGACCTTTGAAGTCATCCGCGTTGCGAGTGAACAGCGGCAGATCATTTGCCGACGCTATCGCGGCGATCATCAGATCCATCTTGCGCGGCTTGGGACTTCGCCCGGACGCGACCACCAACTTTGCCATCGAGGTGAATCGTCTCGCCGCCGTGGAGGAGAAGGGCAGCGCATCGAAGGCGTGCTCGATCTCCAGCAGGCGTTCGGTGCGAAGAGCGAGCGTTTCCGCACCGGTCGCCAAAGCCACGCCCAAGCCCAGTTCCGCGAGTGTCACCGTGCTGATTTTCGGCTGAATCGGCAGGTCCGCCACGTCGATCGTGGCCATATCGATGAGTACACAGGTATCCAACAGGCCGAGGGGGTAGCGGAATTGCGTCCCCGGTTCAGTCATCGAGCCTGTCCGCTCCGAATGCGATGTCGATTTCCGCACGCTCGTCCGTGGCGTTCGCACTGCCGGCGAACCTGGCGAGTCGCTTTTTCAGCTCGGTGGTCGTCAGGCTATGCCGCGGGGTGATTGGACGCAGTTCGCCGACAGGACGGCCGTTGCGGGTGATCACGAAATCCTCACCCGCCTCCAGCGCATCCATCACACCTGCGCTCCCATTGCGCAGTTCGGCTTGGCTGATCGTCCTGGTCATAGCTCCAATATAGCGACCGTCGCTATCAGATGCTATAGATGCGTTCCCGGACTTACAGCATGCAGCTGACGCAGCCCTCGACCTCGGTGCCCTCCAGCGCCATCTGCCGCAGGCGGATGTAGTAGAGGGTTTTGATGCCCTTGCGCCAGGCGTAGATCTGGGCCCGGTTCAGGTCGCGGGTGGTGGCGGTGTCCTTGAAGAACAGCGTCAGCGACAGGCCTTGGTCCACGTGCTGGGTGGCCGCGGCGTAGGTGTCGATGATCTTCTCGTAGCCGATCTCGTACGCGTCCTGGTAGTAGTCCAGGTTCTCGTTGGTCATGTACGGGGCCGGATAGTAGACGCGGCCGATCTTGCCTTCCTTGCGGATCTCGATCTTCGACGCCACCGGGTGGATGGAACTGGTGGAGTGGTTGATGTAGGAGATCGACCCGGTCGGCGGGACGGCCTGCAGGTTCTGGTTGTAGAGGCCGTATTCCATGACCGCGGCCTTCAGCCCCCGCCAGTCGTCCTGGGTGGGGATATGGATACCGGCGTCGGCGAACAGCCGCGCGACCCGTTCGGTTTTCGGTTCCCACACCTGATCGGTGTACTTGTCGAAGTATTCACCGCTGGCGTACTTCGACTCCGGGAATCCGCCGAACCAGCTGCCGCGTTCCCGCGCCAGCGCGTTCGACGCCCGCAGGGCATGGAAGACGACGGTGTAGAAGTAGATGTTCGTGAAGTCCAGGCCCTCTTCGGATCCGTAGTGGATGTGCTCACGCGCCAGGTAGCCGTGCAGATTCATCTGGCCGAGCCCGATGGCGTGCGAGGAATTGTTGCCCTGTTCGATCGAGGGCACCGAGTTGATATGGGTCTGATCGGAGACGGCGGTCAGCGCCCGGATCGCGACCTCGATGGTGCGCGCGAAATCCGGGGAGTCCATCGCCTTGGCGATGTTCAGCGACCCCAGGTTGCAGGAGATGTCCTTGCCGACCTTGGCGTAGGTGAGATCGTCGTTGTAGATCGACGGGGTGGAGACCTGCAGGATCTCCGAGCACAGATTCGAATGGGTGATCTTGCCGGCGATCGGATTCGCCCGGTTCACCGTGTCCTCGAACATGATGTAGGGGTAGCCGGATTCGAACTGCAGCTCGGCGATGGTCTGGAAGAACTCGCGCGCCTTGATCTTGGACTTGCGGATCCGCTTGTCGTCGACCATCTCGTAGTACTTCTCGGTGACGTCGACATCGGCGAACGGCTTGCCGTAGATGCGTTCCACGTCGTACGGCGAGAACAGGTACATGTCCTCGTTCTTCTTCGCCAGTTCGAAGGTGATGTCCGGGATCACCACACCCAGCGAGAGGGTTTTGATGCGGATCTTCTCGTCCGCGTTCTCCCGCTTGGTGTCGAGGAAGCGGTAGATATCGGGGTGGTGGGCGTGCAGGTACACCGCGCCCGCACCCTGCCGCGCGCCGAGCTGGTTGGCGTAGGAGAACGAATCCTCGAGCAGTTTCATGATGGGGATGACGCCGGAGGACTGGTTCTCGATCTTCTTGATCGGCGCCCCGTGCTCACGGATATTGCTGAGCAGCAGCGCGACCCCGCCGCCACGCTTGGACAGTTGCAGCGCGGAGTTGATGGAGCGCCCGATGGACTCCATGTTGTCCTCTATGCGGAGAAGGAAACAACTCACCGGCTCACCGCGCTGCTTCTTGCCCGAATTGAGGAAGGTCGGGGTGGCCGGCTGGAAGCGGCCGTCGATGATCTCCTCGACGAGTTTGCCCGCGAGCACCTCGTCACCGGCGGCGAGCGTCAGCGCGACCATGCAGACCCGGTCCTCGAAGCGCTCCAGGTAGCGCTTCCCGTCGAAGGTCTTGAGGGTGTAGGAGGTGTAGTACTTGAACGCGCCGAGGAAGGTGGGGAACCGGAATTTCTTGGCGTAGGCCTGCTGGAACAGCTTCTTCACGAAGGCCCGGCTGTACTGCTCGAGCACCTCGGGTTCGTAGTAGTTCTCCTCGACGAGGTAGTCGAGCTTCTCGTCGAGGTTGTGGAAGAAGACGGTGTTCTGATTGACGTGCTGCAGGAAGTACTGATTGGCGGCTTCGCGATCCTTGTCGAACTGGATCTCACCGTCCGGTCCGTACAGGTTCAGCATGGCGTTGAGGGCGTGGTAGTCCAAGACCTCACCGGCGTCGCCGGCGCGCTGCGCGGGCTGCTCCAGACGGGCCGTCATACCTGCTGATGCTGTCGTTGTTGCTGCCAAAACAATCCCAATCCCTCTCGGACGCGGGCGACGTCCTCAGCGGTTCCCATGAGTTCGAAGCGGTACAGGTAGGGCACCCCGCATTTACGCGAGATCACATCACCTGCGAAGCAGAAGGTGTCACCGAAATTCGTGTTCCCGGCGGCGATCACACCGCGCAGCAGTGCGCGGTTGTGCGGATCGTTGAGGAACTTGGCGACCTGACGCGGTACGAATTCCTTGTCCGGGCGCGTGGAACCCAGGACGTGCCGACCGCCCCCGTAGGTGGGGACGATCAGCACGTACGGTTCGTCGACGCGCAGCGAGCCGGTGGTGTGCAGGGGGATCCGGAGAGCCGGGATATCCAGCTTCTCGACGAAACGGTGTGTGTTCTCCGAAGCGCTGGAGAAGTAGACCAGCGTATGCGATTCGGACATCTCACCTCCCCTCGTTCCCGACCGGGTCGGGCGCGGCGCCGGGTCGGGCCGTATCTATTGCGCCGGAGCGCGGGCCCTTCGTGGTTGCACTTCGCTGCCGGCTCCGGGCCCGACGCGCTCAGGCGGCGACGGTGGCCAGTGCCTTGATGCGATCCGGGCGGAAACCGGACCAGTGCTCGTCGCCGTTGACGACGACGGGGGCCTGCAGGTAGCCGAGCGCCATCACGTAGTCGCGGGCTTCGGCGTCCTCGGAGATATCGACGACACGGTATTCCACCTCGGCCTTGTCGAGAGCCTTGTAGGTGGCATTGCACTGGACGCAAGCGGGCTTGGTGTAGACGGTGATCATTCGAGTCCCTCTCTCCTGTGCCAATGTGCGGTGTTTGCGGCCCTCTGTGGTGACGGACCGCCGCCTGCGAGCCGACGTCACCGCGCATACCGATCCCGGCCGGCGGTTTCGGTGTGTACAGCGCGGCGCCGGCACGATCGGATGATCCTGCGCAAACTCCGAAGACCAGCCCTGAAACCCCACGTCCGGGCCGGTTCCACCCATCGCCGGCGGGCTCCTCGCCCTACCGCCTTCGGGTACCGATGACACTACACCTAGTGGCCGACATTCCGAAACAACACGAGATGTTGCGAGTCACAACGGTGTGATTCCATACGTGTAAGCCGCAGGACAGCAACTCGACACGCCGTATTCACGGTGGCCCAGATCACAAATCGTCCGGCCCAGCTCTTTTTCAGCAAACCCAGGAGACACGTCTGTCACACCAGTCGCCGACGTCCCAGCAGGCCCGCGGGCACCGCCCGGAACAGGGTACGAGACGGGCCCGCGACGCGCCCGGAACCCCACGCGGCGCGGAGTCGCACGAAAACGCCGGGGCCGCCTCGTCCATGGACGAGGCGGCCCCGGCGTGGGATCGGCGATCAGGCGTCGACGAGCTCCCCACTGGCCGCGTCGGCCAGAACCTTCAGCGCGCCGGTCAGTTCGCCCAGCGCCTCCGAGTCCTCGCTCGGATGACTCGCGACGAAACGCTCGCCCCAGGCCGCGTAGTGCAGATGCGCCTCTTCGACGATCCGGCCGCCCGCGATACCGACGGACTTCACCGTGTCGGCGTGCGCCCACTTGGCGGCATTGGGGCTGATGGAACCACTCACGACAGCCACCGGCTTGGCGCTGATCGCACCGGCACCGTAGGGCCGGGACAGCCAATCGATGGCGTTCTTCAGCACGGCCGGCAGCGTCCCGTTGTATTCCGGGGTGACCACGAGCAGGCCGTCGCTCGCCGCGACCGCGTCGCGCAGCGCCTGCGCCGCGGCGGGAACCGAACCCTCGACGTCGATATCCTCGTTGTAGAACGGAATCTCACCGATACCCTCGTAGAGGGTGGCTTCGGTACCGGCGGGCACGGTGGCGGCCGCCGCCTCGGCAAGCCGCCGGCTGATCGAAGCCTGACGAAGGCTTCCGACGAGTACGACGATACGGGTCTGGCTCATATTCACTCCTGCGGTACTAGTTGTGTGACGATCCCACCGCCCAGATCAACCGGACCACGGTCCGCTACATTCCCCGGAGGCCGGCGCAGCACCGTGAACTACGACACACCACGCCAGCCGGATCCCTGGCGCCCGGGCGATCCCCTCACCCCCGCCATGCCATCACAGGTGCATCGGCCGGAACGGATCGGCCCCGCGCTACCCGGCACCGGCGAACCGGCCGAACGCGCCGACGCCGCGCGCAACCGGCGACGTCTGCTCGACGCCGCCCAGGAACTCGTCCGCGCGCACGGCGTGGACGCCCTCACCATGGACGCGCTCGCCAAACGGGCCGGAGTCGGCAAGGGCACCGTCTTCCGCCGGTTCGGCAACCGCACCGGCCTGATGTACGCACTCCTGGACCATTCCGAGACCCAGGCCCAGGAGGCGTTCATCTTCGGCCCGCCGCCGCTGGGCCCGGGCGCACCACCGATCGAACGGCTCGTGGCCTTCGGGCGGGCCCGGCTGCTGGATATCGAAGTGGAGGGCGAACTGCACCGGGCCGCCGAACTCGGCTCCGAACGGCACTACCGGAGCGAACCGTATCGCGTGCTGAAAACCCATGTGGCGATGCTGCTCCGGGGCGCGCAGACTCCCGGTGACACCGGACTGCTGGCCGACGCGCTACTGGCCACCCTCGGGGCCGGGCTGGTCCTGCACCAGATCCGCACCCTCGGGCACACCCGGGAACAGATCGGGGACAACTGGGAAGCGCTGGTTCGCCGGGTCGCCGGAAGGCATGCGCAGTAGAGTTGTCCGGCATGGGAAACGTGCGTGATCAGATCATCGCCGAGCTGGGTGTGCTGCCGAGTGTCGAACCCAAGGACGAGGTACGGCGCCGGGTCGATTTCCTGAAGGACTATCTGCGCGCCACGCCCGCACAAGGTTTCGTGCTGGGAATCAGCGGCGGCCAGGACAGCGCGCTCACCGGCAGGCTCTGCCAGCTGGCGGTCGAGGAGGTGCGCGCCGAAGGTGGTGCGGCGCGGTTCATCGCCGTGCGCCTCCCCTACGGTGTGCAGGCGGACGAGGCCGACGCCCGGGTCTCCATGACCTTCGTGGCACCCGACGAATCGGTGGTGGTCAACGTCCGGCCGGGCGCCAACGCGGTCGCCGCCGAGGTCGCCTCCGCGCTGTCGGTCGGCAAACTGCGGGATTTCGTCCGCGGCAATATCAAGGCCCGCGAGCGCATGGTCATCCAGTACGCCCTCGCCGGTCAGGAGAATCTGCTGGTCGTGGGCACCGATCACGCGGCCGAGGCGGTCACCGGGTTCTTCACCAAATACGGCGACGGCGGCGTGGATCTGACCCCGCTCACCGGCCTGACCAAACGCCAGGGCGCGGCGCTGCTGCAGGAACTCGGCGCACCCTCGCGGCTGTGGTCCAAGGTGCCGACCGCCGATCTCGAGGACGATCGCCCGGCCCTGCCCGACGAGGAAGCCCTGGGCCTGCGCTACAGCGAGATCGACGACTACCTGGAGGGCAAGGACGTCACCGACGAGGTGGCCCGGCGGATCGAGACGATCTACCGGAGCACCCGGCACAAGCGCACCGTCCCGGTCACCCCGCTCGACGACTGGTGGCGCTGACCCGCCCGGTCAGCACACCGGACCGCCCGGGGTGCCGGCCACGGCCCGCACCAGCTCGGTGAGCAGGTCGAGATCCGGGCCCGCCGCGTGCCGGAAACGCAGACAGCCCTTGCCCATATCCCGGCCGGCCAGCCGCTGCGCGAACTCCGCGCGGATATCCTCGCGCAGGAGATAGAACGAGAAGTAGTCGCGCTGTACCGCGAACGCGACCTCGTCCCGCCCGTCGTACCGGTAGACCGGCATCCCGTAGGCCATCGTCTCGGTGTAGCCGTTCAGTTCCGTCCGGCACAGTGCGCGGACCGCGGTGGCCGCGGGCCGGCGCTCCGCCGGGAGCTCGGCCAGGTAGGCATCGACATCGGGAGCCGTGCTCTTCACCACGGGCACACTCTACCGCCGCAGGCCGCCGCGACCGGGCGACCGATACGGGTCGATCCGATACGTGCGGTCCCCCTCCCGGTTCGCCGGCGCAGTGGAAGGGCGGAGCCGGCCCGCGCGCTATGAACCGGCCGCCGGACTCGGGTGCGTTCGTGCCGCGCCCTCGGCCTCCGCCAGCCTTCGCCGCAGGTAGCCGCGGGCGGCGTCGTTACCGGCCGCGGCGATCGCGGCGCGGTATTCCGGTACCGCGTCGGACGGTCTGCCCGCCCGGCGGAACAGGTCGGCACGCGCGGCCGCCACCGGATGCCCGGCCGCCCGCGGATGGTCGTCGGCGATTTCGTCCAGAACCGCCAGTCCCCGCTCCGGGCCGTCTCGCATCCCCACCGCGATGGCGCGATTGACCGCGACAGCCGGTGACGGCGCGTAACTCATCAGCTCGTCGTAGGCCGCCACGATCGCCCGCCAATCGGTCGCGGCCCACTCCGGTGCGACGGCGTGGGCGGCGGCGATCCGGGCCTGGGCCAGATACGGTCCGCCACCCTCGGCCGCGATCAGCAGACAGTCCAGACCGGCCCGGATGCCCGCGCGATCCCAGGCTGCGCGATCCTGCTCGTCCAGGGGTACGAGCTCACCCCCGGTCGTGCGCCGGGTGGACCGGCGGCTGTCGGTCAGCAGCATCAGCGCGAGCAGCGCGTACGCCTCGGACCGCACCGCATGCTCCTCGACGGGTAGCAGGTCGCAGAGCAGGCGACCCACCCGGATCGCCTCATCGCACAGTTCGTCGCGGACCGCGCGCGGCCCCGAGGTCGCGAAATAGCCCTCGGTGAACATCAGGTAGATCACCGCGAGCACGGTCGGCGTCCGCTCCGGAAGCAGCGCGGCGGGCGGTACCCGCAGCGGTATCCGGGCCTGGCGGATCTTGGCCTTGGCCCGGGTGATCCGCTGCGCCATCGTCGCCTCCGATTGGAGGAAGGCCCGCGCGATCTCCGTGGTGCGCAGACCGCAGACGAACCGCAGGGTCAGCGCCACCCGGGCCGGCGGCGCGAGCGCGGGATGGCAGCAGGTGAAGATCATCCGCAGCCGGTCGTCGGGCAGACCGGGATCATCGGGTTCCGCGGGCGCCGGCGTCGCCCGCAGAGCCTCGCGTTCCTTGCCGCCGCGCGCCGATTCGCGGCGCAACCCGTCCAGCGCGCGGCGTCGCGCGGCGGTGGTGATCCACGCGCCCGGATTGGCCGGGACCCCGTCACGCCGCCAGGTCCGCACCGCGGCGGCGAACGCCTCCTGTACGGCGTCCTCGGCTGTCCCGATATCACCGGTGAGCCGGGCGACGGTGGCGACGGCACGACCGAACTCGGCGCGGTACACGCCGTCGAGTCCGGTCGTCGTCGGATCGCTCACTCGCCGAGATCGACCACCCGCCGCACCTCCGTACCGCCCTTCGGGCCGACCGGGATCTCGGCCGCGATCTCCGTGGCGGCCCGCCGGTCCGGGGCGGTGAACAGATACAGCCCGCCGACCACCTCCGCGGTCTCGGTGAAGGGGCCGTCGGTGATGAGCGGTTTCTCCCGCGACCCCCGGACCGTGGTGGCCGTGGTGGCCGGACTCAGCGCGCCACCGCCGCGAATCACCGGGCCCGCTTCCGCGCCGAACCGCTCGTGCTCGGCCGCGGCGGAATCCCATTCGGGTGTACCCGGGGAGACCATCGCGTCCGCCTGTTCCCACAGCAGCGCCATCCACCAGTCCGGGCCGGGTTCGCCGTGCGGCATCCATTGCGCCATCGGCCGCAGTTCGACCGCCCCTGTTTCGACGGCCGGCAGCTGCCGGGCGAGTTCGAGTGCCTCGTCCAGATCGGCCACATCGAAGACGTAGAACCCGCCGACCACCTCGGCGTGTTCGGCGAACGGCCCGTCGGTGACCAGCGTGGTAGCGCCGTCGCGGCGGAGCGTGACGGCCGAATCCGACGGATACAGCGCGGCACCACCGGCGATGACCTCGGCCACCCGGGCGTCGAACGCCGCGTACCGGGCCACTTCGGCGTCGAACTCGGGTGTTCCCGGTTGTGCGACGGCATCGCCCTCGCGGCCGGTGAGCAGAGCCAGGTAGTACATGACGTCATCCTTCCTCGTCGGCGAGGAGTCCGATACCCCTCTCACCACAACGACGTGCGGAGACGCGGTTTCTCGACAACCCGCCGGAAATTCCGGGAGGGCGGTGCGACATGGTGCCGGAGACGCGGTCCGGGGCTCAGCCGCCGGCGAAGGGCGGCATGACATCGACCCGCGGGGTCAGTGCCGCGCCGGTATCGCGGGTCAGTTCGTCGCCCATCAGGTAGGCGCAGACGCCCAGCATCTTGTCCAGATCCGGGCCGTAGGTCGCGGCCAGCCGGGACCGGAGATCGGCGACGGTGGCGCCGGGCGGCAGGTCCAGCGTTTCCGCGTTCTTGCCGACGGCGTCGGCGATCGCGGCGAAATAGCGGACCTCAACCACCTATGGCTCCCATCGTGCGTTCCGGTGGGACGAAGTCCGCGGCATCGATACCGTGACCCGCCCATTTCTGCCACATGGCACCGCGCCACAGCCGCGCCAGTTCCGCATCGTCGGCACCGGAGCGCAGGGTCGCGCGCAGATCGAATTCCTGATCGCTGAACAGGCAGGACCGCAGCATACCGTCGGCGGTGAGCCGGGTGCGGTCACAGCTGTCGCAGAATGTGCGGGTCACCGAGGCGATGATCCCGACGGTGCCGGGCCCGCCGTCCACCAGCCAGGTCTCGGCGGGGGCCGACGGGTCGCTGCGGCCGACCGCGGTGAGCGTGTAGCGGGCGCCGAGGACGTCGAGCAGTTCCGCGGCGGTCACCATGTTCTCGCGGGCCCATTCGTGGTCGGCGTCCAGCGGCATCTCCTCGATGAACCGCAGCTCGCAGCCCTCGGCCAGGCACCAGCCCAGCAGGTCGGCGGCACCGGCGAGGGTCTGGCGCATGAGGACCGCGTTCACCTTCACCGGCGCCAGCCCGGCAGCACCGGCGGCGCGGATCCCGGACAGCACCGAATCCAGGCGGTCGCGGCGGGTCAGGCGGGCGAAACCGTCGCGGTCGACGGTATCCAGCGAGATATTGACCCGGCCCAGCCCGGCCGCCGCCAGCCCCGCCGCGCGATGGCGCAGACCGATACCGTTCGACGTCATGGACAGCGGAATCCCCGGGACAGCGGCATGGCATCCGGCCACGATCTCTTCCAGATCGCGCCGCATGAGCGGCTCGCCGCCGGTGAACCGCACCTCGCGGATGCCGAGTTGGTGGACCGCCAATGAGACCAGGCGCACGATCTCTGCCGCGCTGAGCAGCTCGTCCGGCGGTATCGCGGGCAGCCCTTCCTCGGGCATGCAGTAGGTACAGCGCAGCGAGCACTTCTCGGTGATGGAAACCCGGAGATCCCGCGCGGTGCGACCGAAACGGTCCACCAGCAGGGGGGTATCCGGACGTCCGTCGAGCGAGGGGCGCCCGGACCGCACTGTGGGTATCCCCATGTCGACCAGTGTCACATCCCCCATTATGAACGCCCGGTGCCCGCCCGGACCGGCCGTCCGCGCGATCGGCCGCATCGTGCCCGGTCCGGGCGCCGACACGCCCGCCGCCGGAGCCCGCCCGGAATGCCGGAACACCGGTACGGCGGCGGGCCCGGATCGCACTAGGCTGAATCCATGATTTCTCGGCCCGCCCGCCCCCAGGTCCGGTCGGCGGACGACTACCGCGACACCATCGAGCAGCTGTTGCGCCCGCTGGCCGCCCGCCCGGTCGAATCCGTGCCGATCGCCGAGGCGGTCGGCCGGTTGCTGGCCGAGGATATGCGGGCGCCCATCGATCTCCCCGTTTTCCGGAATTCGGCGATGGACGGTTACGCGGTGTGGGCCGGGGATGTGGCGATCACCCCGGTGCGCCTGCCGGTGACCGGAGTGGTGGCCGCGGGGGACACCGGCGAGCCGCTCGCTCCGGGCACCGCGCGCAAGGTGATGACCGGCGCCCCGCTGCCCGACGGCGCGCAGTGCGTGGTTCCGGTGGAGGATACGACCGCCGAGGGCGGCACCGTGCACATCACCCGCGGCCGGGCCCGCGGCGAATTCGTGCGCGAACCGGGCAGCGATGTGCGCGCCGGCGCGGAATTGGTCTCGGCCGGAACCCTGCTCGCGCCCCGGCATATCGCGGCACTCGCGGCGGTCGGGCTCGCCTCGATCCCGGTGTTCGCCCCTATCCGGGCCGCGCTGATCGGCACCGGGAACGAACTCGTATCGCCCGGCGGGCGCCTGCGGCCGGGCCAGATCTACAACTCCAACGGCATCGCGCTGGCGGCCGCCCTCGAAGCCAACGGGGTGCGGGTGACCGGGGTGGAGCACAGTTCCGACGACCCCGGCCAGTTCCGGCGGCTGCTGCGTGCCGCCGCCGCGGACGCCGATCTGGTGATCACCACCGGCGGTGTGTCCAAGGGGGACTTCGAGGTCGTGCGCGAGGTGCTGATCCCGTTGGGCGGTGAATTCGGCTCGGTCGCGATGCAGCCGGGCGGTCCCCAGGGCCTGACGGTAGTCGACGGGGTGCCGGTGCTCAGCTTCCCGGGGAACCCGGTGAGCGCGGTGGTGTCGTTCGAGGTCCTCGCCCGGCCCATCCTGCGGCGGCTGTCCGGCCTGGGTCCCGTTCCCGAATACGAACTGCCACTGCTGGGCGCGGTACGCAGCTCGCCGGCCGGGCGCCGTCAGTTCCTGCGCGGCAAACTGGTGTGGAAGGGCGCGCGACCGCATGCGGTGGAGGTGGTCTCCGGGCCCGGATCACATCTGGTGGCGAGTATGGCGGCGGCGGATGTGCTGATAGATATCCCGGCCGAGGAAACCGAGATGCCGCCCGGGACGGCTGTGCGAGTGTGGACGTTATGAGCGAGTTGTCGCATGTGGATTCGACGGGCCGGGCCCGCATGGTGGACGTGAGTGCCAAGGCCGATACCGCCCGGGTCGCCGTGGCGGCCGGGGAACTGCGGACCACCCCCGAGGTGATCGCGCTGGTGCGCGCCGACGATATGCCGAAGGCCGATGTGCTGGCGACCGCCCGGCTCGCCGGTATCGCGGGAGCCAAGAAGACCTCGGAACTGATTCCGCTGTGCCATCAGCTCGCGCTGTCCTCGGTGAAGGTCGACTTCGGTTTCACCGCGACGTCCATCACCATCGAGGCCGCCGCGAAGACCACCGGGCCCACCGGAGTGGAGATGGAAGCGCTGACCGCGGTGGCGGTCGCCGGGCTCACCCTGCACGACATGGTGAAAGCGGTCGACCCCGCGGCGGTGCTGGGCGATATCCGGCTGCTCACCAAGGAGGGCGGGAAGCGGGGGCAGTGGACCCGCCCGGCCGACGGCCCGGCCCCGACCGGCGATACTTCCGCGCCCGAAAGCGCCGGCCACACCGGCCGTCGGGAAACCGGATCGGCCGAGCCGGCCACCGGGCCCGGCGCCGACGGTCCGGCGGCACCCGGCACCGAAACCGCCGCGCGGCCGGCCGTCCCGGCGGCGGTTCCCGGTACCGCGGCGGTGCTCGTGGCCTCGACCGGCGCCGCGGCGGGGACGCGTACCGATACCACCGGACCCCGGCTGGTGTCATGGCTGAACGATCTCGGCTACACCGTGCGCGGTCCGCTGATCTACCCGGATGCCGAGATCGCCGCCGGGCTGACCGAGGCCTTGCGGACCAACCCCGCCCTGGTGGTGACCACCGGCGGCACCGGCGCCTCCCCCACCGATCGGACCCCGGAGGCGACGGCGGCGGTGCTGGATCGCGAACTGCCCGGGGTGGCCGAGTCCATCCGGCAGCGCGGTACGGCGAAATTCCCGCTGGCGGCGCTCAGCCGGGGTATCGCGGGGCTGGCCGGACGGACGGTGGTGGTGAACCTGCCCGGGTCACCCGGCGGGGTGAAAGACGGTATCGCGGTGCTGGAACCGCTGCTGGAACATCTGCTCGCGCAGGTGGCGGGCGGCGGCGCGCACGACGAGGGAAGTGCCGCCGCGGCACCGGGTACGAGATGGGGAAACGAGAGCGCACATGCCTGAACTATCGTCCGGAACAACCGAACACGACCCGGGCGGCGGGGTCCGGCTCGCCGAGATCAGCGAAGCACCGCTGGACCCGCTGGTCGTCGACGCCGCCGTCCGCGGTCCCCGGCACGGGGCCGTGGTGGTCTTCACCGGGGTGGTCCGCGATCACGACGGCGGGCAGCCCGTTTCGGCACTGGAATACTCGGCGCATCCGGAAGCGGTCCGCTTCCTGCGCGAATGTTGTGCCGCCGTCGCCGAATCCACCGGCCTGCCCGTCGCCGCCGTGCACCGGATCGGAAATCTGCGGGTCGGCGATCCGGCGATCGTGACGGCGGTCGCGGCACCGCATCGCGCCGAGGCCTTCGCGGCCTGCGCGACCCTGGTGGACCGGATCAAACACGACGTGCCGATCTGGAAACGCCAGATGTTCGCCGACGGTCTCTCCGAGTGGGTGAACGCCTGCGGGTGAGGCCCGGTCAGGCCGGAGCGGTCTGCGGGATGTAGCGGAAGACGGGCAGCATCGCCTGGTCGTCCAGCGGGTCGCCGTGGTGTTCGGTATCGCGCAGCAGCGCCGGTATCGCCGCGGTGTCCAGGCCGGTGCCGATGAGTACCAGGTCGGTTTTCTCGCGTCCGGCGCGGCCCGCGGGTTCCAGGGTTATCGCACGGCCGACCAGATGCACGATATAGCTTTCGTGACCCGCGACCGGGAAATTCACGAAACCCTTGGCGCGGAAGAGACCGGCGGGCGGGTTCTCCAGGAAATCGAGCAGGCGTCTCGGGTGCAGCGGGGCGGCGGCGGTGAAGACGAGGCTGGTGTATTCGTCGTGCAGGTGCCGATGCGCGCCGTCCCCGTGGCCGTCCTGGCAGCCGGGTTCGTCGTCGAGCAGTAGTTCGTCGAAGCTCAGCTGGTCGCCGGCCCGGGGCGCGAGCGGGCGGCGTGGGTCGAACAGCAGTCCCGGGTCGATGCGCCCGTAGCTGGTGGCGTAGACGGGTGCGCCACCGGTGAGGTCGGTGATCTCGGCTCGCAACCGGTCCAGCGCGCCGGCCTCGAGCCGGTCGGCCTTGTTCACGACCACCAGATCCGCGAGCCGCAGATGACTCGCGAGTTCCGGATGCCGTTCCCGCCCGGTGGCGAACTCCGCGGCGTCCACCACCTCGAGCAGTCCGCCGTAGCGGATCCGGGTGTTCTCGCTGCCCACCACCATCCGCACCAGGTTCCGCGGTTCGGCCAGTCCGCTGGCCTCCACCACGATCACATCGATGCCCGCGCGCGGTTCGGTGAGCCGGGTGAACAGTTCGTCGAGTTCGCCGACATCCACCGCACAGCACACGCAGCCGTTGCCGAGCGAGACCATGGCGTCCACCTGCCCGGCCACCAGCATCGCGTCGATGTTCACGGCGCCGAAGTCGTTGACCACCACACCGATCCGGGTGCCGCGGTTGTTGCGCAGCAGATCGTTGAGCAGGGTCGTCTTCCCCGCGCCGAGGAATCCGGCCACGATCACCACGGGTATACGCTCAGCCACCCGTCCACCTTACTGAGCGCTCCGCGCGGCCCCGGGCCCGGCGGAACATGGGCGTGGTGCGGTTGTCACCGCGGCCGTCGCGGCAACGCGGATCGCATTTTCGACAGAATTGCTTCTGTTTCAAATTCACGGCCGGACGCGGAATTCCACGCAATTCCTACCGGAATATACGAAATTGTGCCGATTCCCCGAAATCCATTCCGAGACTCTGGTAAACGTCCCGGGGAGATCGCGGGGGATCTCTGCTGTAGGAAATAGAATTACCGAGGAGTAACCAATGCGTGCAGGCACGTTCCTGATCGCCACAGCGGCGCTGTCGGCGGCGACCGTGCTGGGCAGCGGTATCGCGGCGGCCGATCCGGCCGACCATATACCGCAGGACGGCGTCTATCGGGTCGGCGTCGATATCCGGCCCGGAGTCTACGAATCGCCCGGACCCACCGATCCCACCAAGGCCTGTGATTGGCGGCGGCTCTGGCAGCTCGAGGGCGACAACACGAATATGAAATACATCATCGAGAACAACTACACGAAGCTGGGCCCGATCCGGGTGACGGTGAAGCCGACCGACGCCGGTTTCACCACCCGGAACTGCGGATCGTGGCGTATGGTGCCGCCCGCACCTTCGGGGTCGGCCGGATTCTGACCGACTCCGGCCCGGCCGGGTGCGGATCCAACCCGTTCCCGGCCGGGCCCGTCACGGCAATCAGCGATGGGCGCGCAACTGGTACAGCCCCTCGGTCTCCGCGACCACCACACCGTCGATATCGGTGAGCACCGCGCGCAACGTGAAATCGGCCTTACCCTCGGCCGCCGCGGTCTCGGAGATCCGCTCGATCTCGGTATCGGACAGCGTGGCCTGCGCCCGGACCGCCGTGGTGGCGGGCCTGCGGAACACGATCCGCAGATCTTTCACCAGCGGGTAGTACTTCGCGGTGTCGAAGCTCGCCACCGCGATCGCACCACCCAGAATCTCACCCACGGTGAACAGCACGCCGGCGTACATGACGCCGAAATGGTTGCCGTTGCCCTCGGCCGGCACCGTCGCCGCGGCATAGCCGCGCCGGACCTCCTCGGCATGCACGCCCATCCGGTGGGCCACCGGAATTGTCTGTTCCAGTGCCGAGTTCACCACTTCGGCGATGGGAGGATTACGGGTATCGCTCATATCGGGGCCGACCCTTTCGAGGGCTCAGACGACGGATTGCTTCTCCGGCGCCGGGGGTTCGGTATCGGTCGCGGCATCGGGTACCTCGGTGCCGCGCAGTGACGTACCCGCGGTCTCCCGCAGGAAGAACCATGCCACCAGGCCGATCAACGAGGCAGCGACCATATAGAGGGCGGGGAACAGGCTCCAGCCCGTGCCCTCGATCACCGCCTCGTTCACCAGCGGAGCCGTGCCGCCGAAAGCGGCGGTGGACACGTTGTAGGCCAGCGCGAAGCCCGCGTACCGGACATGGGTCGGGAAGATCGCGGGGAAGGTCGCGGAGATGGTCGACAACTGCGGTACGTACAGCAGGCCCAGCACCACGAAGCCGACGATGGCCCAGCCGGTACCCACGCCCATCAGCCAGTACATGGGCACCGCCAGCACCGCGAGACCGACCAGCGAGGTCAGCCACATCGGGCGACGTCCCACCCGGTCGGACAGCCGGCCGAAGAACGGCACACATGCCATCATGATCAGCTGCCCGATGAGCATCATGGCCGTGGTCGTGGACTCACCCAGCCCGATGGTGTTCTGCAGATAGGTCGGCTGGTAGGTGAGCAGCGTGTAGTTGGCCACGTTCAGCGCGATGACCAATCCGCCGAGGGTCAGCAGTTCGCGGCGGTAGTCGGTGAGCAGCACCCGGAGCCCGCCTTCGGGATGCTCTTTCTTGTTGACCTCGGTGAAAACCGGCGACTCGTCGAGCTTGGTCCGCAGGTACCAGCCGATGGCACCGAGCGGGATCGCGATCAGGAACGGGATCCGCCAGCCCCAGTCGTGCATGGCGTCCGACCCGAGAATCAGCTGGCAGAGCAGGACGACCGCCGAGCCGCCGACGAAGCCGCCGAGAGTGCCGAATTCCAGGAAGCTGCCGAAGAACCCACGTTTCTTGTCCGAGGCGCATTCCGCCAGATAGGTGGCCGCACCACCGTACTCACCGCCGGTGGAGAAGCCCTGGACCACTCGCAGCAGGATCAGCAGGATGGGCGCGAGCACCCCGACCTGGCCGTGCGTCGGCAGGACGCCGATCAAACCGGTGGCCGCGGCCATCATCAGAATGGTGGTGGCCAGGACCACCTTGCGGCCGACCCGGTCGCCGAGGGGGCCCCACACCATGCCGCCGAGCGGGCGGAGCAGGAACGAGATGGCGAAGCCGAGCATGGTGCCCAGCGTGCCGAGTTCGCCCGGGAAGAAGGCGTCGGTCAGGTAGGTGGCCGTGGCGGCGTAGACGCCGTAGTCGAACCATTCGGTGGCGTTGCCCATGGCCGAGGCCGCTACCGATTTTCTGAGCTGTGGTGCTTCCTGTGCTGCTTCCGGCTGCTGGTCCGTCACGGTCAGTCCTCTCCGGCGTACGCATCCGCGTCGGCCCGGCCGACCCATGACGTCGCGCTCGCCGGCGACCGGGTTCCGGCGAGTATCGACTCCAAACCGTTACCCGGCATATGCCCCGGGTAAACGCAACGCTTGCCGAACAGGCATGGCCGACCGGCTCCGATCAGCTATTTCCCAGCTTATGTGAAGGGCCTCACAGATGCCGTGACCCGGGTCGCCGGCGCGCGTCCGCCGACGACCCGATGTCCGGTATATCCGATTCGGAAGTCGGGTCCGATCAGGAGTTCCGCTCGCCGGCGACCACCCCGGGATGTTCGCGATGATTCACCACGATCAGCGGCAGCCGCAGCGCCGCCGGGGCCATTTCGGGCACCGCCGGCGCCACCGGGGCCACCGGCGCGATCCGCCGGTAGGGCTCCCCGAGCGGTGGCCGCGGGTCGGCCTCGCCCTTGTTCGGCCACAGGGCCACGGCGCGTTCGGACTGCGCGGTGATGGTCAGCGACGGGTTCACCCCCAGGTTGGCCGAAATGGTCGAACCGTCGATCACATGGATTCCCGGATGCCCGTACAGGCGGTGGTAGGGATCCACCACCCCGGTCTCGGGGCTCTCGCCGATCACGCAGCCGCCGATGAAATGGCCGGTCATCGGAATATTGAACACGCTGCTGCTGGCGCCGCCGGGAATGCCGTCGATCTTGTCCGCGACCCGGCGGCCCACCTCGTGACCCGCCGGGATCCAGGTCGGGTTGGGGGCGCCCTCACCCTGCCGGGTGGTCATCTTCCGGCCGAACAACCCACGTTTGGTGTAGGTGGTGATCGAGTTGTCCAGTGACTGCATCACCAGCAGGCCGATCATCTGCTCCGACCAGCCCCGCGGGTTGTGAAGATGCGGCAGGTCCCGGCGGTGGCGCCACATCTCACGGAACCACAGACGGCGTTTGGACACCCCGGGTTCCTCGTCCACCATCACACTGCCCATCAGCGAGATCACATTGCTGCCCTTGCCGTAGCGCACGGGCTCGATATGGGTGTCGGCGTCGGGGTGGATCGAGGAGGTGATGGCCACCCCCTTGGTGAAATCGTTGTTCTTGTCCCGGCTGCGGATCGCGAGCAGTTCCTCGGAGTTGGTCCGGGACAGGAACCCGAGGCGTCCGGAGATATTCGGCAGCGACCCGGAATCACGCAACTTGTGCAGCAGTCGCTGGGTACCCAGCGCGGCCGCGGAGAAGATCACCTGTTCGGCGGTGTAGGTGGTGCGCTTCTTACGGACCCAGCGCCCGGTGGTCGCGGTTTTCACCGCGTAGCCGCCGCCCGGCAGGGGTTTCACATCGGTGACGGTCCGCAGCGGATGCACCGTGGCACCAGCCTGTTCGGCCAGATAGAGATAGTTCTTGACCAGGGTGTTCTTGGCATTGTGGCGGCATCCGGTCATACATTCGCCGCAGTGCGTGCAGGTGCGCCGGGCCGGACCGGCGCCACCGAAATACGGATCGGCGACATCCTCACCGGGCCGGGCGCCGGGTCCGCCGAAGAACACCCCCACCGGCGTGCGCTGGTAGGAATCGGCGACGCCGAGTTCGGCGGCGATTTCGCTGAGCACCCGGTCCGGGGCGGTGGTCGCCGGGTTAGTGGCCACGCCCAGCATGCGTTTGGCCTGGTCGTAGTACGGGTCGAGCTCGTCTTTCCAGTCGGTGATATGCGCCCACTGGCGGTCCCGGAAGAATTTCTCCGGCGGTTCGTACAGTGTGTTCGCGTAGACCAGCGAACCACCGCCCACTCCGGCGCCGGCCATGATCAGGGTGTCCTTCAGCAGCGTGAGTCGCTGGATACCGAAGCACCCGAGAAACGGCGCCCACAGATACTGCTTGGCGCGCCACGAGGTGGCCGCGAATTCGTCGTCGGCGAACCGGCGCCCGGCTTCGACGACGCCGACCCGGTAACCCTTCTCGGTCAGTCTCAGGGCGCTCACACTGCCGCCGAATCCGGAGCCGATGACGAGTACGTCGTAGTCGAAGGCCTGCCCGGCGGTATCGAAGGCCTGGCCGTGCCCGGCGCCGGTGCCGGGGCTGGATGCGGAACTGGACATCGTTCGAGACTATGGCCTGGGTCACCCCGGAGGAAACACACCCACGGACACAAAATCGGCATTTCCGGCCAAACCGGACAGTCCGCGATACCCGGGCCGGGACCGACCCGTACGTCCGGGCCCCGGCTCGCGACTCATCCGCCCGCCCCGGCCACCGGCTGCTGCGGCCCGCCGCCGTCCGCACCGGCCGGCGCACTCGGATCCCAGGCCGCGTGCGCCCCCGGTGTGCCGTGCTCCACCACATAGGACGCCCGGGTGCTCACCGGCGCGCCGGGTTCCCGGATATAGGGCACCACCCGGAAATCGGTGCGCCACTGCCGTTCGTCCACTTCCACTCGCAGGTAACCCCGCTGGCTGTTGAAGAATTTCATATCGGGATTGGCGGCCAGCAGCATCCGGCCGCGCGGGGTGGAATCGGCGCCGTCGCGGCCGGTGGTGATCGAGGTGCCGGTGAATTCGGTCGCCACCACCGGCGAACCCGGGTCGCGGTAATCGCCGCGGATATCGGCCACATAGTTCTCGTGCCGGTCACCGGTCAGCACGACCAGATCACCGCGCCCCCGCGCCGCGGCCGCGGCGAGAACGGCGTCGCGGTCGGCCACATAGCCGTCCCAGGCGTCGGTGCCGACGACCACGGCGGGTCCGGGGTCGTGATCGGATTGGGCCATCGCCACCTGGTTGCCCAGGATCTGCCAGCGCGCGGTGGACCGGGTGAGTCCGTCGATCAGCCACTCCCGTTGGCCGGCACCGAGAATCGTACGGTCGGCGGCGAAACGATCGGGGCAGTCCACCACCAGATTCGCGCCGTCCCCGCAGACCAGTGACGAGCGGTGCTGGCGGGTGTCGAGCATGGTGAGATCGGCCAGCGAGCCGAAGGAGTAGCGGCGATGCATCCGCGTATGGGGTCCCGACGGCAACTGGCCGATCCGCAGCGGCAGATGCTCGTACATCGCCTGGAACGCCGCCGCTCTCCGGCGCCGGAACAACGCGGGCAGCAGATGGATATCGATACCCGCCCCCGGATCGAAACCCGCCCAGTTGTTGTCGATCTCGTGATCGTCGAAGGTACAGACCCACGGGAACGCGGCATGCGCGGCCCGCAGTTCGGGTTCGGCCTTGTAGTACGCGTACCGCAACCGGTACCCGGTGAGGTCGGTGGATTCCTCCCGCAGGGCCGAGGGGATCTCGACGCCTGCGCGGCCACGCGCCCACTCCATCTCGTAGATGTAGTCCCCGAGATGGACCACCAGATCGAGGTCCTCATCGCACAGATGCCGATAGGCCGTGTAGTGACCCGAGCTCCAGTGCTGACAGGAGGCGACGGCGAACCGCAGCCGATCGACCCGGGCACCGGGCGCCGGCGCGGTCCGGGTGCGACCCACCGGTGAGATCGCCGAACCTGCCCGGAAGCGGTAGAAGTACCAGCGATCCGGGGCCAGCCCCCGCACCTCGGGATGCACACTGTGCGCCAGTTCCCGGGTCGCCACCGCACTGCCGCGCGCCGCGACGCGGCGGAAATGCTCGTCCTCGGCGACCTCGTAGTCGACCGTGACCGGTGCGCGGGCCGTGGACGCGAGACCGTCCGGGGCAAAAGGATCGGGCGCCAGCCGGGTCCACAGCACCACCCCATCGGGTAGCGGGTCACCGGAGGCCACGCCCAGCGTGAACGGATCACCGAGCAGGCGCGGAGCGCGAAACGGCGCACTGCTCGCCAGACCGGCCCCGGCCAGTACGGCGGCCGTTGCGGCCGTGCCGGTCTGTAACAGCCGGCGACGGGTCAGGACCATGGCCCCATTATCGCGCGAACCGGACAAAGCGCCTGGCGCCGCACCGCCGGGCTGCCCGACCGGCCGCGGACCCGACGGATCCGGCCGGTCGGGCACAGCCCTAGAGATCGGTGAAGCAGACCACGAATCGACGTTCGTCGTAGACGAATCCGTTATCGGCCGACGGGCACGCGTTCACATTGTTGGTCTCCGGCAGAATGCTGACGACCTGCATCCCGCCGGGTCCGCATTCGACGCGCTGCGGCTGATCACCCGAGACATCGACACAACTACCGACGACCCAGTCGATATCGAGGCACAGGGTCGTCTCGGCGACGGTGTGGCCGGCATCCGCGTCGGCCGGGCAGGTGGTGCCCGGCGGGCCCGCGCTGGTCACCTTGTACCGGGATTCCGCACTGCCGCAGGCCGCCTTGGTGACGTCCTTCTCACCGAAACCGCTGAGACATTCACCGGCGGCCACCTCGACCTTCGGCGGCGCTTCCTTCGCCTCTTTGTTCATCTCCCCCGCGATCCCCGACGCCGGCGGCGTGGTGGTGGGGGCGGCCGGGGCGGACGACGCCACCGACGAAGGCGCGGCGGGAACGCCCGGCACCTGGGTGGAGGCAACCGGACCGGTGGTGACCGCGGGAGTCGGCGCCGCGAGGTCCGCCGTGGGCTCCTCGCCGCCGCCGGCGGTGGCCAGCAGCGCGGCCACGCCGATCCCCAGCACGATCGAGGTGACCACGGCCGCGATGGCAATCGCGGCCGCGGTCGCCCCGACGCGGGCTCGTTTGTCCTGCTGCGAGAGCGGCGGGCGACCGCCGTCCTCCTGGTCCGGCTGGGTCACGGCTCCCCGCGCAGTACCGCCGTCACGGCGTCACCGAACGGCTGCCCGCCCATGATGTAGCCGCCGGCCACAGCGCCGACGACCAGGCCGATCGGGCCGGTGATGATGCTCAGGAAGCCCAGTCCGACGAGCGCGCCGAGCAGACCGCCGACCACCGCGCCCACGGCGACACCGGCGACGTTCTTGTTCAGTTCGTCGGTCAGCCGGGCCATGGAGCTGACGGGCCGCATCTCGCCGATGTTCTCGGCCGTCACGGTCGGGGTCAGTTCGAGAGTGCTGCCGTCGGCGCTGATCTCGTGGGCGACCTCCACCTCGCTGCCGGAGACGTCGTATTTCAGTGGCACCTCGGCCACAACGGCGCCGCTGACGGCTTTCAGGACGGCCTTGGCGCCGTCGGGCGTCAGCTCGAACAGCCCGTCACGCACCGCGGTGGTGATCGTCTGCGTCTTCTGATCGACGCTGGTCTCGTAGGCGACGCCCTGGTCGACGCCCTCGCTCTTGATCTCGGGAGCCGGTGCCGCCGGTGCCGCCGGTTCGGCATTCACCGTCGCGGCGGAAATTCCTACAGCGGCGACGGCCAGAAGTGTGGTGGCGGCGAAAGTGCCGAACTTCATTACGTTCAATCCTTCTCACGTGGACCGTCCGGGAGCGGGCGGCTGCGATTTCACTTCGCGCACAGGACCATACCGAGATTCCGACTTACCGCGCATATCCACAATTAACAGGAGAATTAATCCTTTAAATTGCTGTCCAATAACCGGACTGCCGGGCAGTAATTCCCCGAAACTCCCCCGGTGCAATGGTTATAGGCCGATGCGATATCCGGCGAGGGGCCGGAAACCGGCCCGTCAGCATTCCTCTGGCAATCCGCCGGGGTCGATAACGTTTATGCACCGTTATTCACGCGTAGGCGCCTGCGTGTTACAACCACCGGCAATTCCGCGCCCACTTCGTGACCCGGCGGGACTGTGCCCCGCGGTCCCGGCCGTGCTGCACTACACACAGGAGGTTTCCACCCGCAGGCACCGCCGAGGACCGGAGACGCGCCATGACCACCGCAGCGAGCTTCCGTATCGGACTGACCACACTGGCGATCACGGCAGCGGCAGCCGGTTTCGCGCCCACCGCCGCGGCGGACGTCACCGCCGTCCGGGTCACCGGCGGGTTCGGCCTGGGCTTCATCCAGTACGGCGTCGGGTGCACCTACACCGTTGTCGTCGCCGGTGATCCCGGCGCCGGGGTCACGCTGCAGGACTGGGTGAACGACACCCCCGGCGGCGGAACCTTCGGCCCCGTCACCGAGGACGAACCCGGGATCTACACCGCGGATTGGCGCCCCACGGTGATCGGCCGCCATCTGGTCTCCGCGGGCCCGGACCGGTTCCGCGAAGGCGCGTCCACGGTGGTCAATGTCGAGGTCGGCCACGATTTCGGGCTGGTCTGCCTCACGCTGCCCGAGACATTGGACCTGCCGTTCTGACACCGGCGCGAGCGCGGGTCCGGCACCGGCGCGAGTGTCGTTCTGCCACCGGCGCGAGTGTCGTTCTGCCACCGGCGCGAGTGTCGTTCTGCCACCGGCGCGAGCGCCGCGCCCCGCGCCGGGGCCCCTTCCAGTGCGCTTGACACCTTCCGCAGTTCTGACAGACTCCGACGAAAATCGCGCGCGGGTTGCGCCCGGGCCGGACGGAGGGATAGCGGATGGGTGTCTACGCGGTCACGGGGTCGGCCTCGGGGATGGGCAGGGCGGTCGCCGAGAAACTGATCGCGCAGGGCCACCGGGTGATCGGTGTGGATATCCAGGAAGCCGATATCGTCGCCGATCTGTCGACCCCGGCAGGGCGCCGGGCCGCCATCGACGGTGTGCTCGCCGCCGCCGACAACCGCCTCGACGGCGCCGTCCTCGCCGCCGGCCTGGGTCCGGTACCCGATCCCACCCGGCTGCCGGTAATCGCGGCGGTGAACTACCTCGGCGTGGTGGAGCTGCTCGACGGCTGGCGCCCGGCGCTGGCCGCCACCGGTTCCGCGCGGGCGGTCGCGTTCGGTAGCAATTCCTCGACCACGGTGCCCGTGGTGCAGGGCCGGACGGTCCGGGCCTTCCTCGCTGGGGATACCGAACGGGCCGTGCGCTCGGTGCGCCTGTTCGGAAAACAGGCCGCGCCGTTCGTCTACGCCGCCTCCAAGATCGCGGTGAGCCACTGGGTCCGCCGCCACGCGGTGCGGCCGGAATGGGCGGGGACCGGGATCCGGCTCAATGTCATCGCCCCCGGCGCCATCCTGACCCCGCTGCTGGAACGCCAGCTCGCCTCCCCCGCGGAAGCCAAGGCCGTCAAGGCGTTCCCGGTGCCCACCGGCGGCTACGGCAAACCCGATCACATCGCCGACTGGGTCTGCATGATGCTGTCACCGTCGGCCGAATTCCTTTGCGGCAGTGTGATATTCGTCGACGGTGGCACGGATGCCTACTTCCGCGCCGAGGACTGGCCGCGCGCTGTCCCGCTGCGCCGCGTGGTCGGCTATCTGCGGCGGTTCCGGGGGTTCGCCGCGACCCGTGAGCCCGTGGAAACCCCGGCCGGCGGCGAGTAGCAGTACTCATCCCGGCACCCTCGTCCCCCGCCGCACGACGGCGCCGGGCCCGGTCTGATCACGCGGGCCCGGGCAACTGCAACGCGTTGAACCAGATCCAGTCGAGCGTTTCGAGCAACGTGGCGGTGTCGATCTTCTCGCCCTCCACGAACACCAGATACGCCATCTTGCTCACCATGCTCGACAGCGCCAGCGCGGTGACCCGCGGATCCAGCCGGGCGGCCGCCACACCCTGCTCCTGCAGATCCCGGATCAGGGCGGCATTGCGATCGACGAACGCCGACGCGCGTTCGGCGCGCAGTGCCGCGAACTGGGGGTCGATCCGCGAAACCTGTTCGAGGACCGCCATCATGCGAGCGTTGCGCCGATACGATTTCAGATATTCCCGGTTGGCCGCGGAGATCCAGTCCCGCGGATCGCCACTGCCGCCGCGGACCCGCACATGCGGATGCAGCATCTCGTCGCGGACCTGGGCCACGACCTCGGCGAAGATCTCTTCCTTGCTGTCGAAATAGGTGTAGAAGGAACCGGCGGCCACCCCGGCGGTCCGGGTGATATCGCTGATCCGGGCATCCAGGAAACCGTCCTCCTCGAAAACCCGCCGGGCCGCGTCCACCAGGGCGCCGCGGGTGCGTACCCCGCGGCGGCTCTTGGGGGCCGGTCGCGCGGGCTTTCCCGACATCGCCACCGAGACCGCCGCCGACCCGGGAGAACCACTGTCTTCCCGGGCTTTCACCGGTTACTCGCTGTCATGGAAGAGGCGGCCGGTCGCCAAGGTGGTGAGGCGATCGTCGTTACCGGAATCACGCAGCGTCGCCCGCCCGACATCGGCCCGCAGGGTCGCGTCCGCGACCACCGGACCCACCCGGGCCGGTTGCAGGTAGCGCAATCCGAGGGTGCTCAGGGTGGCGCCGGGCGCCAGCGACAGTATCGCCTCCTCCGCGGCCAGAGCGATCAACCCGCCGTTGACGGTGCGCGAGGCGTTCAGGCCGTCATCGGTGCGCGGCAGCACCGCGGTACCGGGCGCCGTGCGCTCACACCCCGCCCGTTCGGCCAGCGGCACCTCGAGCAGATGCTCCGAAATCGGCATATCGAGGCTGAGCTCCGCGGGCAGCCGCAACTCCTCGTTCGGCGACACCATGAACGAACCACCGCCGAACGCGAACGGCTCCCCGTCCACGGTCCACTCGACCTCGGCCACGAACACCGACCGGCCCGCCTTGATCTTGCGTCCCACCGCCCTGATCTCACCGGAGCCGGGCGCCGGGCGGTACAGGTGCACGTCGAGTTCGAGGGTGACCGGCACCCGCGGACCCAGCGTGAGGGCCGCCAGCAGCCCGGTCACGGTATCGGTCCAGGTGGCGAGTACCGAGGTCCGCAACCGGCCGGTGCCCGGCACATGCATCTGCGGGGTGATGGTGGCCGCGCCGTGCAGTTCGTCGCCGCGCAGCGTGGTCGCGAAGCCCAGCTCCAACAGGATGTGACGCCGCCTGCTCGGTTCGGTTCCGGTCTCGACCGTCATGGATAGCCTCCTCGTGCCCGCCCGCACCGGCACCGGACCCACGCCGGGCCGACCGGACATATCCAACGTATCGGGCGGTGGGCGCCGGTGTGCGGGTCACCTCCCGCCGATACGCGCCCGGGTCAGCCGGCGGCGGCCTCCGCGGCCGCCCGCGCCTTACCCAGTTCGGCCCGCGCGATGGTGAGTTTGTGCACCTCGTCGGGGCCGTCGGCGATACGCAGCGTCCGCAGATGCGCGTACATACTCGCCAGCGGGAAATCCTCGGTGACCCCGGCCGCGCCGTAGACCTGAATGGCCCGGTCCACGATGCGCAACGCCATCACCGGCGCCGCGATCTTGATGGCCGCGATCTCCGTCCGCGCCTCCTTGTTGCCGACGGTGTCCATCATCCACGCCGTTTTCAGGGTGAGCAGCCGCGCCTGTTCGATATCGATGCGGGCCTCCGCGATCCAGTCCCGGATATTGGCCCGTTCGCTGACCTTACGGCCGAAGGTGGTCCGGGACTCCGCCCGCGCGCACATGAGTTCGAGCGCCCGCTCGGCCATCCCGATCGCCCGCATGGCGTGATGGATACGACCCGGACCGAGCCGCGCCTGGCTGATCGCGAACCCCTCGCCCTCCCCCTTCAGCACATCGCTCGCCGGCACCCGGACATCGGCGAAATCGATCTCGGCATGCCCCTCCCGGTCGATATAACCGAACACCGGCAGATTCCGCACCACCCGCACACCGGGGGCATCGATCGGCACCACCATCATCGACTGCTGACGGTGCTTCGGCGCGTCCGGATCGGTTTTGCCCATCACGATCAGCACCTTGCAATTGCGGTGCATGGCGTTGGAGGCGAACCATTTACGGCCGTTGAGGACATAGTGGTCGCCGTCGCGCTCCATCCGCATCTCGACGTTCGTCGCATCCGAGCTGGCCACCCCGGGCTCGGTCATCGCGAACGCCGACCGGATGGTCCCGTCGAGCAACGGTTCGAGCCAGCGTTCCTTGTGCTCCTGGGTACCGAAGAGGGTGAAGACCTCCATGTTCCCGGTATCGGGGGCCGAACAGTTACAGGCCTCCGGTGCCAGCGCCGGGCTGCGGCCCATGATCTCGGCCAGCGGCGCGTACTCCAGATTGCTCAGCCCCGGCCCCCACTCCGGATGCGGATGGAACAGATTCCACAGACCACGGCTCTTGGCCTCGGCCTTCAGATCTTCGAGGATCTGCGGATGGTGGTGCGGATCCCCGGCCTCGGCCATCTGCCCGGCGTACACCGGCTCGGCCGGGTAGACGCTTTCGTCCATGAACGCGAGCAGGCGCTGCCGATACTCGCGGGCACGGTCGGTCGAGGTGAACAGTTCCACGAGAACTCCGATCTTCGGGGCGCGGCTCGATGCGCCGGGGGGCGGCCGTTCGCTGCTCCCCGACCGTAATCGAACTTGAATCCGGATTCAATAATTTTGGTGGCGCTTTCGGCGCCACGGGGGGAGGCCCCCTTGGTCCAGTGGTTCCGCTCTCGAGACTCGCGCCTGCGGCGCCCCGCGGGGCTCGCGGTCTCACATGTCGGGGCACCCCCCTTGAGGTGCGGGGTAT